>JALNYP010000035.1 GCA_023229795.1 Syntrophobacterales bacterium
CATCTCCGCCGCCTGCCTGTGGGCCTCCTTCAACATGGAGCCCGACAAGGTGCCGTCGGAAATCATCCCCTCCGAGCCGTATCTGCTCGGTTCTCACGCCGGCTGCGCCGGTCTGTGGGTGTCCGGCCCCTCCAAGGGCTATATGGGCGCGCCCGAGAACTGGTTCTGGGGCTATGACCGCATGACCACCGTTGAAGGCCTGTTCACCGCGGGTGACGGCGTCGGCGCCTCCGGGCACAAGTTCTCCTCCGGCGCTCACGTCGAAGGCCGCATGGCCGCCAAGGGCGCCCTGGCCTTCATCCTGGACCACAAGAACGACAAGCTGGAAGCGGCGCAGAACATCGACGAAGTCATCGCCGATATCTACCTGCCCTTCGAGGTCTACGAGAAGTACAAAGACTACACCAGCGCCCCGGAGATCAACCCCAACTATCTGCTGCCCAAGCAGGTTCAGACTCGCTTGCAGAAGCTGATGGACGAGTATGTGGCGGGTTGCTCCACCATGTACATGACCAACAAGCCCAGCCTGGAAGAAGGCCTGAAGCGCCTCACCCTGCTGAAGGAAGACGCGAACCGGTTGGCCGCCCGCGACCTGCACGAACTGATGCGGGCCTGGGAACAGTATCACCGGATCCTCTCCGGTGAGGCCCACCTGCGCCACATCCTGTTCCGGGAAGAGAGCCGTTATCCTGGCTACTACTACCGCTCCGACTTCCTGAGCATCGATGACAGCAAGTGGAGGGTGTTCACCATCTCCCAGTACGACAAGAACAAGAACGAGTGGAAGTTCGAGACTGAGCCTTACAAGAAGTTGGTCTAACCACTGAGCGTTTCGGGGCTCCGGGTCTCCCGGGGCCCCGGGCGTTTGATGCTTGGCCGTGGCGGCAGCCAGCCACGGCCATTTTTTTAGGAGGAGGTTATCGATCCTCGTCCCCTGCCCAGTGAAGAAAATTTCGCTTGCACTTCTATTCACAATGTTATATTGGAGGTATATGAACTTGAGGGTTTGGGTACGCGCCGAATCTGGCCGCGGCCCGGGCTCCCAAATGTCCTGAAGGAGGACTTGTGTGAACGCCAATGATCGCAAGATTCTGGTCATCGGGGGAGGCATCAGCGGTCTCACCGCGGCCGTAGAAGCGGCGGAAGCGGGGTCTCAGGTGATCATCACCGAGAAGGCTCCCTACCTGGGCGGCCGGGTTGCCCAACTCCACCGATATTTCCCCAAGCTCTGCCCTCCCACGTGCGGCCTGGAGATTCAATTCCGCCGGATCAAAGAAAATCCGAATATCACGTTTTACACCATGGCGGAAGTTACCCAGGTCAGTGGTACGGCAGGAGACTTTGATGTCACCATTAAGGTGCACCCCCGCTATGTCAACGACCGGTGCGTGGCTTGCAACGCCTGCGCCGAGGCTTGCACCGAGTGGCGGGTCAATGACTTTAACTTCGGATTGGATAAGACCAAGGCGGCCTTTATCCCCTTTGACTACGCCTTCCCGCAAAAGTACGTTATCGATAAGACCGTATGCAGCGGCGACTGCGCCCAGAAGTGCATGGAGGCGTGCAAGTACGACGCCATCGACCTGCACATGAAGCCGCAGATTCTGACGGTCAACGTCGGCGCCATCATCATGGCCGGCGGCTGGGAACCGTATGACATCGCCAAGGCCGACAACCTGGGCTTCGGCCAGGTGGCCAATGTCATCACCAACATGCAGATGGAACGCCTGGCGGCGGCCAACGGCCCCACCGGCGGCCAGATCCTGCGTCCCAGCGACCAACAGGCCCCGCTCAAAGTGGCCTTTGTCCAATGCGCCGGGTCCCGGGACGAGAACCACCTGCCCTATTGCTCCTACATCTGCTGTATGGCTTCCCTGAAACAGGCGACCTACCTGCGGGAGAAGAACCCGGAAGCTGAAATCTACATCTTCTATATCGATATTCGTTCCCCGGGCCGTTATGAACAGTTCTACTGGAAAGTGCGGGACGATGAAAAGGTGCATCTGATCCGGGGCAAGGTGGCCAAGATCACCCAGGAGCCCGGGACGGACAACGTCGTGGTGGTGGCCGAAGATACCGCCGTGGGCGACAAGCAGAGCATGGTCTTCGATATGGTGGTGTTGGCGGCGGGCATGGTGCCTTCCACCAAAGCATCGCCCTTCCCCCTGCCGCTATCCTACACTCCGGACGGCTTTATCATCCAAGAACTGCTGCCGCCGGGAATTCTCGCCGTAGGCACATTGAAGGGGCCCCTGGATGTCATGAAATCCAATGAAGATGCCACCGGCGCCGCCCTCAAGAGTCTCATCGCCGCGGGCAGGAGGTCATGATGGAGAAAAAATTAGGAGTCTACCTGTGTAAGGGCTGTGGCATCGGCGAGGCCATCGATTTCGAAAGCCTCAAGAAGATCATCAAGAAAGAAGGCAAGATCCAATATATCAAAGAGCATGACATCATGTGCAGCCCCGAGGCCCGGGCCATGGTCCTCGAGGACATGAAGCCGGAAGGCGACGGCATCAATGCCATGGTCATCGCGGCCTGCTCCCCCCGGGTGAAATACGAAGAGCTGGACTTCCCCAATGCCATCGTGGAGCGCTGCAATATTCGGGAATTGGTGGTCTGGACCCATGAGCCCAACGTCGAAGAGACCCAGAATCTGGCCGAAGACTACCTGCGCATGTATTGCGCCAAGGTCAAAAAGTCGGAGATGCCCGAGCCGTACCAGACCGAATGCGACAAGACCATCCTGGTCATCGGCGGCGGCGTCACCGGTTTGACGGCGGCTTTGGAAGCGGCCAACAACGACTACCAGGTGGTCCTGGTGGAAAAAACCGCGGAGTTGGGCGGCTACGGGGCCAAGCTCTACCGGCAGACGCCGTCGAGCTACCCCTACACCACTATCCAGGAGCCCACGGTCTTCAAGAAGATCCAGGAAGTTAAAAACCACCCGAAGATCAAGGTAATGACCTCGGCGGCCATCGAGTCCATCGACGGTGAGCCCGGCCTGTTGGATGCCACCATCAAGTCCGACGGGAACGTGGAAACCATCCGGGTGGGGTCCGTGGTCATCGCGGCGGGCTGGCGGCCCTATGACGCCACCAAGCTCACCAAGCTGGGTTACGGCCTGTCCAAAGACGTGATCACCAATATCGAGATGGAGGAGCTGGCCAAAAGCGGCAAGCTCGTCCGGCCCTCCGACGGCAAGCCGGCCGAAAGCGTGGCCTTCATTCAATGCGCCGGTTCGCGGGACCCGGAGCATCTGCCTTACTGCTCGGACTTCTGCTGCCTGGCCTCGCTGAAACAGGCTCTGTATGTGCGGCAGGCCAATCCCCGGGCCACCGCGATGATCCTCTATAAGGACATCCGCACCCCGGGCCAGACGGAGCTGTTCTATAAGCAGGTGCAGAGCGACCCCGGGGTCATGCTGACCAAGGCGGAGATCGCCGGAGTCAGCCTGGGAGAAGGCGGCAAGATTTTGATTAACGCCACCGACACCCTCCTGGGCGACAACGTGGTGTTCGAAGCCGACCTGTTGGTCCTGGCCACCGGCATGGTCCCCGTCACCAATGATGAAGCGGTGATCAATCTCACCTATCGTCAGGGGCCGGGCCTGCCGGAGATCGAGCCCTACATGGGCTTTGCCGACTCCAACTTCATCTGTTTCCCCTATGAAACCCGCCGGACGGCCATCTATGCCGCGGGTTGCGTACACCAGCCCATGACCATGCCCATGGCCGCGGAAGACGGCACGGGCGCGGCCTTGAAAGCCATCCAGGCGGTGGAGCATGTGGCCGCAGGCATGGCGGTGCATCCCCGGGCCTGGGACCTGACCTTCCCGGATCCCTTCATGCAGCGCTGCACTTCCTGTAAACGCTGCACGGAGGAATGTCCCTTCGGCGCCATCGAAGAAGACGAAAAAGGCACGCCGTTCTATAAGATCAACCGCTGCCGGCGCTGCGCCACCTGCATGGGGGCCTGCCCCGAACGCATCGTCTCCTTCAAGGACTATGGCGTTGATCTTATCGGCTCCATGATCAAGGCCGCGGATGTGCCGGAAATCGAGGATGAAGACGATCCCAACGCCCCGTTCCGGGTCTTGAGCCTGGTCTGCGAAAACGACGCCTACCCGGCCCTGGACGCCGCGGGACTGCACAAGCTGAGAATCGACCCGCGCATCCGGTTCATCCCCTTGCGCTGCCTGGGGTCCTTCAACATGGTGTGGATCTCGGACGCCCTCTCCCGGGGTGTGGATGGCATCGTGCTGTTGGGCTGCAAGCACGGCGACGATTACCAGTGCCACTTTGCCAAAGGCAGCGAGCTCTGCGAATACCGTTTGAGCAAGTTGTCGGAAACCCTGGACAAGCTGGGGCTGGAATCCGACCGGGTGCAGCTATACCAGATCGCCCACTCCGAGTTCGACCGGCTGCCGAAACTGTTGGATGATTTTGTGGCCCGGATCAAAGAGATCGGCCCCAACCCCTTCAAGGAATTTTAGGAGGTATGATCCATGTCTGGCGAAACTCTCATTAAACCGGACCTCCAATTCGTGGAGCGGGTAGTGGCCGCGGGGGGGGACACGGTCAAAAAGTGTTATCAATGCGACACTTGTTCGGTGGTTTGCAACCTGACCCCGGACCAGAAGCCCTTCCCCCGGAAGGAAATGCTCCAGACCCAATGGGGTTTGAAAGAGGTGCTCAACGACCCGGATATCTGGCTGTGCCACCAGTGCAGCGACTGCACGGTGTACTGCCCCCGGGGCGCCAAGCCCGGCGAGGTCCTGGGCGTCCTCAGGAAGATGTGCATCGAGAAGTATGCTACGCCGCCGGTGTTAGCCAAGGCGGTGGGAGACCCCAAGTTCCTGCCGCTGCTCATCGCCTTCCCGATGGTGCTCCTGATGCTGGCTCTGAAGCTAACCGGCCATTGGGGCATCCCGGAAGGAACCATTGTGTACTCCCACTTCTTCCCGACCCTGCTGGTGGACTTCATCTTCGTGCCCACCTTCTTCTTTGCCGTAGCGGTGCTGGCCAAAGGCGTCATGGCCTTCTGGAACGACATCAACAGCGCCAACCCATGGCGGGTGAAGGTGGAAGGCAACCTGGTGGGGAACCTGATCGCCACCATCAAGGATATCCTGTTCCACAACCGCTTCCGGCAGTGCGAAGTCACTTATAAACGGTCCACCAACCACCTGTTCCTGGTCTTCGGGTTCATCTTCCTGTTGGTGGTCACTACCTGGGGATTCCTTAATGAGTGGGTGTTGCACCATGAATCTCCGTACTTTCTCTTGTCACCGATAAAGCTGCTGGCTATGGCTGGAACCGCGTCCTTGCTGTACGGCATCTGGAACATCCTGAAAGAACGCCAGGCCAACGCCGAGAAGGCCGGCTACGGTTCCTATTTTGACTGGTTCCTGATCTACTTGATTTTTGCCGTGGGCGCCACGGGATTGCTCTCCTGGGTTTTCCGCCTGGTGCATATCCCGATTCTGGCCTACCCCACGTACTTTTTGCACCTGACCGCGATCTTCATGCTGTTCTTCTATGCCCCGTACACCAAGCTGGCCCACATCGTGTACCGCACTGTGGCCATGCTCCAGGCCCGCATGTCGGGCCGGGGGTTCTAACGGCGGGTTAAGAGCGGTGAACTGCAACCGGCCCCCTCGGGGGCCGGTTTTTTTTTGTATGGCCGGGGAGCATTTACCTATTTTATGCCGCCTGCCTGTACCCCACAAACCCTGCTTTTGATGATTTGTGGGGTATGTTCGAGATATGGCTCACAGGCTGGAAGCCGGTGCCACTAGTCCCGCGCATTAAAGGATTTTTATTTAGGCAAAATTTTGATAAGATACTCATAAGCAAAGAAAAACCGAAGGAGTGGAACATGGTAGATATGAATATGCGGGTGGTGGAACCCCGGAAGCTGACCACCGAGAGCCGTTTCAAATTCAAGTGTCACCCGGGCGTGTCGTGCTTTACCGAGTGCTGCGGCAAAACCACCATCATCCTTACCCCTTATGATATCCTGCGTCTGAAAACTCGCCTTAGGATGAAGGCGGCGGAATTTTTGCAAAAGTATACCCGGATGGAAGGCCATGACAAATCGGGCCTGCCCATGGTCATCATGGATATGCCCCGGTTCGAAAACCGCTGCCCCTTTGTGCGGCCGGTCACCGGCTGCGAGGTGTACAGCGATCGTCCGGCTACCTGCCGCTATTACCCCATCGGCCAGGGCACCCTCATCACTGAGGAGGGCCTGGACGAGTTCTATTTCTACGTGCGGGAAGAACATTGCCGCGGCTACGAGGCCGAGGACGAATGGAACGTGGCCAGCTGGAAGGCGGACCAGGGCGTGGACCGGTACGATGAGATGAACCGGGAGTGGAAGATCATGATGCTGCGCCGGGCCGAAGATGGCGGGCCGGTCACGGACGACCGGGGCAATCGGCTCTTCGCCATGGTCATGTACGACCTGGACCAGTTCCGGGACTTCGTCTTCAAGAGCCGCTTTCTGTCCATCTTCGACGTGGATGACGAGGTCAAGGAGAAGATCTGGGACGATGACGAGGAACTCTTGAAGTTCGGGTATCAGTATATCAAGATGGCCTTTAAGATCGCGGACGCGGATGCCTTGCAGATGAAGCAGGCCATGGGGCCGGGCCCCGGGTCCACCACCATGACGTTCTAGGCAGGGAGAGCGTCCGGCCGCCTTTGGCCGGAGCAGGGAAAGCAAGCCAGGAGGCATCGTGACGGAAAGCCCAGAGATACAGGCGAGCGCCGCGGAAATTACCGAGATCCTGGATACTTATCGGGTAATCGCAGTGGTGGGGCTGTCTGCCAATCCCGATCGGCCCAGCTATCAGGTGGCCAGATATCTTCAGGAGCACGGTTACCGCATAGTTCCGGTCAACCCCGGCTGCCGGGAAGTTTTGGGGGAGAAGTGTTACCCCGGTCTGAAGGACATTCCCTTTCCCGTGGAGGTGGTGGACATCTTCCGCAACGTGGAGGCCATTCCGGGCATTGTGGAGGAAGCTATCTCGGGGGGGGCCAAAGTGGTATGGATGCAACTGGGTCTGGAAGAACCCCGCTCAGCCCTTAAGGCCAGGCAGGCCGGTCTGCTGGTGGTGATGGACCGGTGCCTGAAGATCGAGCATGGCCAGCGTCATCTCGGCGGCCACTGACCGGGTGGCCGCCCACCTGTTTGCCGATAAGGAGCCTGAAGTTATGGAAGTGCCTCTGTTCAACAAGAATGGCAAGCCGGTCGCCTATATCGCCGAGGACAAAGAGTCCATCTACCTGTGGGATGGCCGGCCTGCGGCCTACGTAACCGAAGACCAGGTCTTCGGCTGGAACGGCAAGCAGGTGGGGTGGTTCACCAACGGCACGATTTTTGATATCTACGGCCTGCGCGCCGGTTTTATCAAGAGTAAATCCCCCCTGGCCACGGAGATGGAACCGGCCAAAGCCGCGAAACAGGGCAAACCGGCCAAAGGCGAAAGGCAACAACAGGTCATCAAACCGATCATGTGTTATGGATATTCCGATAAGTCTCTGGAAGAACTCCTGGAGGCCGGCAGCAAGCGTTAGGCGTTCCGGCCAGGAGGCCCAAGGAGCATAAGACCGCCCGTTGACCTCTCTTCAATCGATCAGCCCTGCTGCACCGGCAGGGCTTGGCGTTATTCTCCGATCGGGGTATGGCCGCGACCTCGATCGCCGTGTCATTTTTCCCCTTTATACTCCCGGTTCGATGGTCCGCCGTTCACTAAGAGGCGCCAGGAAGGCGTATGTCGCTCTTGAGGATAACTATGAGAAATTTTTGAGCCGCGGCGCTGGCGCTGAGGCCGGAACCAGGAGATCATATGGCCGCGGGCGGCATTGAAAAGAGGTATGAACGACACGGGCGCATGCGACCGTGCGTTCTGAAGCGGGAGGACATATTTGCCTTAGGCGATATCATCATAGAGGGCTTCAGCAAGCCGGAAGTGGAACGCTATTTTCGGATATCTACGACTGTGGGGCAGACCAGAGTCTTTTCCAACTCCATTGAACATTTGTTGAGCCAGAAAGAATTGGGGGACCAAACCAGCGACCTGTCGTTCTGGATTGAGGGCTGGGAACAAAAGACCCGTTTTGATAAAAATATTTTATTGGATTTCAGCAAATATTCCATTCAACTCAACGTAGAAGGCACCGACCCGGTCTGGGTTTACGACAAGTATAATCGCATTGCTAAATTTTTAAGAAGTAAGACAGCCTGGTTCTGGCCCATTATTATTATGGAGAAGATCATTATATTTCTCATAACTATTGCCTTGATCACCAATATCATCATCGCGGTCAAAAAAGGCAATCCCGCTTATTACCTGGACAAGCTCGGATTGCTGTCGGTCTGGATGTTCCTCGTTTTCTATGACACGCGGAAGCTCTGGCCGTACGCCAATATCATCGTGACAGAGGAGCCGAATTTTCTCACGAAGGCCAATGTGGTGATGCTGGCCATGATTTTGGTAGTCATTATGGCCATTGCGGGCGGGACCATCTTGCCGCTGATGCGCTGAGCCGCCGGAACCGGGAGGGGATGGATGAAGCCTGGGGAATTGGGCGGTCTTTGACAGGGTGAACGGATGCTGGCGCGAGTGAAAAGCGGGGCCTTGCTGGGAGTGGACGCCTATATCGTCGAGGTGGAGGTGGACCTGGCCCCGGGTCTGCCGGGCTTCACTACCGTGGGGCTGCCCGAGGCCGCGGTCAAGGAGAGCCGCGACCGGGTCCGGGCCGCGGTGAAAAACTCCGGGTACCGCTTTCCTGGGAATCGGGTCACTATTAATCTAGCTCCCGCCGATATCCGCAAAGAAGGCACCGGTTTTGACCTGCCCGCAGCCGTAGGGATTTTGGCAGCGCAGGGCTTCGTGCCGCCGGAGGCGCCGGAAAACTACCTGCTTTATGGGGAGCTCTCTCTGGACGGCCGCCTCAAACCCACCCGGGGGGTGCTCTCCATGGCCCTGGCTACCCGGGCGGCCAACCTCTCTCTGATCATTCCCAAGGACAACGCCAAAGAGGCCGGGGTGGTACAGGGAATCAACATCTATGGCGTGGAGCACCTGTCCCAGGTGGTGGAGTTCTTGAACGGGCGGGAGGTGTTGGCGCCCCTGGTTTCCGAGCCGCCGGAGTTCTTGGCGCCGCCGCCTTCCTACGAGGAAGACTTTAGGGAAGTCCGGGGCCAGGAGCCGGTGAAACGGGCCCTGCTCATTGCCGCGGCGGGCAGTCACAACGTCCTGATGGTGGGGCCGCCCGGGGCCGGCAAGACCATGGTGGCCCGGAGCCTGCGCACCATTCTGCCCCCCTGGAATTTCGAGGAGGCCCTGGAGACCTCCAAAATTTACAGCATCATGGGGCGGCTCAGGCCCGGGGAGGCCCTGGTGTCCCGGCGGCCCTTCCGGTCGCCCCACCACACCATTTCGGACGCGGGCCTCATCGGCGGCGGCACCATCCCCCGGCCCGGCGAAGTGAGCCTGGCGCACCACGGAGTGCTGTTCCTGGACGAACTCCCCGAATTTCGCCGTTCCACCCTGGAGGTGCTGCGCCAGCCCCTGGAAGAAGGCAAGGTGACCATCTCCCGGGCGGCCACCTCGCTCACCTACCCGGCCCGGATCATGCTGGTGGCGGCCATGAACCCCTGCCCCTGCGGCTATTACGGCGATCCCAAGCGGGCCTGCACCTGCACCCCCAACCAGATCAACTCCTATCGCTCCCGTATTTCCGGGCCGCTGTTGGACCGCATCGACATCCAGATTCAGGTGCCCGCGGTGCCGTTTCGGGACCTGGCCGCACCGGAGGGCGGCGAGGGCTCCGCCGAAATGCGGGCTCGGGTGGTGGCGGCCCGGGAGGTCCAGGGGCGCCGCTTCCACAAAACCCGCATCCATGCCAACGCCCACATGCCGGCCCGGCTCATCAAGCAGCACTGCGCCCCGGGTCCCGAAGCCCAGCGTCTGCTCGAGGTGGCCATGGAGCGCCTGGGCCTCTCCGCCCGGGCCTACCACCGCATCTTGAAGATCGCCCGGACCATCGCCGACCTGGAGGGGGAGGGCGCCATCGGCCCGGCCCAGGTGGCGGAGGCGATTCAATACCGGACGATGGATAGGAAGTTTGGGTGAGGGGAAAGAGAAAAGGCGGGATGCGCTGCGCTTTCCCGCCCTACGCGCTACGCGCCCTCGCTCCCCTCAGGGGGAGTCAAGGAACAATAAAATCTCGGCTTAGTGATGTTCTGCGGCTTCCGCTTCGGCTTTGGTTTTATGCACTGTGCCATCAGGATGAACCGGAGGGCTGTAAATTGTATACAGCTTCAGCGGCTTCACCGAAGACATATTGATCACATTGTGATAGGTGCCGGCAGGCACCACCACCGCGTCCCCGTCACCGACCAGGCGCTCTTCGTTCTCACCAAAGATGAACTTGGCATTACCAGATTCGATACGGAAGAACTGGTCTACGCTGGCGTGGACTTCCTTGCCGATTTCTTCCCCGGGCTGCAAGCACATAACCACAAGCTGGCTATGTTTGCCGGTGAACAGAACCTGGCGGAAGTAGTTATTATTCAGGGTTAGTTTCTCAATAGGTCCGACGTAGCCCGGCTGCGGGGCCGCAGGCGCGGCAGGCTCGCTCTGTTTCGGCTGGGCTGCCGGCTTGGCTTGGGCTTTGGTTTCCTGGCTGCTGTAAGCAAGCACTACCCCCAAAATTGACGCGATGAGCAAGATCCCCAATCTCTTCATGCCGTCACCTCCTGGTAAAATTGACGTTGCCATTATGCAGTGATGCCTGAGACCTTTGGAAAGATCCTTCTCAAGAACCCAGCCTCGTCGGTATCCTTGCCTCTCCTGCAGCCTACTTCAAAACTCAATATTTTAAAAATAATCATTCTGAGCGGCGCGAAGAATCTTGTCTTTTAAAATACTTGAGACCCTTCGCTTCGCTCGGGGTGACGGGAAAATGGGGGTTTTGAAATGACTTCCAGTCAAAAATGATTTTGGGACTCAATCGCCGAGTTTAGCTGCACGTGGTCTATTAATCGGGATGGCAGCCTATTTTCCCTGAATTTGTCAGCCCAGGTTTGGAGGAGGAGAGGGGGGTAAGGGTACGAATCTCAAGCGAAGCTATTTAGCCGTCCCGCCCCTGGACTTGAATTCCCGGTGGCACGCGGCCATGCGGTTTTGCAGGTCCCGCAGCTCGTGGAGCATGGCTTCCTGCTGCTGGTTGGCCACCGCGTGCTGCAAGTTCGCCAGATGGTCCAGAAATTCCTGCATGGCCCCCTGCCAATCGGTCTCGGCCAGGGCTGCAAAGGACCGGGAACTCTCCACCAGGTCTCTCAGGGGGCGCTCATCGGGGAAAGCCCCCTGGCCTGCCAGCCGCTGGAGCTCTTTAAAGGTGGCGCTCATCCGCTTCTTGACCTGCTTCAGGTCGTCCTGCCAGCGGGCCACCTCGGCTTGGGCCGCCTGATCATAGTCCCCCAGGGTGGACCAGGACCAACTCAGTTTGGCATTGATGCGGCCCTTCTTTTCCTTGAACTCCAGGCGGACATCAATGGCTTCCGGCACGGTCCATTGACGGCCGTGGGCCGAAAGGGCGCCCCGGCGCAACTGTTCGCCCAGGCCGGCCAGGTAGTCCGCCAGCTCCAGCCGGCCCATGCTCTGCTCGTCTTGTTCTCCCATGCGGGCTCCCCTCATCTGGCCAGTTATCGGAAAAGTAATGGTGCGCAGTGCGCACCCCACGGTTCTGCTCCCCGGTGGGAGGAAGCTGGGGGGAGGGGGCGTAGGACAACCTAATCGGGAGTTAATCCACCCCCACCCTGACCCCCATCAAGGGGGAGGGAAAAGCCAAGCCATTTATGCAAATTATTTCCGGGTATAACCTTAGGTGCGCCCAGGGTGATTTCTTGACCCATGGTGCGGTCAGCCGATTACCTCATCCCGTTCAGCGAGTCGGGCCATTTCCTCTTCCTGGAGCACGACCTCTTCGCCCCGGAACAGGCGCGCCACCACTTCGAGCAGATGCCGGGCCGCCAACTGGTTGGGCAGATAGACGTAGTCGGCCCCGGCCTCATAGAGCCGCAGGGCCCGCAAGGGGCTTTCCGCGGTGACGATGATCCGGGCCTCGGGGGCCATTTTCTTAATAGTGTCGATGAGTCTTTGATTGTTGGTCCCGACCAGGATCTCATCGGGGATGGTGGAAATAACGATCTTGGCCTCTTCCAGGTCGGCGTGGTGCAGGGTCTCCGGGTTGCTGATGTCCCCATAGACCACTTTGACGCCGTGTTCCGGCAATTTCTGCAAAACCCCGGGGTTGAAGTCCACCACCAGCATCTTATCTTTGAGGTCCGGGGCCGCGTCCTCCACCTCACGGAGAAGGGCGCTGGCGACCCGGAAAAACCCTAACAGGGCAATGTCTTTGGGCTCCTTGGCCGTCTCCGGGGGGGCGCTGACGAGGTCCTTGAAGCCGATCGCGGCCAGTCCCCGGCCAAGGACCTTCTGTAAGGGGTTGCTGAACTTAATCATATAGGTGGAGGCCACCGAGGTCATCACGAACACGAAAGTAATGATGGTCTGGATGTCCGGGACGATATGTTTTTCTTTCACGCCGATGACCGTGATCACCAGGGCGAATTCGCTCAACTGCGACAGGTTGATGGAGGTCAGCAGGCTGACCCGGTTGCCGTTCTTGAGGAAGTACAAGATGGGGTAGACCGACAGGAATCGGGAGGCCACCAGAAAGAGGGCCGCCGCCCCGGCCACCAGGAACATGCCCAGGTTGTCCAGGGGATTGGGAATCGCCATCCCCAAGGCCACAAAGAACAGGGTGATAAAAAAGTCCCGGATGCTGACGATCTTCGCAATGATATCCAGGTTGTAGGGAAAGGTGGAGATGGCCACGCCCGCAATCAGGGCGCCCATTTCCATGGAGAGGCCGAACTCGCCGGCCAGGCCGGCGATCAAAAAGCACCACCCTAGCGAGGCCACCAGAACGAGTTCCGGAAGCCTGGCGATCTTGCGGAAGACATAGCCCAGCACGTATTTGCTGAGCGCCAGGCTGATAACCACGACCAGGCCCGCCTCGGCGAAATCCTGCAAGATGGCCAGGAGTTGCGGGTTGGCCAGGGAGGACTGGATGCTCAGGACCACGATGGCCCAGATATCCTGGAACACCAGGACGCCCAAGGTAAGCCGGCCGGCCAGGGTGTCCAGTTCGAATTTCTCATAGAGCAGCTTCACGACGATAGTGGTGCTGCTCAGGGCCATGCACACCGCCAGGTAGAGCAGGTCGTATTCGCCGCCCAGCACCTTGACGCCGAAAATCCGGTATTCGTAGGGCTCGCCGATGGTAAACCCCAGCAGCATAAAGAAGCCGAGACCCAGGGCGGCGCACAGGACGAATTGTAAAACGCCCGTGGTAATCAGGTCCTTGCCCGATTCTTTCAGCTTTTTAAGGTCCAGCTCCAGCCCGATCATGAATAAGAGGAGAATCAGGCCGATATGGGCGATGGTCCGAATATCCGCCTCGCTCTGCACCCAACCGAACCCAAACTTGGGGCCGATGACCGCGCCCGCGGCAATATAGGCCAAGAGCAGCGGCTGTTTGGTCAGATAAGCCAGATAAGCCAGGACCGTGGCGGCTATGATGCTGACGCCGATGGCCGAGAGCAGGCCGAGGCCTCCAGGGTCGCCGCTGGCCCAGGCCGCGTCAGGAAGTGCCAGCACCGCGGCCACGCCCAGGCACCATGCCAGGGGCAATCTGAGCCTGCTCCACATAGTTTTCCGCCTTCGGGTATTTATCCCTACCGGCATGCACAGCTCCTTTTCATTTGGTTTTCTCAGTACTTGTCGGTTTAAAGGAGGAATTTATTAATAAGCCTAAGCTACCTCTTCAACATACCATGGAACCGGACCTTTGGGAACGTCTCATGTGGGCGCGCCGCCCCCAGCTATCTCTTCTTTGCAGGCTCTCGCGGAAGTCTCACGTGACAAAAGCGTTTTTCCGGCTAACAAAAGACGGCGCCCTTCCGGGCGCCGTCCCTTTCACCAGCGGCTAGTCACATTTTTTCCCGAGCAGGCCAAACCTCAGATGCCGGCCTCAGTTCTGTTGTCAGTCAGATCTATTTCGCTAACGGCCGCGCCGTGGCTTACTCCTGGCTGGCCCCGGCGGATTTAGCCTTGCCGGCCACCTTGGCGTTGAACTTGGCAGCGTCGATGATAAAGCGCTCGTGGTAGCCCTGGGAAATCAGGTCCACGCCGTCGTCGGCCTCGATGAACAGGGTGAGCTTGCGGCCTTCCACCTTTTCCAGGAGCACCCGCACCGTGACCACCAGGCCCGGCGGGGTGGCGGCGACGTGGCTCAGGTTGACCGCGATGCCCACGGTCTGCTCCCGGGGCCAGTCCAGATGGGGGTTGAGGGCCTGGATGCAGGCCCATTCGAACAGCCCCACCATATAGCCGGTGGCCAACACCCGGGGCATCTGCTGGAACTCCGGTGACTCGGGGTAGAGATAAGGAACCGTCTTGGTTTCGGGCACTTGAAACTCAAATTCGTATTTCAGACCGGGCTGCAAGGAGTCTTTCATGACGCACCTCCAGAAAAATTAGGTTTCCCTGACTAAGATTTTCTGCTAAATCTCATGATAAGTAAAATTAATTAATTTTATGATATTGATTAGGCAATTTTATGGAATGGCAACAACTCCTGGGCTTTTACCACGTGGCCAAACTGGGGAGCTTCACCCGGGCCGCGGAGGCCACTTTTCGCACCCAGTCGGCCTTGAGCCAGCAGGTCAAGGCCCTGGAAGACGAGTTGGACACCCAGCTTTTCGAGCGTTTGGGCAAACGCCGCCTGAAGCTGACCCCCGCGGGGGAAAAGCTCCTGGCCTTTGCCCAGGGGGTCCTGGGGCAATGGGACCGGCTCCAGGAAGAGCTGCGGGCCCAAGGCGGGCGCCCCCAGGGGCCCTTGAGCCTGGCCGCGCCCTTCACCACGCTCTATCACCTGTTGCCCGAGACCCTGGCCGCCTACCTGCGCCAATTTCCCCAGGTGGAACTGACCCTGCTGGACCGCCCCCAGGCTGCGGTCTTCCCCCTGGTGCGGGACGGCGACATCGATTTCGGCCTGGCCCTGGAGTCCCTGGTCCCTCGGGACCTGGCCGCCCGGCGCTGGCAGCCGGTGGACACGGTCCTCCTGACTCCACCGGACCACCCCTTGACCCGGCTGCGCCGGGTTACCTGGCGGCAGATCGCCCGCTACCCCTTGATCCTGCCGCCCCCCGGGCACGAATCCGGCGGCCGCCACTTCCTGGAAGAGCGCTTCCGCCAATTAGGTCTTACCTGCCGCATCATCCTGGAGTCCTCCAACGTCGAGTTGAGCGCCCGCTACGTGGAAACCGGCCTGGGCCTCGCGTTCGCCACCCTGGCCCGGAACCTGCCGCGGCCGGGCCGCCTGGCCTTTATTCCCCTGGGCCACTATTTCAAGCCGGACCACCTGGCCCTGGTCACCCGCCGGGACAAGCTGCTGCCCCCCTACAAGTTGGCCTTTATTAATCTCCTGTTCGGGGATACAATGCTTCCCGAGTAAAAGGGTTTTCGGTTTTCAGTTTTCAGTTTTCGGTAAAAGACAAAACGGCGTGGCTGTGCCTCCGGATCAACTTGATTTACTTGCCATATTTATTGTGAAGCCTCATATTGAACTAGTGATGCAAAGACCTTTCATAGACCCAGGACCTCTGAATTTTCCCTTCCCTGGTGGAGGGGGTTCGGGGGAGAGGGCTTAAGATACTGTAATCTGGAATTTATTCACCCCCACTCTGACTGCTCCCGCAATCCTTATAAAGGATAACCCCTATGAAACGGCGTATCTATCTGCGGATGAAATCTTTGGAAGAGGCCCGGGAGATGTGGTTGGCCCGGTTTGATCTGGAGGGCATGGCCCGGTCCGAGGAAATCCCCGTGGCCGCGGCGCGGGGCCGGGTGACTGCGGCGCCCATTATGGCCCGGAGGTCTTCTCCCGCGGCGCATCAGGCGGCCATGGACGGCTTTGCGGTGGCCGCGGCCGCAACCTTCGGGGCTACACCCGATAATCCCAAGCATCTGGCTGTGGGCCAAGCGGCCTTTCCCATCAATACCGGCCATCTCATGCCGCCGGGGACCGACGCGGTGATCATGGTGGAGCAGGTCCCGGACCCGGAGGCCGACCCTATCACGGTGGAGGGTCCTACGTTTCCCTGGCAGCACGTGCGCCGGGTGGGGGAGGATTTGGTCACGGGAGAAATGGTCCTCCCGGAAGGGGTCGAGATCACTCCCTGGGCCCAGGGGGCCTTGCTGGCCGCGGGGGTTACCGCGGCGCCGGTGCGCCGCCGGCCCCGGGTCGCCATCATCCCTACCGGCACCGAGCTCATCCCGGTGACGGAGCTGGAGCGCGAGCTGCCTGCCGGCAAGCTGCCGGAGTTTAATTCCGTCATCCTCTCGGGCCTGGTGGCCGCCGCGGGCGGGGAGCCCAGCGTCCGGCCCATCGTGCGGGACGACCCCGAGGTCCTGGCCGCGGCCTTAAAGGAGGCTGTCGACGCGGCGGACCTGGTCCTGATCAACGCCGGGTCCTCCGCAGGCACCGAAGATTACACCTACCGGGCCATCGCTGCCCTGGGGGAAGTGCTGGTGCACGGGGTTGCCATGATGCCGGGCAAGCCCACCGTTCTGGGAGTGGTGCAGGGCAAGCCGGTCATCGGCAACCCGGGCTATCCCGTGTCCGCGGTGCTGTCCTTCGAGCAGTTCGCCGCGCCCTTGATCGCCGGCCTGGCGGGGGTGCGCCTGGCTCCCCGGCCCAGCCTCACGGTTTATCCGGCCCAAAACCTGCCGTCCAAACCCGGTTTAACCGAGTTCATCCGGGTCACCCTGGGCCGGGTGGGGGACAAGGTCATCGCCACCCCCCTGCCCCGGGGGGCCGGGACCATCACCTCCCTGGTGCGGGCGGACGGCTTGCTCACCGTGCCGGCCTTGAGCGAAGGCCTGGAAGAGGATCGGCCGGTGGCGGCCGAGCTCCTGGTGACCCCGGAGGACATCGAGGGCACCCTGGTGGTCTTGGGCAGCCACGACAACACCATCGACCTGTTGGCCAACCTGCTGCACCGCCGGGACCACCGACTGCGCCTGTCTTCCGGGCATGTGGGCAGCCTGGGGGGCCTCATGGCCCTGCGCCAGGGCCGGGCCCACCTGGGAGGCAGCCACATGCTGGACCCCGAGACCAACACCTACAACGTGCCCTTTATTGAGCGCTATTTGCCGGGCGTGCCCTTAAAGCTCATCAACCTGGCCTGGCGGGAGCAGGGCCTCATGGTGGCCCCGGGCAACCCCAAGCAGATAAAAAGCATCCGGGACCTGGTGCGCCCCGAGCTGCGCTTCATCAACCGGCAGCGGGGCGCCGGCACCCGGCTCCTCCTGGATTACCTGCTCAAGCAGGAAGGGCTTGACCCCGATCAGGTCCAGGGTTACGCGCGGGAAGAGTACACCCACATGGCGGTGGCCGTGAACGTCTTTTCCGGCACCGCCGACGTGGGCCTGGGCATTTTGGCCGCAGCCCGGGCCCTGGGGCTGGATTTTATCCCGCTGCTGCCCGAGCGCTATGACCTGGTGGTGCCCGAAAGCACCTTTACCGACGCCCGCTTCCAGACGTTGCTCTCGGTTATCCGCGCCCCGGAGTTCCAGGCCGCGGCCACCGCCCTGGGAGGTTATGATCTGAAGGATTGCGGCACGATCCTCTGGGAGCAATAGTGTTTATGCAGAGGATTCTGAGAGCCCTGAAACGCGAATTGCTGGAACTCATTGCTCCGACATTGTTTTTCTTTGTGGCCTTTAATGTGATCATTTTTACCAAAAGACTTATGCTGGAACAATATCACATTAATTTTTCCGGGCATCTCGCGGCCACTATCGGCGCGCTGATTGTGGGAAAGGTGGTCCTGATTGCGGATAACATTCGGTTTATCAATAAGTACCCCGATAAACCTTTAATTTACAACATTGCCTGGAAAACCGTGATCTACGTTTTGGTCGCCCTGGCGGTCAGATCCCTGGAATACCTTCTGCCCCTCTGGTGGCAGTATCGGGACTTGAGGCTGGCTGCCGAGCATCTCTGGGATGAAACCATCTGGGCGCATTTCTGGGTAGTGCAAATCTGGCTAGTGTGCCTGTTTTTTGTCTATGTCTCCTTCCGGGAACTGGCCCGGGCTCTCGGCGAACCGCAATTTTTCAAGATGTTCCTGGGCATTCAGAGAGCTACGAATGATACTCGGCCTGAATAATACGGCATTGTCCAGACCCTGATGATAAAAAAAATCCTGGTATTTTCCTGCCTCCTTTGGTTATCCCTCTGCCTGGCCCCTCAGCTCACTTATGCGGCGGCTAAGCCGGTCACCATTTATCTCTTTTGGACCGAGGGCTGCCCGCATTGCGCCCAGGAGAAAGAGTTTCTGGCGGAGCTGCAACGTGCCGATCCGGATCTTAAGGTCGTCCTCCTGGAGGTCTTTGCCGACCGGAACAACCTGGAATTAATGCAGAAAGTCGGGAGGCTGCTGAACGCCGATGTCTCCGGGGTGCCCTTTACCGTCATCGGGGAGCGCTATATCATCGGCTGGCAGGATGCCTTAACCACCGGCCGCCTGATCGAAAGCGTCATCCAGGAAGCGCGCCGCCGGGAGGTCCCCGACGTGGTGGGCCGACTCTCTCCCGGGCAGGCCCCGGGCCTGACTCCCGCCCCGGAGCAACAGTTCATCCCCGACACCGTGACCCTGCCCCTTATCGGGCCGATCAACCTCAAGTACCTCTCCCTGGGGGCTGTCACCATTTTGATCGGCGCTCTGGACGGCTTCAATCCCTGCGCCATGTGGGTGCTGATCTTCCTCATCAACCTGCTGCTGGGCATGGAAGACCGGAAGAAAATGTGGATTCTGGGCAGCGCTTTTATCATCGCCTCGGGGGCCGTTTACTTCCTGTTCATGACCGCCTGGCTCAATATTCTGGTTTTTTTAGGATTTATCTTCTGGGTCAGGATTATTATCGGCCTGGTGGCCCTGTTTGCCGGGGGCTATAATCTGAAAGAATATTGGACCGACACTGCCGGCGTCTGCAAGCTGAGCCAGGGAGCCCGCCGCCAGCGGACCATGGCGCGGGTCAAGGAGGTGATCTCGGCCCGCAAATTCTGGCTGGCCCTGGGCGGCATCATCCTCCTGGCCTTCCTGGTCAATCTGGTGGAGGTGATCTGCTCCGCCGGCTTTCCGGTGGTCTATCTCCAGATTCTGAGTCTGACGCCCATGCCGTTCTGGCATTATTATCTCTATATCCTGCTCTATATCTTCATTTTCATGCTCGATGACATCTTCATCTTCGCCGCGGCCATGGTCACCCTGCAGATGATGGGCGTCACCGGCGGCTACAAACGCTTCACCAATCTCATCGGCGGCGTCCTGATGCTGATTATCGGGGTCTTGCTCATCGTCAAACCCGGCTGGCTGATGTTTGGCTGAACGAGCTTCAATATTTAGCTGCTCATCCGGGTGGCATTTTAAGACCGGCGCACCTATGTTAAGAGAATCAATACTCGGCGATAACTCTCACTAAAGCTTTGTCCAAAGGAGGATTTTCCATGGAGTTGAAGGGTTCGCAAACCGAAAAAAACCTGCTCATCGCCTTTGCCGGCGAATCCCAGGCTCGGAACCGCTACACCTTCTATGCCGGAGAGGCCAAGAAGGCCGGCTACGAATACATTGCCGCCATTTTTCTGGAAACCGCGGAAAACGAGAAGGAGCACGCCAAGGTCTTCTTCAAGTACCTGGGGGAAGGCGCCACCGAGATCGTGGCCGGGTATCCCTTTCACCTGGGGGATACCTTGAGCAACCTGCTGGCCGCGGCCGAAGGCGAGAATTACGAATGGACCACCATGTACCAGAATTTTGCGGACGTGGCCGCGCAGGAAGGCTTCAAGGAGATCGCCACTTCCTTCCGGGAGATCGCCAAGGTGGAGCACTTTCATGAGGCCCGTTACCGGGCTCTGGCGGAGCACGCCAAGAACGGCACCATGTTCCACCGCGACGAGCCCGTCACCTGGCACTGCCGCAACTGCGGCTATCTCGCCACGGGCAAGGACGCCCCGGAGACCTGCCCTTCCTGCAAGCATCCCCAGGCCTATTACGAGCCCCTGGCGGAGAATTACAAGTAGTGGCCCGGGCCATTTTTTTATCGACATTTGACGGGAATTTTTCCAAAATCTCCCCAGGCGGCCTCACGGCGCCAAGCGAAACCTGAAGAAGAGGAAAACCGATGCACCGGTTGGCCGGCCTGATAATCTTAGCCTATCTCTTGGGCTCCATCCCCGCGGGGCTGCTGGTAGCCCGGCTGCTGGGCGGGCCGGACCCCCGGGGCCAGGGCAGCGGCAACCTGGGCGCGGCTAATGTCTTCCGCCAGTTGGGCCGCAAGGGCGGGGCCCTCACCCTGTTGGGGGATATGGCCAAAGGGGCCCTGCCCGTGGCCCTGGCCCTGGCCTGGCTGACCCCCCTGGGGGCCTGGCAGGAGACCGGTGTGGCCCTGGTGGGGGCCGCCGCGGTCCTCGGCCATGTCTTTCCCGTGTATCTGGGGTTTAAAGGCGGCAAAGCGGTGGCCACCACCTTCGGCGTCGTGGCGGTGCTGGCCCCCTGGGCCGCGCTGAACCTGGCCGCCGTCTATCTCCTGGCCCTGTCCCAGACCCGGATCTTCTCCATCAGCGCCCTGATCTGCGCCTGGCTGCTGCCGGTGGCGGTGGGGCTGTTTGCCGATTCCAAGGCCTATCTGCTCCTGGCCGGAGCCCTCTCGGGCCTCATCCTGGTCTGTCACCGGGACAACCTGGAACGTTTTTTTAAGGGAGAAGAGCCGCGCCTGTAGCCGGCCGGACCGCGGCCGCCAGCAACTCATACTTAATGGAGAAGGAACATGCTGATTAAGGATTGGATGACGAAAGACCCGGTCACCATCACGGAAGACACCTCGATGATCAAGGCCATACATATCATGAAGGAGCGCCGTTTCCGGCGGATTCCGGTGGTGAGCGACGGCAAGCTGGTGGGTATGGTGACCGACCGGGACCTGAAGGAGGCCTCTCCCTCCAAGGCCACCACCCTGGACGTCCATGAGCTCTACTACCTCCTGGCCGAACTCCAGGTCAAGGAGATCATGAGCCGCAATCCCATCAGCGTCGGCGAACGCGACACGGTGGAACACGCGGCCCAGGTCATGCTGGAACACACCATTTCGGGCCTGCCGGTGGTAGATGAGGCAGGTAAAGTGGTGGGGATCATTACCCAATCCGATGTCTTCCGGGCCTTCATGCACATCACCGGCGTCCTCCAGGGCGGCGTGCAGTTCGCCCTGCGCCTGGAAGACCGCCCCGGCCTTATCAAGGAGGTGGTGGACCTCCTGCGGGCTCGGGGCGCCCGTTTCGTCAGCCTGCTGTCCTCCTATACCGCCGCCCACGAAGGCTTCCGGGACGTCTATATCCGGGTCAAGAACCTGACCCCGGAGGCGGCGGCTGCGGTTCAGGCCGAATTGGCAGGCCGGTTCCAGGTGCTCTACGTCCTCCAGGAAGGTTGATCGGGTTTAGCGGTCAGTTATGCCTCTCAGCCCTTTCCCCCCATGGGGGAGGGGGCTGAGGTGAGAGACGCAAGCCATCAACTCCGTTATTATCCCTCCGCTTAACTCGCCGCGCCAACTGCTGCCACTCCTGCCTGCACACGGGTAACTGGAAGCAATGCTGGAAATAAAAATTAAAACCATTCCCCAAATATGCTATTATTAAACCAGCGACTGCTCACGGACGAGCGCTATTACTCTCACGACTGAGATGGTGATGATATGCCTCGGACCTGCCCAGATTGCCACAAGACCTTCGAAAGAATCCAACGTAAGGCCTGGATGCGTTGCATCCCTAGCAGCAAGCTTTACCTGTGCTGGCAGTGCGGTTATTCCTTTCTGCTGATCTTCAACCGCTGGCTGTTCAAGCTCGGCTACCAGCACTTTAGGCCCGGCACTCTCTGAAGGTAAATTCCTCCAAATCCTCCATTAGGCCGCACCTTCTCATTCGCCTCGGCTCGACTTGATAACTGCTTGCGAGGCAGCCGCAGGCTTTAGCCGGCACCCCCAGGCGTCCTTGAACTTGTGCGCCGGGGCCGGATGGGTTACAAAAAAGCCACCAAACCCCGACGTCCATCGAGCCTAAGAAAAGAGCCACCATGCGACCCATGGCCATCCGTCCCGAATGTTTCGCCTGTCTGGAGCGCCTCATCGAGCTCACCGTGGAGTTGGCCAGCCAGGACCCGGAAGTGCGCCATCAGGCCCACCAGGCCGCCCGCCGCCGTCTCGACCGGGAGTTCGGCCTGGAGGCCATTCCCGCGGCCATCGCCACCCGGTTTCACCTCGACATCCAGCAGATCTCCGGCAACCCCGACCCCTTTTTGCCCCGGAAAACCGCGGAGACCGCCTATCTGGCCGACATGCATCGGCGCCTGGCCCCCGCCTGCGAGGACGATCTGGATGGCCTCCTTAGGCTTGCGGCCCTGGGCAATGCCATCGATTTTTTCCGCGACCAGGCCGAAGTCACCCGGGAGATGCAAGGCGGCGTCGAGTTCGGGATTGCCGATATCGCCGCGTTTCAACGGGAACTGGAGGCTCCACCTGGACTTCTCCTCTTTCTGGCCGACAACGCCGGCGAGCAGTTCTTCGACCAACCCCTGGTGGCCCACCTGCGCCGCCGGGGCTGGCGGGTGCTGTACGTCATCAAAGGCGGGGCCATCCAGAACGATATCACCCGGGCGGATCTGGCGGCCTCAGGTCTGCAGGAGGCCCTGGAACCGCTGGCGGACACCGGCGCGGCCACCGTGGGGTTACACCTGGCCGGGGCCGACCCTGCCTTTCAGGAACTCTACGCGGCCGCCGGGCTGATCGTGGCCAAAGGCATGGGCCATTTCGAAACCATGAGCCACTTACGAGATCCCCGGCTCTGGTTTCTGCTCCAGGCCAAGTGCAGGCCGGTGGCTCAAGCCCTGGGAGTGGACCGGAACTCCTTCGTCTTCGCCCGGAGCCCGGGCCGGTCCCCTGGCGCCGGGGATCAGGATGATTAACATATCTAAAAGCCGTAAAACCTGGCTGGCAGGTCTGCGGCCGGCCCTGAAAAACCGATAAGGAGAACCCTGATGCCCGAAATAACCGTGAAGGGAATGAGCTGCGCCCATTGCGTCGCGGCCATGACCAAGGCCATGGCCAGCTTGCCGGGAGTGAGCAACGTTACCGTGGATCTGGCCAGCGGCC
This sequence comes from Syntrophobacterales bacterium, assembly GCA_023229795.1. Classification (GTDB taxonomy): domain Bacteria; phylum Desulfobacterota; class Desulfobaccia; order Desulfobaccales; family 0-14-0-80-60-11; genus 0-14-0-80-60-11. The sequence continues at coordinate 23,348 of JALNYP010000035.1, forward strand.
GGGTGAGCTATGACAGCGCCGCTCCTGTCCCCCCGGCGGATTTGGCCCGGGTGGTAAAAGCCGCGGGGTTTGAGCTGGCCGCGGGCTAGGGTCGCCTTCCCTGAGCTAACTGGCGACCACGGGTGCGAAGTGCAGGCCGCGGGGTGGTTCAGGTTGGGGGGAGTTCAGGAGGAGCAGGCAGGAGTTTAGCAGGCGCCACCCATCGCAGGCTTCAGCCTGCGTCTGCACAGGCGAGACGCCTGTGCTACCAGGGGATGGTGAATTGAGACAAGCTGAAGTTACGTCAGGGCTGGGCTAGCCGGTCTTCCACGCGTAATTCCAGGACGATGCGCCCCCAGCCGCCGCATTCCAGGCCCACGTCAAAACAACCGGCCCGCTTAAACCTGATCTGATTGGGATCCAGGCCGGCATAGAGCATTTCGTTGGCCGTGAACACCATCATCAGCGCGGCATTCAAGGCGTAGCCGCAGACTTTCTTAGGGCAGAGATCGGTCAACAGGTTGCCCGCGCCGTCAAAAGAGAACCGGTCGCCGACTTTATGGCGACTGTTGCAGCCGTGGGATTCGACCACTTCGAGGATGATGATCTTGTCCCGCAGCACCGCGCTGTGGGACAGCACCTCGGCATTGCGCGGATCGGCCTTGAATTTGAGCATCTCCGCATCACTGTAGCCCAAATGGCGTTGGACTATTTTCCACATCCGCGCATCAACTGTCATGGGCATACCTCCGGTCAGGCCGCGAGCGGCTTCGGTCTTGCAAAAACCTGCCTCTGCAAGTCTGCAGGATATGGTATGAGAAGCAACTCCTGCAAGTAATTATCCTCCTTGGGAAAATTTTTTCTGTTTCGTCCCTCCTCCCCTTAAAGGTGGATCACTATCGCCGGGGTGAAACAGGCCTTCTACCCGGGGTGAGGTTTTCAGCACAGCCTGGAAAGGCTGTGCCACCCGATATAAGAACTTGTGGATATTAAGAGGGATGAGGAGATAAAAGGAGAGACTTTTGACAACCGGCCTAACTCGGCGGGACTAACGGCGGGGAATTTTCTGAGAAAGTCGCGGGCTCCCTTGCCGGGGCGGGGTTTAATCCTTATTTTAAGAACATAGCCCTGTTCCGGGCCGGGGCGGCAGTGGCCGCCGTCCAATACCTTCCTAAGGAGTGATGGTCATGGTGCATACGATCGAGGAAATGAAGGCCAAGATTCACGAGATGTATCCGAAGCTCGACAAGCACGGGGTGCATTCTACCCTTACTTACGACAAGGGCAAAAAGACCTACGTCCTGGAGTTGAAGAAAGGCGTGCATCATCTATCTACCTTCATTGATAAGGTGGATGCGGACAAGTGCATGGACGGGAAGGAATGCGTGCACCTGGGGGTGCAGATCGGGCAATTTCTGGAAAACTTCAAGAATGTGTGATAAAAAGGTATAATTAACACTGATACGTTGATGGTGGTCGAAAAGATTTAGGGGCGGAGCGCCGGCGGGGGAGCCGGCGCCCCCCTCATGAGAAACGGCGGGGCAAGGGGAGAGATGGGGGCGCCCCCGCGGGCCAGCCTTCTTGAACCTCCCGGAGCAAATTCATCCCGAGATTTATGGCGCTAAGGGCACGGCAGGCCGTGTTCCTGGACGGATTAAGGTATCTTTCGGGCCGGTCCGAATAGGTATATAATCGGATTGCAGTTTAGGCGCGGCGGGAGGCCTCCGACTCGGGCGGAGTGAGGCGCCGCGGCCAGAATTAACCTAGTGATCGCCCTTCGGTATCAGGCGAGGGCGTAGGCAAGGCAAGCCATGAAGTTTTTCAAGGCACCCAGCCCCGACCGGCTGGAAAAATACCATCAGCGGCGACGGTGGGCCCGGCGCCTGAGCTGGGCGTTGTACGGCCTGGTGTTCACGGCGATGCTGGGCGCGGCCGGCACCGGGGTATTCATCTATTACCACTTCCTGCGGGATCTGCCGGATTTCACTTCAGTCAAGGAGTTCCGGCCTTCGGTGATCACCCAGGTCTTTGCCCGGGACGGCCGTCCCATCGGCGAGTTTTATTCGGAGCGCCGGATCGAAGTGCCATACAGCCGCCTGCCCCGCCACCTGGTCCTGGCCTTTGTGGCCGCGGAGGATGCCCGGTTCTTCGAACATCCGGGGGTGGACGTCAGCGGCATTGTCCGGGCTTTTTTCCGGAACCTGGAGGCCGGCGAGGTAGTCCAGGGCGGCAGCACCATCACCCAGCAGGTGGTGAAGCGCATCCTCCTGACCTCGGAGAAGAGTTTCGCCCGCAAGATTCGGGAAGCGGTGCTGGCCTACCGCATTGACCATTACATGACCAAGGAAGAGATCCTCGACGTTTACCTGAACCACATCTTCCTGGGTCACGGGGCTTACGGGGTGGAGGCGGCGGCCCAGGAGTACTTCTCCAAGCACGTGGAAGACCTGAACCTGGCGGAGGCCAGCATCCTGGCCGGCATCCCCAAGGCTCCCAGCCGTTATGATCCTTATCTCAATCCCCAGCGAGCCAAGGAGCGCCAGGCTTACGTGCTCAGGCGCATGGCCGAAGTGGGCTTCATCAGCCGCGCCGAGGAAGAGGCGGCCCTGCGGCAGCCCATCACGCTCAAGCCCTACCGGCCGCAATGGATAAAGGAATGCGGCTACTTCACCGAGCAGGTCCGGAGCCAGTTGGAAGACCGCTTCGGCAAGGAATCGGTGTATAACATGGGCCTCAAGGTCTATACCACGGCGGACGTGCACCTCCATAAGGTGGCCCATGAGGCCATCATGGAGGGCGTCGACGGCCTGATCCAGCGGAACGGCTACCGGGGCCCGCTGAAGCACGTGCACGGCAAGGAAATGTCGGCCTACTATGCCCGCCAGGTCAAGTACTACCGGAGATATCCGCCGCGCAAAGGTGTGGCGGTAACCGCCCTGGTGGTGGGTCCCCCGGATCGGCGCCAACGCGGCGGCGCGGTCTATTTCCGCCTGGGAGAGCAGTGGGGCGTCCTGAGCGATCCCAGCGGCAGCAAGTCCCGGGCCAGCATGCCGGCCTCGTCCTTGAGGCCGGGTGACGTGGTGATGGTGCGCCTGGTGAGCCGGGAGCGGCAGGGCAAGTGGAACGGAGAGTTGATCGCCGCGCCCATGGTCCAGGCCGCGGTGGTCTCCATGGAGATCAAGACCGGTAAAGTCCGGGTGCTCATGGGAGGCAAGGATTTCGGGGACAGCACCTTCAACCGGGCTACCCAGGCCCGGCGGCAGCCCGGCTCGGCCTTCAAACCCATCCTGTACGCCGCCGCGGTGGAAAAGGGCTATGGCCCGGATTCCACCTTGCTGGATTCGCCCTTGTCCCTGCCCGGCGGCAAGCATGGGCAATTGTGGTCGCCCCAGAATTACGACCACCGGTTTTACGGTCCGATCCCGCTCGCCTATGCTTTGGCCCATTCCCGCAACGTGCCGGCGGTGCGGCTGATGATGGCGATCGGGGTTCCGGCCACGGTGAACATGGCCAAGACCCTGGGCATCGCCAGCCCCATCTTTCCCAATTATGCCTCGGCCCTGGGAGCTTCCGACGTCACCCTGATGGAGTTGACCCGGGCCTACTCCTCCTTTCCCAACGGCGGCAAGCTGATCGAACCCATCTTAATCAACCGGATCGAGGACCGGGACGGCCGGGTTCTGGTGGAAAACCGGCCGACCGGCCAACAGGTGATCAGCCCCCAGACGGCCAACACCATGACCCACCTGCTGATGGGTGTGGTGGAGCGGGGCACCGCCACCCGGGTTCAGGCCCTGGGGCGGCCCATGGGGGGCAAGACCGGCACCACCAATAAGACCCGGGATGCCTGGTTCATCGGCTTCACGCCGTCTTTGATTACCGGAACCTGGGTGGGGATGGATGACGAACACAGCCTGGGTCCCAAGGAAACCGGCTCCCAGGCCGCGGCCCCCATCTTTATGGCCTATATGAAGGAGGCCCTGAAGGGCACACCGGTGGAGCAGTTCGGGGACATTTCAGGCACGGTGCTGGCCAAGCAGGGTAGTGAGGAGGCCGTGCCCAAGGGCCCCAATGATGATGAAGAGGCGGCTCAGCCCGAAGAAACGTTTTACCCAGAGGAGCAAGGGCTGCGGGAGCGGACCCCGACCCCCCAGGCCTCCAGCCAGCAATTTTTCAAAAACGACTTGGACGAATAACGCAAGTTTTCAGTTTTCGGTTTTCAGTTTTCGGTATAAGCTCTTAACATTAATGGCCTAGGCGTGAGTCATCACGCCTTTGCCGTTCATGGCCTTATATCTGAAAAGCGCAGCAAAACAGAACCGTTTTCAGGAGTATCTATGCGACAGATCGAGGTGGCGCAGGTCACCCAAGCCGTGAAAGCCGCGGCCATAGCCGCCAATTATGAGCCCGGAGCCGACCTGTTGGCCGCCCTGGCCCGGGGGGCGGAAATGGAAGAATCCCCCAGCGGCAAAGAGATCTTCCGGCAATTACTGGAGAACGCCCGGATTGCCCGGGAAGAGCGGGTCCCCATGTGCCAGGACTGCGGCCTGGCCATCATCTTTGCCGAAGTGGGGCAGGACGTCCACCTGGTGGGCGGGGACTTTGCCGAAGCCATTCAGGAAGGGGTCCGCCAGGGGTACGGGGAAGGCTACCTGAGAAAATCCCTGTGTCATCCCCTGACTCGGGCCAATACCGGGGATAACACGCCGGCGGTCATCCATACCGAGATCGTGCCGGGCGACCGGCTTAAGCTTACCATCGTCCCCAAAGGCGGCGGCAGCGAAAACATGAGCCGCCTCTATATGCTGAAGCCGGCGGAAGGCCTGGCCGGGGTCAGGGAAAGGGTGGTGACCACCGTGGCCGAAGCCGGCCCCAACCCCTGTCCGCCCATCATTGTGGGGGTGGGCATCGGGGGGACCTTTGAGCGGGCGGCGCTGCTGGCCAAAAAGTCCTTGCTCAGGGAACTGGGCCAGCCCAATCCCGACCCGGAGCTGGCCGAGTTGGAGCGGCAGTTCCTCAAGGACGTCAATGACCTGGGCATCGGCCCCCAGGGGCTGGGAGGGCGGATCACCGCCTTGGGCGTGCACGTCCTGATGCAGCCCTGCCACATCGCCTCGCTGCCGGTGGCGGTGAATATTCAATGTCACGCTTCCCGGCATAAGGAAGTAGTGCTTTAAGACGGTTTTCAGTTTTCGGTTAAAAAGACAGGAAAATTTTCAGCGGTTTTTTCGTCCTCCTTTAAGAACTGAGCATTATGCACAAATAGGAGGAGAAAGAGCAACTGGGAGCACATAAGATAAAATTCCTTCTCCCCTGCGAGGGGAGGGGGTTAGGATGAGGGATGGCTTCGTCAGCTTGCACCCCCCTCACCCCAGCCCTCTCCCCCCAAAAGCGGGGGGAGAGGGAGAAAGATCTGAATCGTGCACCTGAATATTCTTGTGGGTAACGGCTATCTTTAAGAAAGTGGGATTTATAGCGAATGCCAAAAGTTTTTTCCGTTAGGGCACATGCTCAAAAAACCAAAATCCCCCCTAACCCCCCTTTGTTAAAGGGGGGAACTACAAGGAATTGCTCTAAAAGTCCCCCTTTGAAAAAGGGGGATTTAGGGGGATTTAAAAATCAGCAAGTGGAATGAATTTATGGCAAACGCTATAAAAGCCCGGGCAACCGACGTAAGGTTCGTTATCTAGCGTAAAATTTAGGCATTGCGACACTATCCGGCATTATTTGACCGGGAGATTGGCATAAAAGGTGAATCATGGTCAAAACGGTGAAACTAACGCCTCCCCTGACCGACCAGGACGTAGAGCAGCTGAATATCGGCGACAAGGTGCTGGTCAGCGGGGTTATTTATACGGCCCGGGATGCGGCCCACAAGCGGCTGGTGGATATGCTGGCCAATGGTACGCCGCTGCCCATGGAAATCCAGGGGCAGATCATTTATTATGTGGGACCCAGTCCGGCCCGGCCGGGCCGGGTTATCGGCGCCGCAGGCCCTACTACCAGCTATCGCATGGATTCTTATGCCCCGACCCTGATCAAACTGGGTTTGAAGGCGATGATCGGCAAAGGCAAGCGGTCGCCGGAGGTCATCGAGGCCATGAAAACATACAAGGCCGTGTACCTGGGGGCTACCGGCGGAGCCGGGGCCCTGATCTCCCAGTGCATCACGGCGGCCGAAGTTATCGCCTTCCCGGAATTGGGCCCGGAGGCGGTGCATCGCTTGGAAGTAAAAGACTTGCCTGCTATTGTCATCAATGATTGTCAGGGGCGGGACCTCTATGAAGTTGGGGTAAAGCAATACCGGCGCGCAGCAACCCGTTGATGCCTGGGAGCCCCCAGGGAGCCGGATTTCAGGATGATCCCGGCCACAGGACGCCGCTATGAATATTCCCATGGATCTGGCAGAAGTTGCGGCTCGGGTTAAGGAAAAGCGACAGATCTTTAAGGAGTACAACTTCGGCCCGCTGAAGGATGACGCCTTAAAGACCTTCTACGACCTGGCCCAGGAATACGAAACCATAGAAAACTTTTACCGGGTCGCGGTAACGGTGATCAAGGAGTTCTTCGATCTCGATTGCCGCCTCTACCTGGTGTGCGTTGACGGCCGGCTGGAACTGACCTGCGGCAGCCGCCGGGGCCTTTACCCCGACAAGACCGATCCCCCCGCCCATATTCGCCTGGCCAGCCAGGCTTACACCGAAGCCGGTTCTCTGATTATCCCCATCCGGGGCAACCTGCTGTTGGTCAACCAGCTGCCCTTTTACGCCAAGGACCAGGTCATCGGGATGTTGGAGTTGTTTCCGGCGGAGAAAATCCCGACGGCAGACCGTTTCTTCTTTGAAAAGTTTGCCAACCGCCTGGGGTACAACGTCCACGTCAAGATCATCGCCCGGCAGAATATCCAGCACATTCGGTTCATCAACAGCCTGGTGGCCGATATCGAACACAACGTTATCATTCCCAATATCAGCCTCAGCCTCTATCTCCGGCATTTGAAGAATAAAATCAAAAATTTGAAAGAGCTGGAATGCGTTTGCGACATTCGCAGTGCGGAATGTAAAAGCCAGCCGGACGCCAAACAGGTCTTTCGCTCCCTGATCGATGATCTGGAGCAGGACTACGACAACCTGGAGCAGCACTATAAGGGGGTGAGCCTCTTTATCGAGAGTCTGTTCCGGCTGTCCCACTTCCAGAAGGGCCAATTCGTGCTCCGGCGGCGCACCACCCGGGTCACTAAAGAAATTATCGAACCGCAGTTGAATCTCCACCTGGACAAACTCAAGGAGCGGCACATCGAGATCGACACGGGCGCCGGGGTGATGCCCGATGAAGACCTGCCGTTGTCGGTGGACAAGGGCCTGATGGCCCAGGTCTATGCCAATCTCTTTTCCAACGCGGTCAAGTACACCCGCCGCAACTATGAAGGGCGTAAGTATGTGGCTTACGGCCGGGATATGCTCAAGGATTATTTCGGTCCGGGCAAAGACGGGATCAAGTTCAACGTATTTTCCACCGGCCCCCATATTGCGCCGGAAGACGTGCCTCATATCTTTGATGAAGGCTACCGGGGCACCAATATCGACGGTGAAGTGGGCACCGGGCGGGGCCTCTTTTTCGTACGCAACGTGGTGGAGACCCACGGGGGCGAGGTGGGCTACGAGGCTACCCCGGGAGGCAATAACTTCTACTTCGTACTGCCGCTGGTGGTTACCCCGGAGACGGGGCTGTCCGTGGATTTGGAGACCCCGCCCCTCGCAAGCCCGGGGAAATCATGACGATTCGCTTTCTGGCCCAGGAAGTCTATCGCCTCAGCCGCAAAGTGGAGGACCTGGAGAAGGCCCTGGCGGCCGCCACGGAGGACGCCGGCTCCCGGGAGCGGGTCCGGCTGGAAATCGAACTTCTTGAGGCTAAAAAAGAGCTGGCCCATTATCGGGCCGTCCTGGACTCAAAAAAAGAGCATCCCAAGATCTAAGATTCGGCTGCAGCCGGGTGTAAAGGGACTGGGGCAGAAGAGCCGGAAGGCCCTTCTGCCCGGATAGCCGGCCAGGCCGATCAGTTATTATAGTAGCCCGACGGGGGCGCGTTATAGCTGTACCCCGGCGCAGACGCGGGCGGCGGAGAGCCGTAATAGGGCTGCTGTTGCGGCGGCTGCTGATAGTAACCCTGCTGCTGCTGCGGGTAAGACGGGTTCGCGCTGTTGTAAGCCGCGCCTGCCAAGCCACCGCCGGCCGCACCCAGCAACGCCCCGATCGCCGCGCCCTTGCCGGGAGAGCGGCTATTGAGCGCGGCTCCCAGACCACCCCCCAAAAGGGCACCCAACCCCGCCCCGGTATAGAGGGGATTTGGTGTTTGGGATGTTGTTGAGGCACATCCCGCCGCAAGACTCAAGGCCAGCAGGCCCACAATTGCCAACTGCGTTATCTGGTGCCGGCCCCAAAACCGTTGCCGTCTGTTCACGTTTCTTACCTCCCCAAGAGAATGCTTGGCTTACTTGTTGATTCAGACCTCACCTGAGGGGAAATGTTAAGGCCGCGCAGGCGTCGGCAGCAGAAAAATATTAGGAAGAAAATCAGGGCAGGCGGGGCTTTGAAGCCGGGAATAAGGCAAGGCTATTTTTTCGATAAGGCCTGGAATTAGCCTGGGGAGACGCAGCGGCAAGGCTGCGGCCAAAAGGATTATTTCTCGATTTTTTCCAAGGCGCGTTCACTGCTGCCGGTTAGGTCCGTGTGCAAAAATTTCTGGGTGCCGGGCAGGCGCAAGGTGTAATTGGGTAGGGCCTCTAGGGCCACCGCGGCCGCCTGGACCCGGCAATCCAGGAGATGGCCGCCTGCGGTACGGTCGGCGCTGATAAAATGGCAGTGGTAGCCGGGCATATTGACGCCAGCCAGGTAATCGGGGTGCCGGAAGGCCACAACGACGCCTTTGACGTTGGTCAGCTCAAACACCGCTTGCCGCTGAGCCGCCTGGGCCAAGGGCGGGTAGGGCTGCTGCTGGCGAGGAACGCTCCGGGTCTTGACATACGGGAAGACGCCGTCGATGCGGATGGCATAGGGGAGATTGAGGCTGGGGAGCAGGGTGGTGACATAATCGAGAAGCTGCGGATAGTTTAGCGGTTTATCCAGCAGGTGCTTGCGGCCGGGCTTAAAGAAGGTCACTTCGGCAAAGGGGGTGGTCATGGACCCGGCCACCGGATAAACCCGGCCGTCGGCCCGGATCTGGTAAAAGATGCCGTCCAGCCCAATCATTTCACCGTCCAGGGCGTCAAAGGTTCCCAGGCCGAAATCGCCGTGGCGCGCTAACTCCCGATAGGTCAAATTCCCCTCATAGTCCCCGGCCATGAGGGCCTGGAGTGTAGAGGCCTGGAAGAGCCGGGGTTGAGCTGCGGCCTGGAGGGAGCCCGCGGCCAGACACAGGACCAGGCACAGGGCCAGGATCAGGGTCAGGGAGCGTCGGGTCGGCATGGCAGATAGTCCTCAGGCATTGCGGCCGATGGGAGTTTTTAGGCAATATCGCCAGAATAGGAAAAATTCGCACCCTTGCCAGGCGGGCACGGAGGCCCGCCCCACCGCACCGCTTTTACATCAATCTTTCCGATTCATCAGGGCGGCCAGGTAGCCGGCGCCGAAGCCGTTGTCGATGTTGACCACCGCGATGCCGGTGGCGCAGGAATTGAGCATGGCCAGGAGCGCGGCCAGGCCGCCGAAGGAGGCGCCGTAGCCGATGCTGGTGGGCACCGCGATCACCGGCCGGTCCACCAGCCCCGCCACCACGCTGGGCAGCGCCCCTTCCATGCCCGCGGCGACGATGAAGCAGGTGGCCTCGGCCAGGAGGTTCCGGTGGGCCAGGAGGCGGTGCAGGCCGGCCACCCCCACGTCGTAGAGGGCTTCGGCCCGGTGGCCCATGATCCGGGCGGTAAGCAGGGCTTCTTCGGCCACGGGGATATCGGAGGTGCCGGCGGAGATCACCAGGATCAAGCCCCGGCCGCGGTCGGGAACTTCGCCCCGGGACAGGGTCATCACCTGGGAGGAGGGATAATAGGCGGCTCCCGTGAATTCGGGCTCGAGCGCCGCGGCTTTATCCGGGGCCAGGCGGGTCACCAGGATATGGTCGGCGCGGGCAGAGAGGGCCGTCAGGATGCCCTGGATCTGTTCGAGGCTTTTGCCCGCGGCGAACACTACCTCGGGAAAGCTCTGGCGGAGCTGGCGGTGATGATCCACGTGGGCGAAGCCCAGGTCTTCAAAAGGCAGGGTGCGGAGGCGCTCGACGGCCGCGGCGACGGGCAGCCGGCCGGCCTGAACCTCATTCAATAATTGTTCCAGAACTTTACTATTCATATATCATTCCTTAACCGAGACCCGGGCGAAAGTCAAATAGGAGGGGAGGGGGTTGTGTATCAGGTTGAAATCCTTAGATGAAAAAATCAGGAAGAATTTTTCAAGGCCGAAAATGGTACAAAATGAAACGATATCAAGAAATTAAAGAGCGGCCCGGAGGCCGCGCTCAAGACACTTGCGTTAGGTTCGTCTGGGGCGATAATCTCTCGGATCTATACAGAGGTCATAGGTCGGTTTATCAATTCTTATCCAATCGGTTTGATCAATTCCGCGATTTCCAGGATTTGAAGCACAGGGAAAAGCGCAAGCGATTTTAATCCAACGGTTTTGCTCTTGGGCAATAACCCGAATTTCCTTTGCAACTTCTGAAAGGTCTTGGTCCTGGCTAAAAATGATGGCGACGTCATAAGCTCTTTGGTGAGCCAACCGTATGATATCAATGGCAATCAAAACATCAATTCCTTTTTCTTTACCTACTCGCACAAGTTGAGTCTGACCATTTGAAAGCATGACCTCTTTGTCTTGATATCGCAGTTCCCTTGAAAAGATTATAACGCCGTCTCGCTTCATGTGATTGAATTTTGCCCTCCAAAAATGGCTCCTATGGTCAGAAGCCTCTGGAGTCCCTGTATAAAACTGAACTTTTGCCAATTGCCAAACTTGATTACCGCAAATCTGTTGGGCTAACCTCTTAGGATCATAATTAAGGTAGGTATAGCCGAAAGCTCTTTTTGCGGAATAAAAGAGATTTTGTCCATCAAAGAAGGCAATAGCTATGGGAAAATAGGGTGGTTGAGGTCGCGGAAGAGGAGGTTGCTGGTTCATTTGCGTCTCCGCAATAAAGGGAGCACAAAAAAATAACCCCACCCGGGGCTATCTTCCCCGAAGGAAATCAAGCGCGGGGTGGGGAGGAATTACTCAATAGTGGGGTAAATTATAACTACCTAATTTTCGTTGTCAAGATAAAAATGTAAGCCAACCGCTAATATCCTGTCATACTAATCCGTCAATCCTCGGGAACCAGGCGGCCCTCCCGGGTCACCCGGTAGGCGCGACCGCCCCAGGAGACCCGGCTGCCCAGAAAACTGGCCAGCCAGAGGCCGAAAGCCACGAGGTCTTTGAAGGGCAGGAGGGCAAAGGCCGGCAGCGGGAGGCTGCCGCGCAGGCAGAGTTTTTCGGAGAATACGGCCACTACGGCCCGCAAGGCCAGAGTGGCAAACATCGCGCCCCAGGCCCAGGGAGCCAGGCCGGTAGCCCCCAGGAGGAGGAGGCTGAACACCAGGGCGTGGGTGATGCCGTAGGCCAGGTAACCGCCGGGGCGGCAGACCCGGTAGGTGCGGGCCCAGCGGAGTTGATGGGCCAGATAGGCCATAAGACTCATCTCGGGGTTGTGGGTTTCCACGACGTAGGGCAGCACCTTGACCTGCAGCCCGGTCCGGGCGACCCTGAACCCCAACTGGTAGTCGTCGGCCAGGAAGTCGGCCAGAGGGGGCAGGCCGCCGCTGGCGTCCAGGGCCTGGCGGGTTAAGGCCATGGTGGCCCCCAGGGCGAAGCGGATGCCCTCCACCGCCGCGGCCGTGGCCACCGAGGGGATGAAATCCGCGGCAATGACCAGGGCCTCGAAGGCTGCCCCCAGGGTGCGGCTGCCGCCGGCCCGGTAAGGGCAGCTCACCAGGCCCAGCCCCGGCTCCCGAAAAGCCGCGGCCACCTGGGCCAGGTAATCGGAGCCCACCCGCACATCGGCGTCGGCGATCACAAACAGGTCATACCGGGCCCGGGGCAGGAGCTGGCGCAGGGTACTGATTTTGGGATTAAGGCCGAGGTGGTCCGGGCAGATGACGATCTGAGCGTCGCAGCCGGGATGGGCGGCGCACAACTCCCGGAGGAGGGGCAGCACCGGATTGTCGGGATCCCGTACCCCGAACAGCACCTGGTAGGGCTGGTAAGCCTGGGTCAGGAAGCTCGCCAGGCACTCCCGGGACTGCGGTTCCAGGCCCTTGAGGGGCTTGAACACGGTGATGCCGGGACCGGTGCCGACCGGGGCGGCCGGAGGCGGCGTGCGGAAAAATCGCCAGAGGGAGATGAGGGCCAGGAACTGGTAGGCCCAGGCTGCGGCCAGAAGGAGAATAATGAGATAAGCCATAACACCCATCAATGCTCAAGTTAATGGGGCCGCGACTGTGGAACCGCACCTGGTTCATGAGTCAAGCGCCCGGCAATACGTCATTATCATACCATCTCCCTCTGAAAAAGGCAGCAGCCCGTGGCTGCCGGTCCGGCGGTCCTTGCCTTTGAAGAGATGCATCTTATCTTAAAATAAGTTTTGAGGCGAATCACTTGACCTACGGTCAGAATTCTGTTTGACAAGGAGTGTGGTAATGGGGCAAATCAATTGGCGGGATAACTGGACCTCGGCCCTGGAAGAGGCCCAAAAACTGGATCGCCGGATTGTGCTGGAACTGTATATGGAGGGCTGCTCCCATTGCGCGCGGCTGCATAGTGAAACCCATGCCGACGAGAAGGTGGCCCAGACCCTGAACTCGGGTTACGTGCCGGTGCGCCTGGAAGGGCGCGGCCACATGGACGTGGTGAAACAGTTCAACGTGACGGGCGCGCCCACCACCCTGGTTTTCGACAAGGACGGCAAAGAACTGCACCGGTTTGCCGGTTTTGTTCCGCCGCAAGAGTATCTGGAAGAACTGAAGAAAGCCGGTTAAGCCGGGGGAGTGGCGGTTCGGGTGGCACGCCGGGCCGGACGGCCTCGGGGCTTGGAGCCGGCCCTGAGGCACTTTGAGGCTGTTTTCCTGATTCTTCCCGCCATTCTGAATTGCCAATCGGGGAATTATTTTATAGTATAAGGCTGCAGGTTTTACTGAGGGCCATCCGGTCCGGAGACCATTTCTGCACGCAAGGGGTTTCATGAGTTTGCGCGTCAAGTATGGCATTACGGTTTGTGTGGTTCTGGCAATTCTGATAGTGGCAGCAGGATGGGCGGCGGGCGAAGAAGAGGGATTCGAGGTTTCCGCCCGCTCCTTTGTCATTATGGACGCCAAGACCGGGAACATCTTACTATCTCTCAACCCCCAGCTCTTCCTGCCCCCTGCCAGCACCCTTAAGGTCATGACCGCGCTGTCGGTGGTAGAGCACCTGAAAATGGACGACAAAGTGACCGTCAGTCCTTATGCGGCCGCGGCGCCGGCGTCCAAGATCGGCATTAAACCGGGCGAGACCTATACGGTGCGGGAGTTGCTCTATGCCCTGCTGCTGAATTCGGCCAACGATGCGGCCCGGGCCCTGGCGGAAAAGGAGTGCGGCAGCGAGCAGGAATTTGCGCGTCAGGTTACCCAGGAGTGCCGGCAATGGGGGGCTTACCGCACCACCTGCGCCACGGCCAACGGCCTGCCGGCGGATAACCAGTATTCCACCGCCCAGGACCTGGCCCTGATGTTCCGGAAGGCCATGAGCAACCCGGAACTGGCCCAGATCATGTCCACCAAGTACTATAGCATCCAGGGGGACCGGGAGCTGCGGAACCACAACCGCTTCCTGTTCACCACGCCCCTGGCGGTGGCGGGCAAGACCGGCTACACCCGGGCCGCCAAGCATACCTATGTGGGCCTGTTCAGGAACGGCGACAAAGAGATCATCGTCGCCATGATGGGGAGCACGAAAAAGTGGGCCGATTTGCGGCCGTTGATTGAAAAGGGCTTCGAATTGGACGGGGCTCCCATCGCCAAGCTGCCGCCCGCGGAAGAAAAGCTCTGGTTTGCCAAGCGCGGCGGCGGGAAAGCCCGGGTTACCCGGCGGGCCAGCCGCAAGCGCGGTAAGGTGGTGATGGGCTCGGCGGCGTCCGCGCCGGCAAAAAAAAAAGCAGCCAAACGAAAGACCAGGACCCGTGAACAAGAGTCCTGAGGATTCGGAGTAGTGACCGTTATGCGCCCCAAAGGCCTATTCAATAGAGTGAAAAACAAACCCACCCGGCGGCGGTTTCTGGTGTCCACCATCCGCAAGGATGAGGACGCCTTCGAGACCGCCGTGTTCGTGGCTAATTTTTTCTATATGCCCCGCAGCCTGTCCCGACCGGACCTGGCGATCGTCACCCGTGATAAGGACGAAGCCTGGGAACTGCACTATAAGTTGACCGTCCGCCTGACCCAGGAGCACCCCATCCGGGTAATGCAGGATTACCTGGAGCCTAGCCCAGCGGAGCCCGCCCAAGATTAAAGAGTCAGCCCACCCTGGATTCCGCAATCTTCCCCAGAAAAGCACTTTTCATTATGTAGTTCAGAGCCATAATTGCCTGAAAGCTTTGATGAGTTAAGGTTTTGATACCAAGTTGCAGTCTATAGACAATTAATAATCCAATCGAAGCCTGTGGTAGAGGCGACCAATTTTTTGTCGTTTTCCAACGCGACTAACGCTTCCACCAGACGATCTTCCACGGCATCCAGGCTGTTAAAGACTTCATTGGTGAACCACTTTTCCCGGATCTCATCCCAGATATGCTCCACAGGGTTGAGTTGAGGACTGTAGGGTGGCAGCGCCTCAAGCCTCATATTTTCCGGTACTGCCAGGTCATTTGCCCGATGCCAACCAGCCCCATCCAGGAACATCAGGATAAACTCTTCTGGATGGCGTCGAGCCACTTCTTCCAAGAAGATGGACATGGCTTCTGCGGTTACTACCGGCAAAACCAGACTGTCCAAAGTGCCGTCATGTGGGCTTACGGCTCCAAAGGCGTACGTATATTCACGAACGATTTGCATGCCCACTTCCGGCCGGACGCCCTTGGGAGCCCAGCACCGTCGTGGGTCATTAATCCGGCCAAAACGCGCCTCATCCTGAAACATCAGTCGGAACTGCCGCCCTATTTCCCTTTGCCGCACAACCTCTTGTTCAACTATTTCCACCAGTTTTTTTAAAAGCCGCCTGGGTGGCGGCATCAGACTTAGGATGGCGAGGGCGGGGCAGGACCTTGCGCCAGCCATGACGCGCTAACATCCGATACACTGTCGATTTGGGAACCTTGCGCCCCAAGGCCTGTTCATAGGCAGCCTTGACTCGGCTCACTTCCAATATTCCACCTGTCTCAGACTGGGCCAGGAATTCTTGGAGTAACCGCCGTTCTTCTTCTATGGTCAGATTTTGGAAATAACGTCCTCCTCGTCCGCCTCTCTTTAGTGCTGCTTCTCCCTCTTTGAAGTATCTGGCTTGTAGTTTACGCACCGAATTGGGGTGCCAGCCTATGGCGGTGGCCACCTGGTCTGCCGTCAGCCCCAGGGAAGCCCGCAACCAGAGGCACTGCACACTTTGAAACTGCGCTTTGGTCTTGGCTTGCTTCAGCTCTTTCGCCAAACTCTCTAACGCGCCCTCCGGCAACTCCTTGGGTGTACGCATGCCTTCCTCCTTTCAGAGAAAAGCATACCATAAGTTGTCAATAGACTGCAACTTAGTAT
>JALNYP010000001.1 GCA_023229795.1 Syntrophobacterales bacterium
CACAAAGGCCCAGCTAACCGGCAAATTCGCTCTCATAGATTTTGATTAACCTGAGCGCCGGCTAGAAATGGCCCGCCGACGCTAAAACACCAACATGAAATCACGACTTTCTGGATGAGAACTAACTAGATAAACGGACTCAGGTTCTTCTGAGTTTCCAAAACTCCTGAATAATCGGCGCCTCGGTCTGATCTCGACGGCCATGACGTCTCTGATCGAAAATAAATTTACCATATGAATCTACAAAGAGATAGCTGATTATGTATCAGTACGTCGGTATCAGATTGACCGGGGCAAAAGCAATAAGCGTTTATCCATATAGCAGACCAGAGAATATTAAACTTGGGTGGAGAGGTTGTCTGGTCGGGTCTTGACCATTACTATTTATGGGGAATCGACTTTTTTTTTGCCGGTCCCTATTTCCCGGGACTGCCGCGGTTGACCACCATGGGCTTAAAGGAATACGCAGCCAAACGGCAATTCGAGCAGACTCCCGAACCGAAGCCGGTCCTGCGGCAGGAGGGGAGCCGGCTCATTTTCGTGGTGCAGAAGCACGCGGCCCGGCGGCTGCACTATGACCTCAGGCTGGAGCTGGACGGGGTGCTGAAGAGCTGGGCGGTGCCGCGGGGGCCAACGCTTAATCCTGCCTTCAAAAGGCTGGCCGTCAGGGTGGAAGACCATCCCTTTGATTATAAAGATTTTGAGGGGATTATCCCGGAAGGCAATTACGGCGCCGGCAGCGTGATCGTCTGGGACCGGGGCTTTTATCAGCACCCTGCCGCCAGAGATAGACAGGAAAACGAGAAGCTGCTCCGGGACGGATTAGCAAAAGGGGACCTGAAATTTGTGCTGGCGGGGGAAAAGCTTAAAGGTGAATTCGCCCTGGTGAGGACCAAAAAGGACGAGAAGTCGTGGCTGCTTTTGAAGAAAAAAGATAGCTATGCCACGGAAGGGGACGTTCTCGGGGAGAATCGTTCCGTGGTGTCCCATAAGACCCTGGAGGAGATTGCCGCCGCCAATCCGGGGGTAGCTTCCCGGCAAAAGAATCTCGACCAAATCCGTCTGCGGGAAGCCATGGAAAGCGCTGATCTGCAGGAGGCCCCGGTCCAACCGATGCCGCACGGCATCAAACCGATGCTCGCCACCCTGGTTAAAGCGCCGTTCGATCATCCGGACTGGCTCTTTGAGGTGAAATGGGACGGCTACCGGGCCGTGGCGGAAATCCAGGACGGCAAGGCTGCCCTTTATACCCGTAACCACATCTCCCTTCATAAAAAGTTTTCCCTGATTGCCGAGTCACTGGAGAAATTCGGATTTGAGGCGGTTCTGGACGGCGAAATCGTCGTGGTGGATGAGCAGGGGCAGCCGAATTTCCAGATGCTGCAGAACTACCAGAAATCCGGCCGCGGTTATTTGCTCTACTATGTCTTTGATCTCCTGTTCTTTGAGGGGCATGATCTGACAAACCTGCCCCTGGTGAGAAGAAAAGAACTCCTGGAAAAAATTCTCCCTGCGGCCGGGCACATAAAATTCAGCGATCACGTCTGGGGAGAGGGCGTCTTATTTTTCAAGGTCGTCCAAGACAAGGGACTGGAGGGGATCGTCGCCAAACATGCGCACAGCGTCTACCGGATGGGCAAAAGGAGCCGGCAGTGGCTGAAGATCAAGACGCAGCTCGCCCAGGAAGGCGTGATTGCGGGATTCACCGAACCGCGAGGGGGGAGAGAATATTTCGGCAGCCTGGTCTTGGGGGTGTTTGAGGGGGACGAGTTGATTTACATCGGCCATTCGGGCGGCGGCTTTGGAGAAGAAAATCTCAGGGACATTTATGCAAGATTGCAGCCTCTGATCCAGAAAGAATGCCCCTTTAAAGTGGAGCCGGCTAGCAACACCCCGGTCACCTGGGTAAAGCCGGAGTTGGTCTGCGAAGTGGCTTTCGCCGGCTGGACTGAAGAGGGCCTGATGAGACACCCCGTCTTTTCCAGGCTGCGGGAAGATAAGGCGGCCCGGGAAGTGGGGCGCGAAACGCCAGAGGAAATTTGACCGAATATGAAAATCTTGGTCGGCACCAGCGGCTATGGGTACAAAGAATGGAAAGGGAAATTCTATCCGGCCAAGATCTCGCCCAAGGACATGCTCCGTTTCTATGCGGAACGCCTCAGCACGGTGGAGATCAACAATACCTTTTACCACATGCCCACCGAGACCGTCCTCGCCTCCTGGGCGGCACAGGTCCCCGACGAGTTTGTGTTCGCGCTGAAAGCGCCTCAGATCATCACGCACCTGAAGCGCTTGAGGGACGTGGGCGGGGAGACCGAGTACCTCTTCAGGACGCTGTCCCTGCTAGACCGGAAACTGGGGCCGGTGCTTTTTCAGTTTCCCGCGAGTTTTCGTGCGAACCCCGCGCGGCTTAAAGATTTTCTGGCGCTGATTCCCGCCCAGATCTCCTGTGCCTTCGAGTTCCGCAGCCCTTCCTGGCTCGAGGCTGAAATTCTTGACCTCCTGCGCGGCCGCGGATGCAGCCTGTGCAGCGCGGATACGGATGAGAATCCGGCCGGGGAGATTATCCAGACGGCGCCGTGGGGGTACTTGCGCCTGCGCCGGGCCGATTATTCGGAGGCCGATCTGGGCCAATGGCTGGAAAGAATCCTGGCGCAGAAATGGGAGAAGGCCTTTGTTTTTTTTAAGCACGAAGAAGAGGCCAAAGGGCCCGAAATGGCGATCCGCTTCCGTGAGCTTGTCGAGTCCAGGCGCGACGTGGTTATAACTTGAGCCTTTTAAAGACTGTCTCCGGAATGGCTTTGATGATGGCCATGATCCAGCGCCACAGCCATTTGGTATAAATAATGTCCTTCCCTTTTTTGTAGGCGGCGTAGATGTCAGCGGCGACTTCCGCGGGTTCGGCCAGCAGTTTTTCCGGGAGGTCCAGGTGCTCCGTCATTTTGGTGCGGATAAAACCCGGCAGCACGGTGAGGACCCGCACTCCGTGTTGATGGAGGCGGTTGCGCAGGCCGCCAAGGTAAATGCTCAAGGCCCCTTTGGCCGCGCCGTAGATATAGTTGCTCTGCCGGCCCCGCTCCCCCGCCACGGAACTGAGACCGACAATAAAGCCATGGCCCCGCCGGGCGAAATCCTGGGCCACGATTTCGAGGATACTGACCGCGCCCAGAAAATTCGTGTCGATGATCCGCCGGGCTTCCGCAAAATCTTCCTGGGCCCGGGGCTGGTCCCCCAGGTAACCGAAGGCCACCAGCACCCCATCGGGCTTGGGGTCCAGGCTCTGATAGAAGGCCGCATGAGCCGCATAATCCAGGGCGTCAAACGAGAGGGCTTGCGCCTTGACCTGAGCGCGGATTTCCAGATCCCGGGCCTGTTTCTCAAGGAGGCCCAGGTCTCGGGAGGCCAGATAGATATTGGCCTTCTCCTCCTGGGCGAATTTGCGGGCGACGGCCTCGGCTACGTCGGAGTTGGCCCCTAAGATCAGCAGTTGCATGGTCACACTCCCAAGCGCTTGGATTGCAAGGAATTGAATTTCTCGGTCAGGCGATAGAGCTCGCGGATTTGGGCAAATTGCTCCCAGCGAGGATAACTTTTCTGGAAAACTTCCCGGGACATGCGTACGTCTTTGGTCAGATAGAGGCGGCCGCCGTGATCCAGGACGATGCGGTCCAGTTCGTCCAGGAAAGGAAAGAGGCGGTTTTGGATCTTGAAATCCAGGGCCAGGGTATAGCCTCCCAGGGGGAAGGAGAGATAGTTGGCGTTTTCGGGCCCGAAGAGCTTGAGGACCGCCAGGAAGGAGCCCAGGCCGGCTCCGGCGATCCGGCCCAGGATGAGCTTCAGTCCCGCCAGGCTGGCCTCTTTGGGGAGCACCAGTTGATATTGGGTGAACCCCCGGCGGCCGTATAACTTGTTCCAGTGGGCGATTTTGTCCAGGGGGAAGAAAAACTCCTCAAGGGGGACCAACCGGCCGGCCACAAAATTCGACTTGAGCTGATAATAAAAATAGTTGAACAACGACACCGAATATTGGTTCAGACAGAATCCCGGCAAGCCCATTGGAACTGTCCAGGTTTTGGCGGAGGGGAGCGTGAGGAGCCCGGCTTCCGCGGGTTCGCCCAGCATCAGAATGGAGCGGCCTTGATGCTCATGCTTGGCCAGGCAGTCAATCCAGGCGACGGAATAGGTGGCAGCCAGATTCTCTTCAAAGAGGCGGAAGACTTCTTCCAGGTTCCGGGCGGGGATGAGGCTCTCCCGGATGGAGGAGCTCAAGATGGGTTTCAGACTCAGCTCGGCCCTCAAGATTACCCCGGTGAGGCCCATGCCGCCGCAGGTGGCATGAAAGAGGGGGGCATTCTCCCGGCGGCTGCAGCGCACCACTTCCCCCTGGGGTCCCATGAGTTCGAAGGCCAGGACCTGTTCGCTGAAACACCCCACCTTGTGATGGTTCTTGCCGTGGACATCGCTGGCGATGGCCCCGCCCACGGAAATGTATTTGGTGCCCGGGACGACCGCCGGGAACCAGCCCCGGGGGAGAAAGGCATCGATAAGTTCGGCCAGCGAAACCCCGCTTTCGCAGACCACGATGCCGGTTTGGGGATCAAAGCTCAGGATTTTATTGAAACGCCGGGTAAAGATCACCTGTTCGCTTAAGGCGCTGTCCCCGTAACTGCGTCCCATCCCATGGGCCACGCAGCCGTCAGCAGACTGGAGATAATCGCTTAGGGCCTCCTGATTATTAAAGGACTGACCGCGAACCTGAATTACGGGGAACCTGCCCCAGCCGGTGAGTTTCATAATCTGGCGTAATGGACTTGAGGATGGTTGTCATGCATGGTGGCGTCCGCCGGGAAATGAGTGCTGCTTGAACCGTTATATACTAGCGAAATTATATATCAGGAAGAAGAAGCTGAGAACCCAAAGCGTCAGGACGGCCTGGAGAAACCGGTCCTGGAGCAAGATCTTGGTGGGCGAGGCGGTGTGATTTTCCACCAGGGCCAGTTGCAGGTATCTGAGCAGCCCCAGCACCACCCAGAAACCCGTGAGGTACAAGCGGTCGGTGCCGTGTTTTTTAATAGTGTCCGGCGACACGGTATAGAGGATATAGGCGACAATGATCACCGCGGCCATGACCGCCATGCTGATGGACACGAATTCCAGGCTGTAGCCGTCGATGGAGCGGCGAGTGCTTTGGCCCTCAGCAGCCAATAGCAAGTCGTCCCGGCGCTTGGCCAGGGCCAGAAAAATGGCCAACAGAAAGGTCAGAATGACAATCCAGTGGCTGATGGGCACCGCCGCCGCCACGCCTCCGGCCAGGACCCGGAGCACAAAGCCCAGGGCAATGCAGACGATATCGATGATAGCTCGATGCTTGAGAAAAAAGGAGTAGGCCACATTGAGGAGCAGATAGGCGCCCAGGATTAATAAGAAATCCGGCCTGGGCAGCAGAGCCCCTAACAAGGCGGCCAGGATCAGGAGGACGGCCATAAACATCATGGCCCCCGGGGGCTCGATAGCCCCGCTGGCCAGGGGGCGGTTCTTCTTGGTGGGATGCCGGCGATCTTCTTCGACGTCTTTCAGATCATTGAGGACATAGACGCCGCCGGCCGCGCAACAGAACGCCGCAAAGGCGATCAGGGTCTGCTCCAGGGCCCCCAGGTCCGCTAATTTCGCCCCGAAAAAGATGGGCAGCCAGACAAACCCATTCTTGAAAAACTGATGAGGCCGCGCCAGTTGCAGGTATAATTTAGCTTTGTTGAGCATCTTTCAACCAGACGGCGAGCCCGTGCAAATGGCGGTTTTTTTGGCGCGCCGCCAGGATCAGGTGGGGCATGCCGGCCCGCCGGGCGCACTCTCCGTCTTTGGCCTCCTGATCTCCGATAAATAAGCACTCCGGGGGCGGGGCGCCCAACTTGGCCGCCGCCACCAGCAGGCCGGCGGGATCGGGCTTCAGCCGGCTGACCTCGGGGCAGGTGGCCGACACCACTACCTGGGCCGTTAATTCCAGGGTGCGGAGCTTGTCCAGAGCCGGATAGTCGGAAAAAACGCCGATAGGGATGCCTTGCTCCTGGAACTGCGAAAATAAGGCCTGAGCGCCAGGATAGCGGCAAGACCGTAAATAGGCAAGAGGTCTTTCAAACATCCAATATTTGACTACATCCCGGACCTTCTCCGGGGACACGCCCGCGGCTTGGGCGGCCCAGGCATACTGCCGGCTTTCCAGATCGGCCGCGGCCTCTGCCGCATGCTTTTCCCGCATTGTTCTGAAGAGCCAGAGGATTCTCAATTCAGCGAGGCGGGCCGGTTGACTGAGGACGCAACGAAACATCTCCCTTAACATCCAGAGGCGGAGCCTCCGTTGATCGTAAAGGGTGCCATCCACGTCAAAGATAACGGCTTGGGGAATGCCAGCGGGCGTGGTCATAGTCCAGGATAAGTTAATGCGTTTCTTTTCTTATATCATGCAGTTAGCCAAGTATCGACCAAATTTTGCGGCATGATAGTACGCCGATGAACTCTCCCAAACCGGCCACTATCCCGATTATCGTGGCGCTGGCCTTGAGGGAACCCAAAAAGGGGCCAGTTATGCTGCGGGCTCCTTCGTAGGTCAGGTCGCTGAAGAGGCTGACCACCCCCACCAGGATGATAAATTTCCAGGCCGCGGCCCGGGGAAGGTCTTTAGGGCTGATCGAATGCAAGGATTTTTTCTCTGGATGTCGACGATTCACCGTTTCAAAGCCAGGATAACCACGCCTGCTCCCATGAGAAAAATGCCGAACCACTCCCTGGCGCCCGGTCGTTCACCGAGGAACAGGACCGCAAAAAGCGCCACGAACGGGAGGCTCAGCTTGTCGACGGGCGCGACTTTCGAGGCCTCGCCCACTTTCAAGGCCCGAAAGTAGCAGACCCAGGAGGCCCCGGTCGCCAACCCTGACAACACCAGAAAAATCCAGGTCTTCGGTTGAAGTTCGAAGGGGTTGCGGTATTTCCCGGCGAAGTAAACGAAGCCGGCGAGCACGATCAGGATCACAACAGTGCGAATAAGCGTGGCCAGGTCCGAATCGACGCCCTCCAGGCCGATCTTGGCGAAGATCGCCGTCAGCGCGGCAAAGACCGCTGATAATAAGGCCCAACCCAACCAGCCGGTCACCGGGGTCATGGGTGTCTCACGCGGTTGGGGCTGAGGTGGAGGCATATCCAGCTCGCAGCAGGGCATCACGGCTGACCAGGCCCTTGAATTTTCCCTGCGCATCGACCACAGGCAAGCGTTTAATCGCCTTTTCAAGCATCAGTCGGATGGCTTCGTTGATCGGGGCGTCTTCCCGCACCGTCACGATATTGGGGTTCATGACTTCCCCCGCGGTTTTGCCAGCCAGGTCTTCCTGAAGCGGGGTGGGCTCGGCTAAGGAAATCTTGCTCACAAAGTAATCCCAGATGCCCGGATGGCGGTCAGAAAAAGCTGCCAGGAGGTCCCGATCCGAGATCAATCCCAGGAAATTTCCTTCCCGGTCCACCACGCAAACCCGCTGAAGGTCGTTGCAGTCGATGAGGCGAATCACTTCCGCGATCGGGGTGTCTGGGGAAACCGTGGCGGTATCGCGGCGCATGATGTCGGAGACGAAGCGCAGGTTGACGGCAATCTCCTGCTTTTGGAAAGCTTGCCAATCAGGGCACTCCCGCAAAATGGTATGAAACACGTCCAGGCGTGAGAGGATGCCGACAAGTTTGCCGCTGGCATCGATGACCGGAAGACGCTTCACCTGTTTCTTCAGCATGAGATTTACGGCATCGGTAACCGACTTATCCTGCTCAATGGTCACGGCCGGCCGAGTCATGACTTCTTTGGCCTGCCTCGGAGCGAGATCCGCAAGAATTGCGCTCGCTTTTTCAGGGCCCGATTCAGCCAGCAAACCGAGCCGCACCGGCATGCCTGCCTTATAGATTAAATCCCCCTGAGAGATGACGCCGACCGGCCGGTTTTCGCCATCGACCACGGGAACCCCGGTGAAAGTGGAAGAGAGCAGGAGGCGGGCCACTTCGGCCAGCGAGGTGAACAGGCTGACCTTTTTCGGAGCCGGGGTCATGATGTCCCGAACCCGGGTATCCTTCGGGATGAGCAGACCATGGGTCTTATGGGAAATGACGTTCAAATCGTGGACAGCGACGATGCCGTCCGAGACCATCTGCTCCGCCCTGGCTAAAACCCTCTCGGATTCGACAGCCGGCAAGACAATAGTGATCCGCACCGGCATATTGTAGGAGAGGACCTCAAGCCTGCCGGTAGCCATCTCCCCGCTTTCATAGGAACCCTCGATCCCTTTGGCCACCAGGCAACGCGCCGCGATCTTGAGGTCATGCACAAACTGGACGATGGCATCGTAAACGGGGCTCCCTTGCCAACGGACTTCTTCACTCGTGAAGATCTCGATTATTTTATATTGCTGCATCTCCGGCCCCACCTTACCGTAAGCGGCCCACCAGCATGCCCAGGAACACCAAGGCTGCGCCCATCACATTGTTGGAAAGAAAGTTGGCCACCGTGACCAGGTGGGTTCCCGCCCGCATGGAATTCACCGTCTCCAAGCCGAAGGTCGAAAAAGTGGTCAGAGCCCCGAGAAAACCCGTGATAAAAAACAGGCGGATAGAGGGATTCATGACGCCCAGGCCCCGTTCGCCCCAAGCAAACGCCAGGCCGATGAGAAAGCACCCCGAGAGGTTGACGGTGAGGGTTCCCCAGGGGAATCTGGTGCCAAAAAGCTTTGCCGCCCACAGGGACACCGCATATCGGGCCAGGGCCCCAATGCTGCCGCCGGCCATCACCAAGAGTATCTTCATGATCCACCCATCATTTCCCAGCATCTGTCGCAGCCGATTGAAGGCGAAGCGTTTCAACTCCCCGGTTCCGTGCCAGAGATTCAAGGAACGCCATGGGAGGGATAGGCGTTGCCGCAGCTTTAAACGCATCGATCTGTCCTCTATCCCCATAAGATTCAGATTAGGCGAACCTGCGCATGATCTTCAGGCAAAAAAAAACCTCTACCGGGGGCCTTTCGCCCAGTAGAAGTCATCAGCCTCGGGCCTCAAGACCCAGACGGTTCATGGCGGACTTCATCACCTCTAAAAATATAGCATCATCAACTCGGCATCTTCAATATTTTTTATGCCGGCGCAAAAACATTTTTCCGGCTGGAAGTTGGCCGCTAAACTTTTTTAGGCCCCCTCGGCCAGGATGCGGCGATAGTGCTGAATCAGGCGATCGGCATAATCTCTCCAGGTGAAACCCTGTTGGACCCGCTGGAGGGCTGAGGCTCCCATGGTGCGCCGGGCCTCGGGGTGTTCATAGAAATAGAGAATCTTCTCTTTCAGGGCGGCTACATCCCGAATGGGGACGATAAAGCCATCCACCCCGGGTCGGACGATATCCTCACCCCCCGTGTTGGTCGTGATAACTACCGGCAGGCCGCACGCCATGGCCTGGGCCTGCACCGTGGCCAGGCCTTCTTCGATGGAGGCCAGACAAAAGACCGAGCCCTGGGACAGGATGCGGCTTAATTCCCTTTGGGGGAAGGCGCCCTTGGCAATAATGGCGGGAGAGGCAAACTTTTTCAGGAAGGGGGCGATCTCTTCGGCAATAGGGCCGACCAGCCATAGTTCGGCGCGGGGCAGCTTGAGCTCAAAGAAGGCCTGCAGCAGATAATGCACCCCTTTTCTGAGGCTGGCATTGCCGCAGTGGATAACCCGAAAGATTTGGTCTGCCTTGGGGACCGGATAAAATTCGGCAAGATTGACGCCGTACGGATTGTGAATGAGCTTGCTCTCGGGAATCCCTTGTTCAAGGAAGCTTCTTTTCACATATTGGGAAGGGACCAAAATATAATCCGCTTCCCGGTATTCCGCCAGTTCTTTCTCGACCACTTGGGGATGAACAATGACTTTCTTGAGGCCCAAGCGATCGTACTCTTCCGTGAGTAACCTTCTTTGGGAAAGCATGTGGCTCGAACCCCGCTCCAGCACGGTTAGAGCTCCCAGCTTTCGGGCCCGGCGCAAAGAATGGAGGGCCCCGCTGCTCAATCCCATGAAGATGTCCGTATCCCGGGGAATATGCCAGGCGGCATGGCGATCAAAGAACTCAAAGACCTGGTATTGAGGGTCAATCAGGGCGCGGAGGGCGTCGGGGAATTTAACGCTGATCCGGTTACTGATCTCATGGAGCACGAGGGATTTAAGGTGCTTCCGGTCAAGGCCGTATTTTACCGTTTCAAAGGCCGGATAGCTGGTGATCAGCCTCCTTAAGCAGCCCCGATCCTGTAACTGCCTGGCGACCTGAAACAGATGGAAACGCCCTAAGACGCTCATGGTGATGTTCATTTGTTCGCTAGAGCCTGCCATTTGTTCTCTATCTGTAAGCACCAGCCTCCGTATGGCGGCGGGCCGGGAGGCCCGCGCTACTCAGTACCCCGCCGGATGGCTTCAAAGGTAAGGTCGCACAGGCTACCCAGTTCTTCCGGGGTGATGCACAAGGGCGGCAGGAGCACGATGACATCTCCCAGGGGGCGCAGGATGGCCCCCAACTGCCGGGCCGCCTGGATTACCCGGTGGCCGGTGCGCCGTTCCAGGGGGAAGGCTTCCCGGCTGGCCTTATCGGCCACCAGTTCGATCCCCACCATCAGGCCCCGCTGCCGGATATCCCCGACGTGGGGATGGGCGGCCATCCCGGCCAGGCGCGCGGTCAAGAGCTCGATCTTGGCCGGCAGCCCCTGAAGCACCCGGTCCTGGACGAAGATATCCAGGCTGGCCAGACCCACCGCGGCCCCCAGGGGATTTCCGGTATAGGTGTGACCGTGGAAAAAGGTCTTGAACTCCTCGAATTTGCCCAGGAAGGCCCCATAGACCTCGTCCGTGGCCAGGGTGGCGGCCAGGGGCAGATAGCCCCCGGTGATGCCCTTGGCCAGGCAGAGGAGATCAGGGCTCACCCCTTCGTGTTCGCAGGCGAACATCCGGCCGGTGCGCCCGAAACCCACGGCCACTTCATCGGCGATGAGGAGCACGTCGTAGCGCCGGGTGATCTCCCGGACGCGGGCCAGATAGCCGGGGGGCTGGGGGATCATGCCCGCGGCGCCCTGCATCACCGGCTCCAAGATCAGCGCTGCCAGTTCCTGGTGATGGCTGGCCACCGTTTCCTCCAGGCTCATGAGACATTGCTCCCGGCAATCGTCCCGGTGCGGGCAGCGGTAGCAGTAAGGGGACGGGGCCTCCAGGGTGTCGAACAACAGCGGCCGGTAAATTTCGTGAAATAGGGGAATGCCGCCCACGGACACCGCGCCGAGGGTATCGCCGTGGTAGGCGTTGTTGAGCTTCAGGAAGCGCTGTTTCTCTCCCTGCCCCCGGTTGCGCCAGAATTGGAAGGCTATCTTCAGGGCCACTTCCACGGCGGTGGAGCCGTTGTCCGAAAAGAAGACTTTGTTGAGGCCCGCGGGCGCGATCGAAGCTAAGCGGCGGGCCAGGCGGATGGCGGCGGGATGGGCGATGCCCAGGAGGGTGCTGTGGGCCACCTGCGAAAGCTGGGCCACCAGGGCCTGATCCAGTTCAGGGCGCCGGTGCCCGTGGAGGTTGGCCCAGAGGGAAGAGACGCCGTCCAGGTAGCGGCGGCCCTGGAAATCGTAGAGATAAACTCCTTCCCCCCGGCTGATGATCAGGGGGTCTTCTTCCCGAAAGCCCTGCATCTGGGTGAAGGGATGCCAGACATGCTCCCGGTCCCAGGTAACCAACGTGTCACGGTCATAATCCATGGATGTGCCTCGCTGACATGGCGGCGTGCCGGGGCGCGGCGGCAGGCGGCCGTCCCCTCCCTACTAATATATGAAAAAAACCGCCGGGAAGGAAGGAGAAGGATGGTGCGAGTGGCGCGTTCGACAGGCGCCTGCCCAGGCGAGAAGGCGGCGCCATTCCATCCACGGAGCGGTCCCCGCAAAACCCAATTCCGGCATAATCTTGAATCAGTCAAGTTAAGGATAACAGGGAAGAATTACCCCCCTTTCCTAAAGGGGGGCAGGGGGGATTAAATAACCGTCTGATAATCCCCCTAAATCCCCCTTTAGAAAAGGGGGACTTAAAAACTCCCTGCCTAATTTCTTACCGGCTGAGGGGATATTGGAAACCTCAAATTGATTTGAAATAGGTTCTAGGCAGAGGTCGGCCCGGCGAAGCCCTCCGGCGCCGGACGCCGGGGATCGACGAGTTGGAAGCGGCGCATCTTGTTGAACAGGGTGGTGCGGCTGATCCCCAGGCTGCGGGCGCTGAGCTGGCGGTTCCAGCTAAAGGATTCCAGGGCATTGATGAGGATTTCCCTCTCGGCCAGGGCCAGGGCTTCCTCCAGCTTGAGGTGCTTGAGGGCCTCCCGAGGGGTGGCCGGCTTGCTTTCCCGGATATTGCCGGGCAAGGATTCGGGGACGATAAACTCCCCGGGGCTTAAAATGACCGCCCGTTCGATGACATTCTCCAACTCCCGGACATTCCCCGGCCACGGGTATTGGAGACAGATCTGCAGGGTGCTCTTGGAGATGCCCTTGATCTCTTTATGGTGAATCTGGTTGAAATGCTTGATAAAATGCAGGGCCAGGGGTTCGATGTCGCTCAAACGGTCCCGCAGGGGCGGGATGGTGAAGGAGACCACATTGATGCGGTAATACAGGTCTTCCCGGAAGTTCTGCTTGGCCACTTCGTCCTGGAGGGAAGTATTGGTGGCGGTGATGATCCGCACATCCGTCTGATAGGGGACATTGCCGCCGACGCGTTCGATGACCTTTTCCTGGAGGACGCGCAGGAGCTTGACCTGGAGATTAGCGGAGGCGGAGTTAATGTCGTCCAGGAAGATGGTGCCGCCGTTGGCCTCCTCGAATTTGCCTTTTTTGTCCCGGATGGCCCCGGTAAAGGAGCCCCGCACATGGCCGAAAAGCTCGCTTTCCAGCAGGGTTTCGGAGAGCGAACCGCAACTGATCTTGACGAAGGGACCTTCCCGGCGGTGAGAGTGGTCGTGGATATAGCGGGCCAGCATGGACTTGCCGGTGCCCGATTCGCCGGTGATCAGGACCGTGGCCATGGTGTCGGCAATGGTGTGGACCATTTCGAGGAGGCGGTCCATCTTGCGGTCCCCGAAGACCAGGGTCTCGTCCAGGGCCCAGGGCTTAAGGCGCTGCTTCAGGGTGTTATAGGAGGCCTGGAGCTTTTTCTGCTCCAAGGCGTGGCCGATGGTGAGCTTGAGACGCAGATCGTCGATGGGCTTGGTAATGTAGTCGTAGGCTCCCAGTTTAATGGCTTCGACCGCGCCGGCGATATGGCCGTGGCCGGTGATAAAGATGACCAGGGTGTCGGGAGCCCGCCCTTTCAGCTCCTTGAGCAGCTCGAAACCGTCAAGCCCCGGCATTTGGATATCGGAGAGGATAAGAGAGTATTTTACCCCCCTAAGGTTCTCCAAGGCGGCTTGGCCGCTCAGCACCGCGTCCACGGTGAAGCCTTCCATCAAGAGCATCTCTTTGAGAGACTCGCAGACCAGGGAATCATCATCCACGATCAAGAGGTCTTTAGTCGCCATGCAAAACTCCCGAATCAGTATACGGCAGGATAATCCGGATTTTGGTGCCTCGTCCCGGCTGGCTTTCGACCTTCAGGCGGCCATCGTAGCGCTCGAGGATTTTTTGGCAAATGGGCAGCCCCAATCCCAACCCCTGGGTCGCATCTTTGGTGGAATAAAAGGGCTGAAAAATATGCTCCATCTCCTCGGGCGACAGGCCGGGTCCGGTATCCTGAAAAGAAATCTCCAATTGCTTATCACTGACGGAGGCGGCCACATCCAGGCGGCCTCCCTGGGGCATGGCCTGGAGGGCGTTCTTGATGATATTGATGAAGACGTAATAGAGATCGGCTTCGGAAACGATCTTTTCAAACTCCGGGGGCGTGCTGGCACTGATCTGGACCCGCTGGTCGCTGGCCTGAAACATCATGATCTTGATGGCGTCCTGGAGGAGGTTCTGCATGGTGTCGCTGGCCCGGGGCGGCGCCTTAAAGGGATTGGCCGAGAACATCAGGGACTTGATGCTCAAAGACATTTTATTGAGGCCTTTCTGGGCCTCGCCCAGATAGCGGGTGACACTCTCGGGGTCGTCTTTCTTCAGGAGGGCCAGGGACAGGTAACGCCGGATGCCGTCCAGGGGGTTGTTCAACTCATGGGCCACACAGAGGGTGAGCTTTCCCATGATGGCCAGGTGTTCGTAAAGCTCGAGGCGCTGCTTGAGCTGTTCGGCTTCGGTGACATCTTCGACCAGGACCAGACCCCGGGGGGCATTGCGCTCATCCGGCACCAAGAACATCTTGATCCCCAGGTACCGGGCGGCATTATCCTTGCCGGTGGATTTAAGGGAAAAGAATTCCCCGGGTTCCTGGGTGGCCAGAGCCTGCTTTAAGGCCTGGGTTAAATTCTCCCGGTCCGTAGAGCTGAAACCCAGGCAGGCAAAGATGTCCCGTCCCACCAAGTCGCCTTTGGGCAATCCCACCAGGCGCTCCAAGGCCGGGTTGGCCTGGATTACCAGGGCAGCCTGGTCCAGGATGGCCATGCCCACCGGGATCTCTTTGGTGATCCAGGTGGTCAAAGACGGGATCAACGCCTCCTCGGGGGCTTCCCGGGCTTCGAGGATCTCGATCAGGAGCCGGCCCATCAGCCATCCCAGGAAAAGATCCCGGGGGGCAAAGGGCTTTCTATCGAGGCGGTCTGCCAGGTTGATCACGCCCCAAAACTTATAGCCCGTGAGGGGAATGACCATAAAGCTGTTGGTCTGGTACGAGGAGCGCCGGGGCATGAGGGCTAATTGGGAATCCCGGCTGAGATCGGGGACCAGGAGCGGCCGCCGGTGGGTGGCGACGTAGCCCATGACCCCTTCGGCGGTGATCATGGCCCCGGTCTTGGCTTCGGAGTCGGGGCCCAGGGCCGCCAGGCCGGAGAATTGGCCCCGCACCGCGTCATAGAGGAAGATGGAACTGTTGGTCACCTGCAACAATTCCCGGGCCGCCTCCAGGAAAGAGCGCCCCACCTCCTTGAGGTCTTTTTGGGCCCAGGCCCGCTCCCGCAAGTCGGCCAGGATGACGGCCTCGGGGGTGGTGGAGACCAGGTCCAGGGCCTGCCACCCTAGCGATTCGGCGCCTTGAAAGACGGTCTCAAGATCCCGTTGGGAACGGCACAGGCGCTGGTATTCCAGAGCCCGCTCAATGGCGTGGCGCAAGATTTCGGGCTGCAGGGGCTTGGAAAGGTAATCGAAGGCCCCGAGCTTCACGGCATCCACGGCATCCTGATAGCTGGCAAACCCGGTGAATACGATGACCAGGGTCTCGGGATGATGGAGGCGCAGGTATTGGACTAACTCCATGCCCCCCATCTGAGGCATGATCATATCGGTGATGACCAGGTCATAGGGATGGGCCTGGATAGCCGCCAGGGCCTCCTTGCCGTTGGAGGCGGTGTTGACCAGGTAACCGGCGGGACGCAGAATATCTTTGACCAGATCGAGAATGGTCGGCTCATCGTCCACTATCAAGATCAGCGGCTGCTTTTTCATGTCTAGCCTTTGGCCGGCCACAATGCACAGGACGACCTGGCATCAGACCTCATGGTCTTGTTCGGGTGTTTCCCCGGATAACTTAATTACTATATCGTTTTCCCGACGGGTTTCTTTAATAATCTATAATTGTAAGATAACTTTCCCCGGAGCCGCAAGCTGTCGCTGTCGCCGGGCTTTCAGGCTAACGTCTGCGGTGACAGAGAAAAATTCACGGCTTTGGCCCACCTTTTCCCGTCACCCGGGCGCCATATTGTTGCTGCAGAAAGTCGCGGTACACCTGGGAGCGCACCCGGTCCAGCCAATCCTGGTGAGACAGATACCAGGCAATAGTCCGCTTCAGCCCTGCCGCCAGAGTCACCCGGGGGCGCCACCCGAGCTGGGCCTGGATTTTATCGATGTTCAGGGCATACCGCCAGTCGTGGCCGGGCCGGTCCGGCACCAGGGTAATCAGCCGGGTCAGATCGCCCAGCCCCGGCCGCAGCTCCTGAAGCGAGTCGAGCAGCAGGCGCACGACGTCCAGGTTGGCCATCTCGCTTAAGCCGCCGATATTATAGGTTTCCCCCACCCTGCCCTGCTCCAAGACCTGGGCCAGGGCCTGGCAATGATCCTCCACAAAAAGCCAGTCCCGCACGTTGGTGCCCTGGCCGTAGATGGGAATGGGCTTGCCCTCCAGGGCCTGGCAGAGGCAGAAAGGGATCAGCTTTTCCGGGAACTGGTAAGGCCCGTAATTGTTGGTGCAATTGGTGACAAGCACCGGCAAGCCATAAGTATGGAAATAGGCGCGGGCCAGGAAGTCGGCGCCGGCCTTGGACGCGGCATAGGGGCTGCGAGGGGCGTAGGGCGCGGTCTCGGTGACCGGCGGATCGCCGGGCCCGAGGGAACCGTACACCTCATCGGTGCTGACGTGCAGGAAGCGGCAAGAGGAAGCCGCGGCGGGGTCTTTCCAGGCCTGGCGGGCCGCTTCCAACAGGGTGTGAGTCCCGATGACGTTGGTGCGCACAAAGACCCCCGGGTCCAGGATGGAGCGGTCCACGTGGGATTCGGCGGCAAAGTGCACCACCCGGGTGATGGGATACCGGGTAAAGAGGTCTTCAACCAGGGCCCGGTCGGCGATGTCACCCCGGACAAAGGTATAGCGGGCGTCGTCTTGAAAACCGCTCAGGCTTTCGAGGTTGCCGGCGTACGTCAGCAGGTCCAAATTCAGGAGATGCCAGTCCGGGTGCTCCTGTCTGAGGAAGTAAAGGAAATTGGCGCCGATAAAGCCGGCGCCGCCGGTTACCAGGACACAGGTCATAAGCGGTCCCCGTAGGCCTTCCAGAAGTCTTGGAAGGCGGCCTGCCAGGCCGGCATGAGGTCCAGTCCGGCCACCTGGAGGAGCCGGTTGGCCAACACCGAGTTGGCCGGACGCGGGGCCGGAAGTGGATATTCCGCCGTAGTACAAGGAGTCACCCGCAATTGGATGGCGGCCGTCTTTAGGATCAGGCAGGCGAAACCATACCAGGTCGTCTCGCCCTGGCAGGTGGCATGATAGGTGCCGAAGGCCTCGGTGCCGGCCAACGCCAGGAGCTGGCGGGCCAGGGCCGGCGCGCTGGTGGGCGTGCCCCGCTGATCGCACACCACCTTGAGCTCTCCGGACGGCCCGAGGCTGCGGGCCCGGGCCAAAATGGCGGTGACGAAGTTGGGACCGGGAAGGCCGTAGAGCCAGGCGGTGCGCACGATGAAGTGGTCCGGGCATTGCTGCCGCACCCATTCTTCGCCCAGGAGTTTGCTGCGGCCATAGACCGACAGGGGGCCGGTGGCGTCCCATTCCTCATAGGGGCCGGGCTTGGCGCCATCGAAGACATAGTCGCTGGAGAGATGGATTAACTTCAGGCCCAACCGCCGGCAGGCCACCGCCAGATTCCGGGGCCCGAGGCTATTGACCTTGAGCGCCAGATCGGGGTTCGACTCCAGGTCGTCCACCAGGGTGGCGGCCGCGGCGTTGATCACCACGTCCGGGCGGCGTTGGGACAAGTGTCGCCATACCGCCTGGGGGTCGGTGACGTCCAAGTCGTGCAAGTCGGTGGCCACCACCTCCCAGCCCCGACGGCCTAATTCTTCAAGCAAGGCCCTACCCAACTGGCCCGATGCGCCGGTAATCAGTATCTTCATAATCTTTAATCGGTCAGCTTTCCCGCCTTCATCCATGACCCCTTTCCAAAGTGGAATACGGAGAATTAAAATACCCTCCGCCTAACAAATCCATTCTAAATCTAATTCATCGGATATATTCACTATCCACTCCCGAATGGCGAAGCTTGGCTAAAGCTAAAACAAACAGTTACCAAGCTACCTTATACGGAACCGTGTCTGAAGCATCATAAGTCTCAGGTGAATATTCCAGAACTTGAGAATATTTGTTGGACCTATAGGCATGAGCTACTTTCGGGCCTATAGTTAGCCTGTCTCCAGCCTGTACCAGCACCGTCTCCTTGATGCCGCTCTCAAGGTCCTCCAAAAGTAACTCCATTTCTCCTGACAATATATAGACGTGTTCTGTCTTTCTTTTGTGGTAGTGGTGCCCTCTTTCTTGTCCAGCTTTATCTAAATCCCAATATACCAAGTGCTTGTATGCCTCATTGGCGCGGTTTAAGATTTGAACCATTTCTCCTTTGTTTGAGAAAATTCTGCGCTCTGAATCGCCATTTCCATCTGTGGGAAGCTTTTCAATGTCAACCTTGACTATTAACATAGCTTTCCTCCTATTCGAAAAATGAATTTTCGACTGCTTTAGACGACCCACAGCTATGAACCAAGCTGAGAACTGCTGCCGCTAGTGCCAATGGAACATAGTCCTTAATACCAGCTTTTATCTCCTCCGCTCTTTTATTCAGAGAATGCCTTTCTTTTGCTAATTTCTCCCTGCCAACTTCTCTCAAGAACCTAACAAAATCAGATGGCGTAAAGGGGATAGCTATGAACTTCTCCGATTCAAAAGAATCCTCAATACAACCTAATATATGTCGATAGCTTCGCTTGATCCTAACTTCACCAACTAGTCCGACTTCAAAAAAATGTGTCTCTCTTACTAAGGCTAAAAATACAATATCAGCCTCACTTACTTCTAATCCGGTTTCTTGTTTAATTTCACGAATGGCTGCGGCGAAAAATGGATTTGGAATAGTAGATGATGTATCCGGCTGCATATTAACCATCCCAGCCGAACCTGCTTGCCAACTCTGCCAACAGTGCATAACCTTGCTTTGATTACGTTTTTGGATGACTAGACGTTCTGTCCCATCAGGTTCTTGTGTAATAATATTGATTGTAACAGTCAGAGGATTTGCTAAAAGAGAATCACTAAAGTTCGTAACAGATTTTTTTTCTACTTCTATGAGACCACTTCTTTTAATATTTTCTGTGAGAGATGATTCAAGTGCATGGTTAGTAGCTAAAAAAGTATAATAATCAGTAGATTGAAGCCTTAATTCTAATCCGCGGAAACCTTCTGTATCGTCACGCATAGGTTTAAAGTCTGTCAAACGTGCAAGCCGGCCATTATATAAGACTTGCGCTTTGTCCTTAGCAATCTTGATCTTCTCTTCCAGGACCTTATTGCATAACTGGCGAAGTTCCGAAGGTAAGCTTTTTAAAGTGTAGGAGGGGCGAGGCTTCCATCTATGGGTTATCATTCCTAATTTCCCATTATGATATTCATATAAGCCATCTCCCTCCAGTATAACAATAGGGATTTTTAATCTATCAAAAAAGTATGGAGTTATTGCTATTAATTCTTTGTTAATTGGAGTGGTTTTGATAGGGGAAACAATAGCTATCGGGGCTATAGAAAATGCGCCTGCTAAATGACAACAATGAATAACCCCTTGCCATGTTGTCTCTATCCAAATGGGGATTGATAAATCAGAAGTGTGTACCTGGACTTCAAATTCGATCGTTAGCGCTATTTCCTCTTTATTGTTCTTCGTATTTGGGAGTCCACCTTCGAAATTATAGGTAAGGTATTTATCTCGTTTTCCTTCCGATTCGCGAATAGTTTTTTTAGCACTTTTAAGACTTGCCTTCCTGCCTCCACTTAATCCAAACAAGGATACACCAAAAGAACTTTCAACTTGCTTTTCTGAGGCAAGATTAGACCAACCTGAAAGCTGAGGGTTTTTAATAGTGAATTTGTTTGGGTCAAAGACAATAGATATCTTGAAGCGCCTTCCATAGTGGGTCAATCGCCTAAAACCCCGAGGAGAAGCAAAGGCAATAGAGATTGTTAATACAATATTGCCTTTAGAATCCTGAGATGCTTTTGTGAAGAATTGAATATTGTTTGAATTCATAATTATAGGTTGAGTGACATAGGTTCCTATGAAAAGATATTTTCCGCCTTATAACGTTATATTTTATTATTACATAGAATAGCTCATAGAACTGTCATACTTTGGGGGGGTATCTCAGAGAGGGGATTTGAATTTCCGTTAATATAGCAAACCCCCATAATATTTTAGCCGCTTCCCTGCCTATGCCCCCCCTCAAGGGAATGAATAAAGGCGAGCACATTTTATTAGTACTCGCGAGAAACGATCTAAGTAAGCCGGAAGGGAGAATCGGGGTCGTTCTCAAACCGGATTTCGTCCACGGGTTCCCGGCGACCGGGGCCCCGGTAGAGGCGATTGGCGAAATTACAGACCAGGCCGGGGTAACCGCTTTCATTCTTATAGCCGTGCACCACCCCGGGAGGCACGATGATGATCCCGGGGCAGGCCTCGCCCAAGAGGAATTCCTGCCGGACCCCGTGGGTGGGACTGCCGGGCCGATTATCCCACAGGACCACGCGGAAGGTCCCCGGTCCGGGAAAGCAGAAGAGATCGGTCTGATCGCGATGGGCATGGGGTCCCCGGCCCAACCCCGGTTCGGTTACCGAGATATATGCCATGGCCGGGAAATGCTCAGGGGCCAGCTCATCCTGCCGGAAAATTTCGGCCAGCCAGCCGCGCTGATCGGCGAACTTGGCCAGGGCTCGGCACAAGACCCCGGCGATTTTGACCTCCGGATTCGTTTCTGGGTTATTCACCAAATGCACCTATAAAGGGCGGCGCGCCGCCTGGTGAAAGTCAGGCGCTTAGGCCGCGGCTGATTCTTAAAACCCATTTTACCATAAGCTTGATTCCCGATGAAAGCAAGTGGGAAAAGTTCCAGGCTGCGGGCGGGAAAAGGCAGGCTTTTGCCAATCTCAGAGGCCCGCCGAAAGGCAGAGAACGGGGCCGGGGAAAAAGCCGGCTGCTCGTTAACTGCCCCCCGGCCCGAATCCGGACTGGGGCAGTTATTGGCCGGTGATGAAGCCGTATACCGTCCTGACCAGGGAATCAAAATAAGGGGTGATGATGCCATGGTGGGTGACGCGCTCCAACAACACCAGGGCAATAATGAGATACGGTCCGACCTGGTCAAAGAGCGACCTGGTTCTGACCTCATCCTCCGGGAGCAACTCGCGGACCAGGGCGCCCATGGCCAGAGGCGGTATGGGCAGGAGATTGTAGACGGCCGTGGTGATATTCACCCCCACCACCAACAAAAAGACCCGGGGGTCCCATTCCCAGCTTTTCATGACGCCGGCCAGGCTGCCGGCGATTCCCGCCAGGAGGAGATTGGCAATAGGCCCGGCAAACCGGGCGATCACCATGTAGAGGCGGGGATGGGCAAATTTACTGCGATCGAGATCCATGGTCCGGGGCCACCCGAAACCAGCCACCAGGTAGCAGATGGAGCCCAAGATACCCACATGCAGGAAGGCATTAAAATTGAACCGGTCTTTGGGTGCGATCCGGCTGTCTCCCAAAAAGGTGCCCGCAAAGGCCTGGGCCTCGGCGTTAACCATACACGCCAGGAGCACCGAGACGACAAACGCCACCGCGGAATCAATGGCCAGATTCTGGGGACCTAAAACGAACGGCACCGGCCAGGCAGTACTGGGATCCATAGTTTAGGTTTCATCCTTATTGAACATGAAGAAGGCAGGGATTGCCTCCCTGCCTTCTCAGATTAACAGATTTTGGGGAAAAGCTAAACCGTTACGAGTTTGCTTGGCCCCTGTTTATCTTTCGTGCTCCAGCAACGGCCGCTTGGTGACACGGGAAATGACGACCGCGACGATCAGCACGATGGCTGAAAGGATGAAGGCCCAGGTCAGAGAGCCGGTCCAGTCTTTAATGGAACCGCCCAACCGAGTCATGAAGAAGCCGAGGCCCCACCCCAGGAACACGATACCGTAGTTCATGCCCAGGTTCTTGGGACCGAAGAAGTCCGCAGTGTAAGCGGGCATCAGGGCCAGGCCGCCGCCGTACTGCCAGTAGGCGATGCCCACGGCCACGAACAGCAGGAAGATATTGCCGCTGGCGATGATGGTCGGCAGCAGGAACAGGCAGAGGGCCGATACCAGACAGTTCAGGGTATAGGCGTTGTCCCGGCCGATCTTATCGGAGTACATACCGGTGCCTACCCGGCCGAGGGCGTTGATCAAACCGCCGTAGGAGGCCAGGATCCAGGCGTTGGCCGCGAAGAAGGCGATGCCTTTGGCCGCGGTAGCCAGGATGCCGGCCGCATTACCGATGATCAGCAGGCCGGACTGGGTGGTGCCGATGAACATCAGGATCAAGGCATAGCACTGCCAGGTCTTGATGATGTCGCTGGGCGCCCAGTCCACCAGGGTGCCCGCGGCCTTGGCCGGAGCCGCACCTGCCTTCACCGGAGCCGCCGGAGCCACATAGCCCGCAGGCGCCTTGGCCAACTGGCTGCCGGCGATGATGACCACGATAGCAAAGAAGATACCCAGGAAAATCCAGCTGTAGGTGACCCCGCCGGCTTTAATCAGATAGGCGGCCAGAGGCGAAATATACAAGGCTGCGCCACCGTAACCACCGACCACCAAGCCCGCGACCAGACCGCGTTTGTGGGGTCCGAACCAGCTCAAAGCCGCCGGCGTAGGTGCAGCGTAACCGATGCCCATGCCGATGCCGCCCAGGACGCCAAAACCAAAGATCAGACCGCCGTAGGATTTCATCAATCCGGCGATGATGCAGCCGACTGCCAGGAAGAGGCCGCCGGTAATGGCGCCCACTTTGGGACCGTACTTATCCTGGATCCGGCCGCCGGGGATCATTAAGAGGGCAAAGATAATGACGCACAACGAAAAGGGCGTGGCCGCTTCCGCATTGGTCAGGTAGGTCCAGCCGGCCGCGGGACCTTCGGTGATGAGCTGGCCCGCTTTGGGCACGCTAATCAGGGAGCCGGTCCAAACGCTCCAGGCGTACAGGATTCCCAAACAGAGGTTGACAGCGGTGCCGCAAAATACGACTACCCACGCTTTTCCTGGAACTGTGTCTGCCATGAGTTCCCTCCTTAAGATAAAAAATGAAATAAAGCTTGCGGGTTATGTGGTAAATAATTGCCGACTCTCCCGGCTCCTCAAGCCACACCTCCTCTCCGGGATAAATTTGATATCGTGATGAATAATGCAAGGGACCTGCCAATCCGATAATAGCCATGAATAATTTCGATAGTCAATTAAAATAGTTAAAATCATTGACATTATGAAAATTTTCTCAAGCTCCCCCTTGGAAGCCCGACCCCGAATGAGGACCTTTTTTAGGGACATTCTCCCCACGACGGGGGGTGGTTTACCCCATATCACGGGAAAAGGCGAAGGCCGGCCCGGCCGCGAAGGGTGCGGAGCGCGTCTGGCCGCTGTACTGCACAGGCCGGAGGCCGGTGCCACTAGAATTTTATTTGAGGGAAAGAGAGAGGCCGGACCTCGGGATCAGAGGCCCGACCTGGTGGTTGGCGGGGCGGCTACTGCCACCGGGCCCAGAGGCGTTCGGCCGCGTCCACGGTGTCTTGCAGGTCCTGGCGGGCGTGGGCCAGGGAGACGAAAAAGGCCTCAAACTGGGAGGGCGGCAGCATGACCCCGGCCGCGAGCATCCCCTGGAAGAACTGTCGGAAGCGGTTGAGGTCGCAGCGCTTGGCGTCCTCCAGGTTGGCCACCGGACCGGGGGTGAAAAAGACGGTGAGCATAGAGCCGACCCGGTTGATGGTCAGGTCCACGCCCTGACGGACCGCGGCCCGGGCCAGTTCCCGGGCCAGCCAGGCTCCGTTGTCTTCCAGGTCCTCATAGACGCCGGGCTCTTCCAGGGCCTTGAGGGTCGCCAGGCCCGCGGCCACCGCCACCGGGTTGCCGGAGAGGGTGCCCGCCTGGTAGATGGGGCCGACGGGGGCCATCTGGCTCATCAGGTCCCGCCGGCCGCCGTAGGCGCCCACCGGCAGACCGCCGCCGATGATCTTGCCCAGGCAGGTAAGATCGGGCTTGACGCCGTATAGCGCCTGGGCCCCGCCCCGGCCCACCCGAAAGCCGGTGATCACTTCATCGAAGATCAACAGGATGCCGGCGGCATCGCAGATCTGCCGCAAACCCGGAAGGAAGCCGGGTCGGGGCGGCACCACCCCCATGTTGCCGGCCACCGGTTCGACGATCAAGGCCGCGATCTCTCCGGCATAACGCTGCACCGCCCGGTGCACCGCGTCCAGGTCGTTGTAGGGCAGAGACATGGTCAAATCGGCGATTTCGGCCGGCACTCCGGGACTGCCGGGGATGGCGTGGGTGAGGACGCCGCTGCCCGCGGCCACTAAAAAAGAGTCGGCATGGCCGTGGTAACAGCCGTCGAACTTGATCACCCGGGGCCGGCCGGTGACGCCCCGGGCCAGGCGCAAGGCGCTCATGGTGGCTTCGGTGCCGGAGTTGACCAGACGCACCATCTCGAGGCCCGGTACCGCGGCGCAGAGGACTTCGGCCAGCTCGAGTTCCCCCGGGGTGGAGGCCCCGAAGCTGGTGCCCCGGGCTGCGGCGGCCTGAACCGCGGCCACCACCGGCGGCGCGGCGTGCCCCAGGATCAACGGCCCCCAGGAGGCCATATAGTCCAGATAGGAGTTGCCGTCCACGTCGAAGACCCGGGCTCCGGCTCCCTTGACGATGAGCCGGGGGGTAAGCCCCACGGCCTGCCAGGCCCGCACCGGGCTGTTCACCCCGCCGGGGATGATCTCCTGCGCGGTTTTAAAGAGTTCCTCTGATTTGGCATACCCGGGCATCGCGTGCTCCTGTCATAATATAGACGCCGCCGGGGGCGGCGGCGCCACATTCTCATAATGGATGGGCGGGCCTCAGGCCCCTGAACACCTGCTCACTGCTCGTCGTCTACTCCCTCACGGAAATAGCGCATCGTGGTCTTTTTCAGTTCGGTCTCGCTGAACAGCAATTCGTAGTCCTGGAGGCCGGTTTCCGCCGCCATCTGGGCGGCGATGGCCACGCACTCCTCGGAGGTGCGCCCGTGAATCATGGTATAGAGATTATAAGGCCAGGTGGGGGCCGGCCGCCGGGCATAGCAGTGGCTCACCACCCGCTGGGCCGCCAGGTGTTGGCCGATGCGCTGGAGGTCGGCTTCGGGCACCGCCCAAGCCACCAGGGCGTTGGCCTCAAAGCCCGACTGCTGATGGCGCAGAGTAGCCCCAAACCGGCGGATGTAACCCCGGGCCATGAGGCTGTCGATCACGTCCAGCAGAGCCTCTTCCGGGATTTCCAGGGACTCCGCCACTTCCTGAAAGGGGCGGGGGCAGATCTCCAGGTCCCGTTGCAGGGCCAGGATGACTTTTTGGTCCAGATCCGACAGCATCAATGACTTTCCCAATCCTTCAAGGAATATAGATCAATCGGCGGGGCTTGGCAAGGGCGGCGGGAGGCTCGAAAGCCGGAGGCGGCGCCTGGATAACCGCGTCAGCCTGGTTAGCGCCAACTCACCCGGTCCCCTACCCGGAGGCGGTACCGGTCGATAAAACCGGCAGGGACTTCGAGAATATAGTTTACCGGCTCAGGCGAAGTCAGATTCCCGGGGAAGTCCGCAGGCACGTTCCGGGTCAGGCCCGCGACGCGGCCGTGGGCGATCCAGATAAAGTCCAGGGGAAAATTCATGCCTCGCATGCAGAAGTGCTGGACCTGAAGCTCGGGCATGAAGAACAGCATACCCCGCCCGGCCGGGAGGTTGGGGCGGTGACTCAGGCCCAGATAGAGCTTAGCCGGAGTGCGCACCGCTTCGGCCTTGATTTTCACCTGGCCGACGCTTACCCAGAGATAAGGGTTGCCGTATTCGGAGAGGTCCGCTCCCGCGGCCGACGCGGTCCAAGCCAGCAGGGCGGCCAGGAGCAGGGCCGCCAGCATCAAGGGAAAGTTGGTTCGCGGGTGGTGGATGGTTACCTTGCAAGCCACCCACACATTTTACCGGATGTGGTGGAGGATGTCCAGGGAGGCGCTCGGGGCGCACTGGGGCGGGAAGGGGGCGCTACTCAGGGCAAAGGGAATCGGGAGGAGCACGGAGGCCCGCCCCACTAGACACGCCTCAAAGCCAGGCCGGCTTGATTCGGCCGGGGGGCGGGCGAAAAACGGGCGGGAATCAGCCGGTTGAGAGCTGGCGGAGAAGACTTGTAAAAATCCGAGAGACAGTGGTATCATAGCACTATGGAAGAGGGCTTTACCCGCAAGGAAAAGCTGGTGGGAGTATTTCTCCTGGTGTTGGGAATCTTCACCATGGTGACTTTGCTGGTGATTGCCCAGGGCAAGGGCTGGTTCCAGCCCCAGCGGGTCTACCTGGTAAAATTCAAACAGGGCTACAACCTGCGCCAGGGTTCCCTGGTCGAGATGTTCAACACGGAGATCGGCAAGGTCTCCAATATGCGCATCGTGCAAACGCTGGGGCTGCCCCAGGTCGAGGTCACCGTTAAAGTCTACAAGGAATACGCCGACCTTATCCGGCAGGATTCCCTGGCGGAAGTGGTGAGCCCCACCCTCATCGGCAGCGAGTATCTCGACATCAGCCCCGGCTCCCCGGGCTATCCCAAGCTCGAAGCCTATGGCACCATCCCCTCTCGGGAGCGCAAGTCCATGACGGAACACCTGGCCGAGCTCTTTAACCAGGAAAATATCCAGAAAATCAAGACCACCCTGAACAACCTGGCCCTGTTGAGCGAGCAGTTGAAAACCGACGAGAAGGCGGTGTTGGCCGCGGTAAACCATGCCAACCAGGTGCTGGTCAGTCTCACCGAGGCCCGGGGGACCATGGGAATGTTGCTCATGCAAAAGGATCTATATAACCGGATGATCCAAAATCTGGCCCACCTGGACCAGGTCCTGGTGGAAGCCAAGACCCTGACCGGCAATCTCAATCCCATGGCCGAAAACCTGCAAGTCTTCACCAAGTCCATGACCCTGCAATTGGAAACCGTGAAGGCGATCCTGGCGGACATCAAGAGCGGCAGCCAGGACTTTCCCGGCCTGATGCAGGCGGCCACCGAGACGGCGCAGAGCAGCAAGGAAGTGATGGATGCCATCAAGGCCAATCCCCTGATCCGCCTCACGGCGCCCAAAGCGCCTCAGAGTCAAACCATCCATGTGGAACCGCGGACCCTACCTTAGCCGCTGGGCCCGGCTCGGGCTGGCGGTCCTGTGCCTGGCCGGCTGCGCCGGCAAACCGGAGCCGTTTGCCCAGCAGGTGCAGCGGATCAACGAGGTCTCCATCCAGGGGGACCAGAAGTTCTCCCAGGGAGACCTGAAGCGGGCCAACCGGGACTTTTCCCGGGCTCTGGCCATGAGCCGGGCGGTGGATTATCCCCAGGGTGCGGCCCAACAGCTCAATAACCTGGGGGCGGTGGCCCTGGACGACGGGGACCTGAAGCAGGCCCGGGAAAGCTTTACCCGGGCCTACGACCTGAACCGGGACCTGGGGCAGTGGGCCGCAGCCAGCATCAACCAGGCCAACCTGGCCACCGTGGCCCAGAAGGAAGGCAATCCCGGGGCAGTCTCCCAGCATCTCCTGGCGGCGCAGGAAGCGGCCCAGCAGTCCCGGAACTATCAGGCCGTGGGGAGGGTCTTCCTCCAGTGGGCCGGTTTTTATTTAGACCAGGGTGATCCGGCCGCAGCCCAGGATATGCTCAACCGGGCGGCACCGCTAGCCACCACGCCGGCCCTCAAGGGCACCCTTTTTCATCACCAGGGCCGCCTCGCTCTGGCCCGGGGGGATACGGCCCAAGCCCTGGAGAGGTTCACCCTGGCCCTCAGTACGGACCGGACCATCCTGGACCGGGCCGCCATGGCCGGAGACCTGTATTACCTGGGCGAGACGCATCGGACCCGGGGGGATTTGCCCCAGGCCTGGGAATACTACGCCCGGGCCTTTGACGTGTATGCCGGTTTGGGGCGCAAGTCTCAACTGGACCGGTGTCTGAAGCGGCTCAAGGAAGTCAATAACCAGGGGGGCCTGGGCCGCTCTCTGGAGAGATTTGAAAAGCTGACCAAACCCGGGAGTTCCTGAGGTTCCCGGCCAGCCGAGGGGCGAGTATCCCGGGGATTTGCAGCAAATTGATTCACCCATCTCTGTTGTGCTATTAATCTCGATAAACGGGAATTTTTGCTGACCGGGCCGGTATCTGCGGTTTAGCTGCGGAAAGGAGGTTCAGAGGAATAATTTCGGGAAGGAGGGCAAGCCGTGTAATCTCGGTCTGAATTAACCCTGAACTCGGAGCAACAAGCATTATTAACCTTAACTTCCGGAAAATTGGGAGGCCGATTACGAATACAAGAGGATGGGGATTCAGATGAATGCATTAACCCTGGTTTTCATTGCATTGTGCGTCTTTGTCCTGGGCTACCGGTTTTATGGCATGTTTATCGCCAAAAATGTCCTGCAGCTCAAAGTGGAAAGGCTGACGCCGGCCGTCAAACTGGCCGATGGTCACGATTATGTCAAAACCAATAAATACGTGCTGTTCGGGCACCATTTCGCGGCCATTGCCGCGGCCGGGCCGCTCTTAGGACCGGTCCTGGCGGCCCAGTTCGGTTACCTGCCCGGCGCGCTCTGGATTATTATCGGCTGTGTAATAGCCGGGGCCGTGCACGATATGGTCATCCTCTTCGCCTCAGTCCGGCATAAGGGGCAAAGCCTGGCCAACATCGCGTCGAAAGAAATTAATTCGACCATTGGCGGCGTGGCCTCGGTGGCCGTGCTGTTCATCCTGATTCTCACTCTGGCGGGGCTGTCCATCGCGGTGGTCAACGCCATGTTTTCCAGCCCCTGGGCTACGTTCACGGTCTTTTCCACCATGCCCATCGCCATCCTGATGGGAATTTATCTGCACGTCTGGCGGCATGATGATGTGCTGGGAGCCAGTATTATCGGGGTGGTGCTCCTGTTCGCGGCGGTAATCGCCGGCCCGTACGTCGTGGCCAATCCCACGTTAGCCTCCTGGTTCACCTTATCCAAGAATCAAATCGCCATTATTATCCCCATATACGGGTTTGTGGCCTCGGCCTTGCCGGTCTGGCTGTTACTCTGCCCTCGCGATTACCTCTCCACCTATCTCAAGATCGGCACCATCGCCATGCTGGCCATCGGCATCGCCTTTATGCGGCCGACCTTATTGA
This sequence comes from Syntrophobacterales bacterium, assembly GCA_023229795.1. Classification (GTDB taxonomy): domain Bacteria; phylum Desulfobacterota; class Desulfobaccia; order Desulfobaccales; family 0-14-0-80-60-11; genus 0-14-0-80-60-11. Next base: position 29,110 of record JALNYP010000001.1, read on the forward strand.
TGGAACCGATAACCAAGTTTGTCGGCGGCGGCGGCCCCGTCATTCCCGGCGCGGTCTTTCCCTTCGTCTTCATTACCATTGCCTGCGGGGCCTTATCCGGATTCCATGCCATTATCGGGACCGGCACCACTCCCAAGATGATCGGCAGTGAACGGGACGTCTTGTTCATCGGCTATGGAGGCATGCTGCTGGAAGGTTTTGTGGCGATCATGGCTCTGATTGCCGCCTGCGTGTTGGTGCCCGCGGATTACTTCGCCATCAACGCGGCGCCCGCGGTATTCGCCAAGCTCGGCATGACCCCGGTAAACATTGCCCATCTCTCCAAAGAGGTCGGAGAAAACATTCAGGGGCGGCCGGGCGGCGCAGTCTCCCTGGCCGTCGGCATGGCGTACATCTTTGACAACATCCCGGTGGTGAAAGGCCTCATGGCCTACTGGTATCATTTTGCCATCATGTTCGAAGCCGTATTTATCCTCACCGCGGTGGATACCGGGACCCGGGTCGGCAGGTTCTTTCTCCAGGAAATGGTGGGCAAATACATTCCCAAGTTCGCCGAAAAGAGATGGATGCCCGGCATTATCATTACCAGCGCGGTCTTCAGCTTTTTCTGGGGCTACCTGGTCTATACCGGCAATATCTCCACCATCTGGCCCTTGTTCGGCATGAGCAACCAGCTCCTGGCTTCGAGCGCCCTCATTATCGGCACCACTATGATCATGCGGATGGACAAGGTCAAGTATGCCTGGATAACGGCCGTGCCAGGGGTGCTCATGGCCTTCATCACCATGTACGCCGGCTACCTGAATGTGGCCAATAACTTTATCCCCAAGAAGTTGTGGCTGCTCACGGTCTTAAACATCACCATCATGGTCCTCATGGCCATTGTCTTTGTGGGAGCCATTAAGAAGTGGCTCGAACTGCTGAAGATCAAGACCACGGTGAAGGATGCGTACGGAGAAAAGGTCCTGGAAATAGTGCCGGAATAAGGCGGGCGGAGCGCTTCCAGTACTCGTGAAAGCCTTTCGCACGTTCGATGAGGAGGAGAAGGTCATGTTTAAGAAGGTTTTGGTGCCCTTGGATGGCTCGGAACTGGCGGCGCAAATCCTGCCCCAGGTAGAGACGCTGGCCAAGCAGGTGAAGGCTGCGGTGACCCTGCTGACCGTGGGCTCATCCAATATTTGTGAGGGCGAGGGGGCGCCGGCCGCGCCGGCGTGTCCCGAACTCCCCATAGGCAGGTATCTGGAACAAACCGCCGCCAAGCTGCGGGCCGAAGGGCTGGAGGCGAACTGGGTCTATATACAGGGGCAGCCGGCGCAGGAGATCGTCATGTATGCCGATGCCAACGATTATGACCTTATCGCCATCGCCTCCCACGGTGGGGGCGAGTTCGACTGGCTCCTGGGCAGCGTGGCCAAAAAAGTCCTGGCCCACGCCACGGTAGACGTGCTGTTGTGGCGGGTGGCGCAGTCTAAACCGCCGACCCTGAAAAGCGAGATGTTTTACTCGCTGCAGACGCCCTAAATCTCAGCGATCCGACTTCTTGGCGCCCCCGGAGGCTCGTTTCCGGGGGCTTTTTTTCACAAGGGAGCGCCGCCAACAGAAAAATGATAAATTAACCAGAAAGGGAATTTTTCCCTGGTTATCACCTTGCAAAGGACTGATCATGAACTTAGCGGAGTTGCGGGAAAACGCTAAAGAAAAACTGAAGGGTTATTGCCGGGTCTGCCCGGTGTGTAACGGCCGGGCCTGCGCCGGCGAAGTGCCGGGCATGGGCGGCGCCGGGACCGGCGCGGCGTTTGCTGCCAACCTGGAGGCCTTGAGCCGCTATCGCTTCAATATGCGGACCTTGCATGACGTCAAGGCGCCCGACACCTCCTTGACGCTGTGGGGGGAGACGCTGGGTATGCCCATCCTGGCCGCGCCCATGACGGGGGTCGCTTACAATATGGGCGGCAAAATCTCGGAAGAGGGGTTCCTCCAGGAGATTATCGCCGGCTCGCTCCTGGCCGGGACCCTGGGCATGTCCGGCGACGGCGCCGATCCGGAGATGTATAACGGCGGCTTGAAGGCCATTGCCGCGCATCAGGGCAAAGGCATTCCCGTGGCCAAACCCCGGGCCCAGGCGGAGGCCGTTAAATATCTGAAGGGTGCGGAAGAGGCCGGGGCTTTGGCGGTGGGCATGGATATCGACGGCGCCGGCCTGATTACCATGGCGCTCAAAGGCCAACCCGTCGGTCCCAAGAGTTTTGACGAGATTAAGGAACTGATCGCCTCGACCCGGCTGCCGTTTATCCTCAAGGGGGTCATGACCCCGGAGGAAGCGGAGATGGGCCTGGCCGCGGGGGCCGCGGCCATCGTGGTCTCCAACCATGGGGGGCGGGTGCTCGATCACACCCCGGGAGCCGCGGAGGTCCTGCCCCGGATTGCCGCCCGGGTCGAGGGCCGAATGCTGATTTTTGCCGACGGCGGGGTGCGCTCCGGCAGCGACGTGCTCAAGCTCCTGGCCCTGGGGGCCGATGCGGTGCTGGTGGGGCGGCCGCTGGTGATCGGGGTCCTGGGCGGCGGCCGGGAAGGGGTGGCCTTTCTGCTCAACAAACTGAAAAATGAGCTGATCCAGGCGATGCTGTTGACCGGCACCGCGTCGGTCAAAACGGTGTCCCGGGCTATTCTCTATGACGGTGATTAATACCGAGTGGTAATCAAATAGTGGTACAGGCGTCTCGCCTATGCAGGCGCGTGCTTTCGCCTGCGGCTACAAAAATAGCCTTTGAAACGCAACTTGAGAACTCTGCGAAAGTCCCCTCACCTGTCATTCTGAGGGAGCGAAGCGACCGAAGAATCTCTTAAATACAATGAAATACGAGATCCTTCGCTTCGCTCAGGATGACAAAATGGCTTTTCGTCTCAACTCGATATAAGCAGGCCGGGAATGGCCGGGCGTGAGGATCAGGGCGGGGTTATCCCCGGCCTTTTTTTTTGGCCGCGGGCCGCGAGGCAAGGCTCGGGTTCGCACTGGGGCGGCAATTCACTCAGATCAGCGGGGTGGCTCAAGGTCCGGGTCAGATGGCCCAGGGGAATGATCAGGACGTAATAGGGAATCAGGTAGAGGGCAGCCACCACTGAAGTGAGGGGATCGTTGAAATAAGTGCCCAACACGATGACCAGGACGTTATTGATCCAACCCAAGGCCCCGGCCGCGGCGATCCGCTCGTAAGGCGGGCTGGAGCGGAACAGGAGCAACCCGGCTCCGGCCATAAACGCGGCCAGCCCGAAGCCCACCAGCACCGAAATCACCACCTTGGTATGATGCTCGATGAGGAAAGGGGCGTAAAGGCCGAAGGCCCCCAGGTTCATGGCGGCAAATAACGCCAGGGAAATGGGGTAGGACTGTTTATCCACCCACTCCGTCAGCCTGGGCAACCAGCGCCGCACCACCACCGAAGCCACCAGCGGCACAAAGATCAGGGCCATCAAAAAGCCGGTGAGGCTCAGCAGGTCGAAATGCAGTTCCCGGCCGATGAGGACTTTGATCATCAGCGGCAGGGTCAAGGGCAACGACAGCGTGGTGATCACGGTCATGGCCAGGACCAACGGGATGCTGGCACCGACGAACCCGGAAAAAAAGGAGGCGGACAGACCGGTGGAGACCCCGGCCAGGAGGATCAGAGCCAGGGTATAGTCCGGGAGCAGGTGGATAACCACGACAAAGACGATCAGCGGCAGCACGACCAGCTTGGTCAGGACCAGGAGGCCCATCTTAACCGGATATTGACGCACGGTGCGCCAGATATCCGGCGGGAACACCTTAAGGAAGGCCAGGAAGAGCAGGCCCATGAGGACTTCGGACAGATAGGCGCCAAAGGGGCGGCTCCAGGCGGGCCAGGCGACGCCTGCCACCATGCTGCTGGAGACCACAACCAGAAGAACGATATCTTTCAGTCTGAGTTTCAAGGCGATGACAGTTCTGAATTATTGGCGAAAACGCCGCGGCGCAGCCGGAAAAGGCATGGCCCCCGGCCTGACCATCTTAAAAAGATATCATGTTTGAGAAAATGTTGCTTGTCTCGGGAAGGGGTGGCGGGAGGCGAGGCGGCCCGGCTCAGGCGGCGAAATTGGTGCTTGCGGATGGGCAGGCAATAACCTCAATTTTTACGCTTCTCTCACCACCAGCACTGCGGCGCCATGGATCCGGCCGCGGCGGAGGTCTTCCAGGGCCTCGTTGGCCGCCTCCAGGGGGAAGGTTTGGACCTCGGTTTTGACAGGCACTTGGGGGGCGAGGGCCAGAAACTCCTCGCCGTCGGCCCGGGTGAGGTTGGCCACCGAGCGCACCACCCGTTCGCCCCAGAGGATATCGTAGGGAAAGGAAGGGATGTCGCTCATGTGGATGCCGCCGCTGACCACGACCCCGCCTTTGGCCGAGGCTCTCAGGGCCGCGGGGATGAGGGCGCCGACGGGGGCGAAGATAATCGAGGCGTCCAGTTCCTCCGGGGGCTGCTCATCGGAGCTGCCGGCCCAGACCGCGCCCAGGCGGCGGGCGAACTCCTGGGTTTCGGTATCCCCGGCCCGGGTGAAGGCATAGACCTGCTTGCCCTGGTACACCGCGATCTGGATGGTGATATGGGCCGCGGCCCCGAAGCCGTAAATCCCCAGCCGCGGGCCGGCGTCCTGGGCCATGCGGTAGGAGCGGTAGCCGATGAGGCCGGCGCACAGGAGCGGCGCGGCTTCGGCGTCGGGGTAAGACGGGGGCAGGGGGAAACTGTAGCGCTGGTCGGCCACGGTGTATTCGGCGTAACCGCCGTCCAGGGTATAGCCGGTGAAGCGGGGGTGATCGCAGAGATTTTCCCGGCCCTGGCGGCAGTAGCGGCAGGTGCCGTCGGTGTGGCCCAGCCACGGCACCCCGATGCGGTCGCCCGCCTTGAACTGGCTAACCTGAGCACTGGGGGCCGCCACCGTGCCCACGATTTCGTGCCCCAGGATCAGGGGCAGCTTGGGGTGGGGCAGTTCTCCATCGAGGACGTGGAGGTCGGTGCGGCACACGCCACAGGCATGGACCCGGATAAGGACCTGTTCAGGGCCCGGCGCCGGTACCGGGACTTCCTGCAATTGGAGAGGCCGGCCGGGTTTTTCGAGCACCATGGCCCGCATGGTTTTTGGCGTTGTCATGGTCAGCACCCCCAGGATAAAGCTTAGCTGGAATAGTTAGCGGGATAACGCGCCTGGATCAGGCGGCATCAGGCCTATCCAAACCATAAGAATTATGGCGGACCGGTTCAAGGTGGCAAGCGGCGACTATTTGGGCAGGGGTCTCAATCCAGCTTAAATCTTTACTACCCCGGACCCATCTTGAGAAGGGCCCACTCCAGCCAGAGCCGGGGGCTGCCGGTACTGGTCTTCAGGTGAAAATCCACCTGGTGCAGGGCGTTCAGATGGGCCTTAAGCGCCCCGTCGGAAAAGCGAGCCGCCTGCTGGCCTAAGCGCTTGACCACCCCCTGGGGCACACCCAGACTCCTGGCCAATTCCGCAGGGTTGCCGCCCGCGCCTTCCTTGGCCCGGATGAGCATGCGCACCTGCCGGGCCAGCATCCCGAGGATTCTGGCGGGGGGCTCCCCCAGGTCCAGGAGGTGGCCCAGGGAGGCCAGCCGCCGCTGGAAGCCGGCTTCCCCCAGGGCGTCCACCAGGGCAAAGATGTTGTAGGTGCGGCTGTGGCTGGCCAACTGGGAGACCAGGGCCGGGGTCAGGGTGTTTTCCGGGCCGGAGAACAGGGCCAGCTTTTCCAACTCCTGGCTCAATTCCGAGAGATTATCCCCCACCATCTCGACCAGGCGCTGGGCCGCGGCCAGGGTCAGGTTCTTCCCCAGGTTCCGGGCCTCCCGGGTCAGCCACTGGTAGAGCTCGCCCTCCCGCAGGCGATAAAATCCCAGGGCCGCCTCGGCCTTGGCCAGGCGTCCCCAGACCGCATGTTTCTCCACGTCCCGGGCCTTCAGGCCTGCGGCCAGGAGCACCACCCAGGCCCGGGGCGCGGGGTGGTCCAGATACGCGGCCACGGCCTTGAGCTGAGCGGCGGGATAGGTCTCCACCCCCCGCAGGATGAGGAACTGCCCCGGTCCCCACAATGTGGCCTCCCGGGCCTCGGCCAGGAACTCGGCCAGCCCCACCTCCTGGGCCTCCCGGAGCGTCTTGGCGGGGGGCTCCCCGGCCTGGTTCGTGAGGGCCGCCTCCAGGCGGTGCAAAGCCCGGTTCATCAAGAACTCCTCCTCCCCGAAAAAGAGGTAGAGGGGCTTGAGGGAGTTCCGCTCGATATGGCGTTCCAGGATGGGATGGGACATATATTAGCGGTTAGCGGTCAGCAATTAGCCGTTAGCATGTGGGGCAACTGCTAACCGCTAACTGCTGACTGCTCTCTCCTAAATCACCAGCAACACCTTGTCCACCACCCGGCGGGCCAGGTTGAAGGCGGCGCGGCGGATGCCTTCGGACTTGGTGGCCTCACCCGCGTGGTAATTGGGGTCCACCACGTAATCTTCCTGCAGGACCTGGGTATCCTTCCAGAGGACCTTGTCCCCCTTTTTCTGGCGCAGGGTCAGTTCGATCCTTAAGGTTACCCGGCGCACCGTGGAGTGCTGGACATCTTGGAAGGCCACCGAGGTATTGTCTATGGACCGGACCCTGCCTTCCAGCACCAAGTCGGCGTCCCGGTCGCCGGGCACCACCCGCACCGCCGAAGTCTGGGCAAAAGCATTGATCATAGCGTTGGCGAACACGGTCTCGAGGCCCACTTCGGTGGTGCGGTTGGCGAACAACGGCACGGCCATGGACGGCTGCGTCTGATGATCCAGCGCCGTCGCCGTCCCCACCGGATGATAGCCGCAGCCCCACAGGCTAAGCACCAGCAACCCGATCATCCCGAACCGGCAGACGGTCATACTTAAGCTCCCTTAGACGACGATGCTGACCAGCTTGCGCCGGGCCAGGATGACTTTTTTGGGCGGCTGGCCCTGAAGCCATTTGTCGATGGCGGGGTCGGCCAGGGCCAGGTTTTTGATGTCTTCATCCGTCGCCGCGGCCGGTACCACCAGTTTGCTTCTGACCTTGCCGTTGACCTGAATCACCACCGTTAAGGCGCACTCTGCCAAGGCCTCGGCCCGGGCCTGAGGCCAGGGGACCTCCAGCAGGAGGGTGTCATGGCCCAGGGCCTGCCAGAGCTCTTCGGCCAGGTGGGGCACCATGGGGCTGACCAGGAGCAGGATGGCCTCCACCGCTTCCCGGAAGACCTGCAGGGTGGCGGCATCCTTGGGCAAGTTGTCGGCCGCCAGGTAGAAGGCGTTGACCAGTTCCATCACCGCGGCGATGGCGGTGTTGAAGTGGAAGGAGTTCTCGATGTCCTCAGTCACCTTCTTGATGGTGGCGTGCACCTTGCGGCGGAACTCTTGTAAGTCCGGAGAGAGGCCCCCGCCGGTCCCGCTGTAGGCGGACACCTGCCGCAATTCCGGCAGCAGAGAGTGCACCAGGTTAAAGAGGCGGTGCAGGAAGCGGTTGGAGCCGGCCACGCCCTGGTCGCTCCACTCCAGGTCTTTCTCCGGCGGGGCCGCAAACAGCAGGAACAGGCGGGTGGTGTCGGTGCCGTATTCGGCGATCATGTTTTCGGGATCCACCACGTTGCCCTTGGATTTGGACATCTTGGCCCCGTCTTTCACGACCATGCCCTGGGTCAGGAGACGTTGGAAGGGCTCGTCGATCTTGACCAGCCCCAGGTCCCGCAGGACCTTGGTGAAAAAACGGGCGTACAGCAGGTGCAGCACCGCGTGTTCGATGCCGCCGATGTACTGGTCCACCGGGGCCCAGTAGTTCACCCGGGGCGGGTCCAGGACGCCGCCGGTGTAATCGGTGCAGGTGTAGCGCAGGAAGTACCAGGAGGACTCCACAAAGGTGTCCATGGTGTCCACCTCCCGCCGGGCGGGACCATTGCAGGCCGGGCAGGTCGTTTGATAAAACGACGGCGATTGCGCCAGGGGCGAGCCGCCCTCGCCGGTGATCTGGACCCCGAGGGGCAGGACTACGGGCAGGTCCTGCTCGGGCACCGGCATCAAACCGCATTTTTCGCAATAAAGCATGGGGATGGGCGCGCCCCAATAGCGCTGCCGGGAGATGAGCCAGTCCCTGAGGCGAAAGTGCACGGTGGGCTTGCCCTGGCCTTTGTCGGCCAGGAAGGCGGCGATGGCTTCTTTGGCTGGACCGCTGCCCAGGCCGGTAAATTGGCCGGAGTCCACCAGGACGCCTTCGTCTTCATAGGCAGCGGTAAGGTCCGCGGCCTTCAGTTCCTCCCCCGGCGGCTGGATCACCACTTTAATGGGCAAATCGTACTTCCGGGCGAACTCGAAATCCCGCTGGTCATGGGCCGGCACCGCCATCACCGCGCCGGTGCCGTACTCCATGAGCACGAAGTTAGCCACGTAAATGGGCATCTGCCGGCCGGTGACGGGGTTCGTGCAGTAGCGGCCGGTAAAAACGCCCTCTTTGGTAATTTCCTCCAGGACGCCGCGGCTGCGGTTCTGTCCCGACCAGTATTCCACAAAGCGGCCGACCGCCTCGGCCTGGCCGGTGCCCTGAGCCAGGGCCAGGGCCTGGGGGTGCTCAGGCGCCAGGCTCATGAAGGTGGCCCCGAACAGGGTGTCGGCCCGGGTGGTGAAGACCTTGATGGGCTCACTGCCCCCTTCCACGGGGAAAAGGATTTCCGCGCCCACAGACTTGCCGATCCAGTGGCGCTGCATGGTGAGGACCCGTTCGGGCCAGTCGGTCAGTTGGTCCAGGTCGGCCAGCAATTCTTCGGCGTAGGCGGTGATCTTGAAGAACCACTGGGACAGTTCCTTTAAGTGGACCGGGGAGTCGCAGCGCCAGCAGAGGCCCTCTTCCACCTGCTCGTTGGCCAGCACCGTGGCACACTTGGGGCACCAGTTGACCGGGGCCTGCTTTTTATAGGCCAGCCCCCGGCGGAACATTTCGATGAAGACCAGTTGCTCCCAGCGGTAGTAGGCGGGATCGCAGGTGGCCAGTTCCCGGGGCCAGTCGTAGCTGTAGCCAAGTTCCTGGAGCTGGCGGCGCATGTAGGCGATATTGTCGTACGTCCAGGCCGCGGGGTGGAGCCCCCGGGCCATGGCGGCATTCTCGGCGGGCAGGCCGAAGGCGTCCCAGCCCATGGGATGGAGCACGTTGAAGCCCCGCATCCGCTTGTAGCGGGCCACTACGTCCCCGATGGTATAGTTGCGCACGTGGCCCATGTGGATGCGTCCGGAGGGGTAGGGGAACATCTCCAGGACGTAGTATTTGGGCCGGGCGGGGTCTTCGATCGCGTTAAACAGCCGCCGCTCTTCCCAGAGGTGCTGCCATTTGGCTTCCAGGGGGCGGGGTTCGTAACGAGGCGGCATGCAATACTCCTGAATGCGGATTCCTAAAATTCAAAATTTATCACAGAAATGCCTCTCCAGGCTAATGAATAATGACGGAGTGCCTATGCCGCCGGGCGGCCAGCGTTTGGGGTCAGATTACGGGATGGGAAGAGGACAACTGGAGGTGCGGCGATGAACCGGCAGCAGGTCCCCCGGGACCCGCTGCCGGTGAGATAGTGCAGAGGTAGGAGATCATCCTGAGGGTCTTGAGGCACTCCCCTCCGTTCAGGATGACAGAGAAAAGCGGTTATGCACCGGCGGTTAGGGTTGCCCTTGGGATTTCTGGGACTGGTCATAGAGGAAACCACCCAGAAGTCCGGCGCCGCCGCCGATCGCGGCGCCGAGACCCGGAGCGCCTGCGATGGCGCCGATCGCGGCGCCGCTGCCGGCTCCGATGGCTCCGCCGCTCAAGACCCGCTGCTGGGTGGGGCTCATGCCCGAACAACCAGCGAAGCTTAGAGCTACTGCCAAAATAACGATGATCGTGCCTTTCATTCCCGTTTCTCCTCGCTACTTAAAGGAAACCCCCGGCAACTGCCGGGGGTTTGTGAAGGATGTAAGGATTATTTCGGCCGGGGAAAGCCGATGTGTCTAACTTAATTGAGGCAAGAGAGATTGTCTATAAACGTACAGACCATTTCCGTATGGTCATTTTGACCACGCTCATTGGCCTGCCGGGGTCAGGGACGACCAGAAGGCTGAATTGGCGGCCATGCAGGCTAGGCTGCCGCAGGGAGAGAGAAAACCTTGACAAAGGGGAATCAGCCCCGTATATTTGGAGACCAACCGGTCGGTCTCTAAACCGAGGTTTAAAGATTATGTCGCTCAAAGACAAAATTATCCACGAGTCCTTGCGCCAATTCTCGACGAAAGGCTATATGAGCACGTCCATCAGCGACATTTTGCACGCCGTCGGCACGTCCAAGGGCGGGCTGTACAATCATTTCAAGAGCAAAGAGGACCTGTTTTTCGCCGCCCTGAGCGAGGCCCGGAAAATCTGGCGGCAGAGGAATCTGGCCGGTTTGGATCAACTGGACCAGCCCCTGGACAAGATCAAGAAACTCCTGGAAAACTATCGGGATCATTATCTCACGGACGCGGAAAACTTTCCCGGCGGCTGCGTCTTCGTCACCCTGGCGGTGGAACTTCATGACCAGCAACCGCACCTGGCCAAAGAGGTCAACGAAGGCTTCCAGAGATTCAAGTCCCTGGTGAAACGGCTCCTGGACCAGGCCCAGGCCGCGGGTGGCCTGAAAGACGGGGTTAATACGGAGGCGGTGGCCGAGATGATCTTTTCAGGTACTCTGGGGGCTTGCGTGGCCTATACTTCGGACAGATCCCCGGAGAATCTGGATCAAAATATCCGAGGTCTGATCGCCTTCCTCAATACGATCAGCAGATAAGCGCCTTTTTCCCTGAGCTGCAGGGATAGGTGCCGCGCCAATAAGGGAGACCGGTCGGTCTTATTTTAAAGGGAGGTGTCATCATGGACTTCAAGCTGACGGAAAGAGAAGAACTGCTCAGAAAATCGGTGAGAGATTTTGCGGAGAAAGAGATCACTCCCAAAATCGAAGCCATGGAAGAGACGGGGGAGTTTCCTCTAGATCTTTTGAAGCCCATGGCTAAACTCGGGATCACGGGCATCATTGCGCCCCGGGAGTACGACGGCATCGGCTTGGGTTATCTGGCCCGCACCATCGTGCTGGAAGAGGTGGCCCGGGTCTCTGCGGCCGTGGCCATGGGCATGCAGGTCCATCACATGGCGATTGCCGCGCTCAGTGATTTCGGCACCGAGGAGCAAAAGAAAAAGTATCTTCCTCCTCTGGCCAAGGGTGAAACCATGGGGTGCGTGGCCATTACCGAACCCTCCGGCGGCTCGGATGTCTTGGGGATGCAGTCCAAGGCCGAACTCAAGGGCGATACCTGGATTTTGAACGGCAGGAAGTGCTTCATCACCAATTCCCATACCTCCGCTTATTGGGTGGTGCTCGCCAAGACCGCGGACGGCCCCAAAGGCCTCACGGCGTTCATTGTCCCGAAGGATGCGCCCGGCGCCAAGGCGGGGCGGGTAGAGCACAAATTCGGCCTGCGCGGTTCCAATACCGGAGAACTGGTGTTGGATAATTGCCAGGTGCCCAAGGACAATCTTCTGGGTCAGGAAGGCGGCGGTCTGGCGGTGGCCCTGAAAACCGTCAGCGAAAGCGGTAGGACCGGCATGGCGGCGACGGCCCTGGGCACGCTCCAGGCCTGCTATGAGGAGGCGGCGAAATTTGCCAATGAACGGGTCCTCTACGGCAAACCCATCGGCACCCTCCAGGCCATCAGCTTTTACATGGCGGAGATTTATACGGAACTGGATATCTGCCGGCTGCTCTGCTACCGGGCCAGTTGGATGAAGGACCAGAATCTGCGGTTTGATACGGAAAGCGCCATGGCCAAATATTATACCTGCGACGCCGCGGCGCGCTGCGCCAAACAGGCCATCGAGATTCACGGCGCGTACGGCATCCTACAAGAATACAAGGTGCAGCGGCTCTTGCGGGATGCCATGGTGACCATCTCCGCCGGCGGCACCGGCGAGATCGGCAAGGTAGTGGTGGGGAGGGCGGCTCTGGCGCCTTTCAAGAAGAAAGCTTAATCGGGTGGGGGCCATGGAAAGAGTGATTGTCTGCCTCAAGCCGGTTCCCGATCCCAAAGCCTGGGACCGGCTCCGGATGGATCCCGTGACCAAGACCTTGGTTCGGGATGAGATTCCTAATGTCATCAATCCCCTGGACAAGCATGCTCTGGAGGCCGCCCTGGAAATTAAGGACGCTTACGGGGCCGAAGTGGTGCTCCTGTCCATGGCCCCCACCCCTACCCTCCCGGTGTTGCGCGAAGCTTTGGCCATGGGAGCCGACCGGGCGGTGCTGCTCTCGGACCAGTGGTTCGCGGGCTCGGACACCCTGGCGACCTCGCGCATTCTGGCCACTGCGATCCGCCGCCTGGAGCCCTTTGACCTTATTTGTTGCGGCAATTTTACCCTGGACGGCTCCACGGCCCAGGTGCCTTCCCAAATTGCCGAGCTTCTTGGGATTCTAATATCATGCACGTAAGCCACCTGGAGTTCATAGACAGCCGCCGCCTGGCGGTCACCCAAAAGATCGAGCAGGGCTATGTAAAACTGGCGGCGGAACCGCCTTTGCTGCTCTCGTTCGCCAAGGACGCCAATCAACCGCGCTACAGCACCTTCCTGGAGATCCTGGCGGCGGAAGAGCGGGAGATTGCCATTTGGAACAATGCCGACCTGCATCTGGGCGCGGGGCTGATCGGCCTGGGGGGCTCCCCCACGCAAATGGCCGACCTGCTGGTGCGGCGCAAGACCCGCCAGGGCCTGCGGCTGGAAGGCAGCCCGGCGGAGGTGGCCCAGCGCCTGGCGGACAAAATCCACCAGATGGGCCTCATCTAATCAAACATAATGAAATCGACACTGATTTGGGTATTCATGGAACAGCGGGCCGGGGTCCTGCACGAGGTCGGCCTGGAACTGTTGGGCAAGGCCCGGGAACTGGCCGAGGCCTCGGGCGGCACGGTGGCCGCGGTGCTGCTGGGAGAAAACGTGGCGCGGTGGTCCGGCCGGCTGATCGAACACGGCGCCAACCTGGTCCTGCTGGCCGAGCATCCTTTATTGGAGCCGTATCGCTTACTGCCCTATACTTCGGTGCTGGCCCAGGCGGTCAGGCAATACCAGCCGGCCATCATGCTGTTCGGCGCCACCAGCCTGGGCATGGAGTTGGCCCCCCGGCTGGCGGCGCGGCTCAATACCGGCCTTTCCGCGCATTGCATTGATCTGAAGCTGGATGCTAACGGCAACCTGTTGCAGATGGTGCCCGGTTGGGGGGGCGGGGTGGTCGCCACCATCAAGTGCCCGGCGCATCGGCCCCAGATGGCCACCGTGATGCCCGGCGTGATGCAGAAGTGCGAGCCGGCCGCACGGTCCGGGCAAGTTATCAAGTTACCGATTGACGCTGACCTGGACACCTCCGGGCCTCAGGTGCTGGAAGTGCACCGCGAAGAGCCCAAGGGGAGGCCTCTGGAGGCGGCTGAGGTCGTGGTCGCGGGCGGCTGGGGCATCGGCGGCCCGGAGGGCTGGCAACTGCTGGAAGAACTGGTGGGACTCCTGGGCGGCGCGGTCGGCGCCACCCGGCCGCCGGTGGATGAAGGCTGGGCTCTGGAGGCCCAAATGATCGGCCAGAGCGGCAAAACCGTCCGGCCCCGGCTCTATATCGGCGTTGGTATCTCCGGCATGTCCCACCACGTGGTGGGCATGGAGGGGTCCGAAGTAGTCGTGGCCATCAATTCGGACCCCCAGGCCCCGATCTTTGAGGTGGCGGATATCGTCATAGTCGGGGATTACCGGGAAATTCTCCCTCCCTTATTGGATGAAATGCGGAGCCGACTCCAGGGCGGCGGAAAGAAATAATTACTAATTCACCATAATAGGCCAGAGAAACACCTGCGTCATCGTCCAGAGATTCCCAAGGCTTGAATTTTCCTGGATTCCTGGTACCTTTCTTAAATATGGTGCCCCGGGTCAGCGTCATTATTCCCACATACAACCGCGCCGAAATGGTGCGGGAAGCCGTGGCCTCGGTCCTGGCCCAGACCTGCCGGGACTTCGAGGTCGTGGTGGTGGATGACGCCTCCACCGACGGCACTGCCGCGGCCCTGGCCGAGTACGCAGAGGTGCAGGTGCTCCGCCACCCCCGCCGCCGCGGCGTTGCCGCGGCCCGCAACACCGGCATCCAGGCGGCCCGCGGCGAGTGGCTGGCCTTTTTAGATTCCGACGACCTGTGGCTGCCCGAAAAGCTGGCCCGGCAAATGGCCTATCTTCAGGCCCGGCCGGGACTCTGGCTGTGTCAGACGGATGAGACCTGGGTGCGCCGGGGGGCCAGGGTGAATAAACCCTGGAGCCACCGGAAAATGGCAGGGCGCATCTTTTTGCCGTCGCTGGCCCGCTGCGTGGTGAGCCCGTCGGCGGTGATCCTGCACCGGCGGCTGATCGAGGCGCACGGCGGCTTCGATGAGACGCTCCCGGCTGCCGAAGACTATGATCTCTGGCTGCGCCTCAGTTGGCGCTATGAGGTGGGCCTGGTGGAGGAGCCCCTGGTGATCAAGCGGGGCGGCCACGCGGACCAGCTCTCCCGGCAGTGGGGCCTGGACCGCTGGCGCATTCAGGCCCTGGTCAAGCTGCTCCAGGAGCCTGACCTGCCCGAATCTTATAAACAAGCGGCCCGGCGCACCCTGGGGGCCAAATGCGCCATCTACGCCCAGGGCTGCGACAAGCGGGGCAAAGGCGAAGAAGCCGCGGCTTACCGGAGGCTGGGGCGGCAGGCGGCAGATTTTGACACCGACTTCGGCGGCTTTACCTGGATTGGCCCCGCCGAGACGGGGCGGCATCAGCATCTTTCTATCCTAAAGCGAGGAGCCCGGCATGATAACGTGCTATAGTAAAAAGGCGAATTTTGACACCTGGTTTACCAACGGCAAGCACGAAGGGCATTGCGATGGGCCGGTGGACAAGGGCGGCGCTGATGCCGCCTTTAATCCCCACGAGCTTATGGAAGCAGCCTTGGCCGGCTGTTTGAATATCTGGCTCCGGCACTATGCCGCGGGTCATAATATTCCCCTGTCCGGCCTCGTGACCGAGGTGACCCTGGATCGGCAGACGCCGGGAGAGGCCACCTTCAACTATGCGCTGGACCTGAAGGGGCCCCTGACCGCGGCCCAACGCCAGGAGTTGCACCAGGCAGCCCATGCCTGCCCCGTGCATCAAACCCTGGGCGGGAAAATCTCGTTTAGCTGCATGTCGGCCTAGAAGAACCCTGAGGAGAACCTGATGGACGTGTACGAAGCGATTCACCAGCGCCGCAGCCATCGGCTGTATAAACCCGAGCTGCCGCCCCGGGAGGTCCTAGAAAGGGTGATCGAGGCGGCTCTCTGGGCGCCGTCGGGCACCAATCTCCAGCCCTGGGAGATCACCGTCATGGCGGGCCGGGTCCGGGACGAGTTCGTGGAACTGGTCAGCCAGGCCCTGAAAAACCTGATCCCCATTATGCAAAAGGCCCAGGTGCCGGAAAAAAGCCAGGACCTGGTGATGAAGTTTTTCAAAAACCTGGGAGGCGCGCCGGCGGTCATCGCAGTGACCATCGATCAGCGGCCTGATGACCCAACCAATTTAGCCAATATCCAGAGCGGCGCCGCCCTCATGCAAAACCTGCTCCTGGCGGCCCATGCCGAGGGCCTGGGCACCTGCTGGATGACCGGGGCGCACTCCCTGGAAACCGAGATCCTGAAGTTCCTGGGCAAGGAGACCAAGCGGCTGCTGGCCATCACCCCCATCGGCTACTCCGCCAAAGAGCCGCCGGTGCCGCCCCGGAAAGATCGGGAAGTGCGCTGGCTGGGGTTTTAGGGGCAGTTGCCAGTTGCCAGTGGTCAGTGGTCAGTGGTCAGTAAAAACCAAAAATTAGGGGCCTTAAGTTGATTGCTGAGGGATAGACTGCTTACTGCTCACTAATTGGGTGCCCTGGGCGCACCCGGAATCAACCCACGAGAGTTAACCATGGCTGAAATCAAGGTTCCCCTGGTAGAGCAAGTCCGCGCCGCGGGCTGAGCTTCGAAAATACCTCCGGGGGTCCTGGAGGAAGTGGTGCAAAGCCTGCCCCGGCAGAAGCACCCGGATCTGTTGGTGGGCCTGGAGGCTCCCGACGACGCCGGAGTATTTCGTCTGAGCCCCGAGTTGGCGTTGATCCAGACGGTGGATTTCTTTACGCCCATCGTCAACGATCCCTATGCCTTCGGGGCCATTGCCGCGGCCAACGCCCTGTCCGACATCTACGCCATGGGGGGCAGACCCCTGACGGCCCTGAGCATCGCCTGCTTTCCCTTAAAGACCATGCCGATAGATGATTTCAAGGCCATTTTAAGGGGCGGGATGGACAAGCTCCATGAGGCCGGGGCCTTGCTGCTGGGCGGCCACAGCGTCGAGGACCCGGAACTGAAATTCGGCCTGGCAGTCACCGGCGTCATCCATCCGGATAAGATCCTCACCAAGGGCGGGGCCCAGGTGGGCGACCTGCTCATCCTCACCAAGCCCCTGGGGACCGGGATCATCGCCACGGCCTTGAAGGGCCGCCTGGCCGCGCCCGAAGCGGAGGCGGCCATGATCGAGGTGATGAGCGGGCTCAACCGGGCCGCGGCCGAAAGCCTGGAAGGGCTCAAGGTCCATGCGGCCACCGACATCACCGGCTTCGGCCTGCTGGGCCACGGGCTGGAGATGGCCCAGGCCGGCCAGGTGGAGTTCACGATCTATGCCTCCCGGACGCCGGCCCTGCCCTGGGCCCGGGACTACGCCGACATGGGGCTGGTGCCCGCGGGCAGCCACGCCAACCGCAACTTCTGCGCCCAACACCTGGCCATCGATCCCCGGGTGGGCGCCCTTGACGTGGACCTGCTGAGCGACGCGCAGACCTCCGGGGGCTTGCTCATCGCCATCGCCCCGGACAATGCTCCCGAACTCATGGGGCGCCTTAAGGCGCGGGACGTGCGCGGCGCCGCCATCATCGGGGAGGTGACCGGGGCCGGGGTGGGGCGGATCAGGGTAGTGCCGTAGGGCGAGTTGGAGGAATGGTGCGCAGTGCGCACCCTACGTTAAGATTGCACTTGGCAATAATTTCCGTTCCCAAGTGCAACTTGGGAACGAGGGGAAAACTGCTATTTTCATAATAAAACGCATCGGAGAATTGCCTTCGTGAAACCGGTATCGGAACAACTGGCTCTGATTAAGCAGGGCTGTCATGACATTATTCGGGAAGAAGAGCTCAAGGCCCGGCTGGAGAAGGCCATCGCCACGGGGATACCCCTGCGGGTCAAGGCCGGGTTTGACCCCACCGCCCCGGACCTGCACCTGGGCCACACCGTGCTCATTCAAAAGCTCAAGAATTTCCAGGACCTGGGCCACCAGGTGATCTTTCTCATCGGCGATTTCACCGGCCTCATCGGCGACCCTTCGGGCAAGAGCGAGACCCGGCCGGCCCTGACGGAGGAACAGGTGAAGGCCAACGCCGCCACCTACGAGCGCCAGATATTCAAGGTCCTGGACCCGGCCAAGACCATCATCGACTTCAACAGCCGGTGGATGAAGCCTATGGGGGCCCAAGACCTCATCCGCCTGGCGGCCCGGCACACCGTGGCCCGGATGCTGGAGCGGGAGGATTTTCATAAGAGATATACCACCCAGACCCCCATCAGCATCCACGAGTTTCTCTATCCCCTGATCCAGGGCTATGATTCCGTGGCCCTGAAGGCCGACGTGGAGCTGGGGGGCACCGACCAGACCTTCAACCTCCTGGTGGGCCGGGACCTGCAGCGGGAGTACGGCCAGGAGCCCCAGGTAGTGATCACCCTGCCCTTACTGGAGGGCCTGGACGGGGTGAACAAGATGAGCAAATCCCTGGGCAACTACGTGGGGATCGATGAGGCCCCGGACGCGATGTTCGGGAAGCTCATGTCCATCTCTGACACCCTGATGCTGCGGTACTATGAGTTATTGACGGATATCACCCCTGCCGATCTCGCCGCCCTTAAAGCAGACGTGGCCGCCGGCCGCAAGCATCCCCGGCAGGTGAAAGAAGAGCTGGCGGTAACCTTGACGGCCCGCTATCACGGCCAAACCGCGGCGCAACATGCAGCCGAGGAGTTCATTCGCATCCATCGCGAGAAAGAGGCGCCGGAGGAGATTGAAGAAGTGACCGTGAAGATTGCCGAAGCCAAGCTGTGGCTGCCGAAGATAATGATGGAAGCGGCTTTGGCCTCCGGCACCTCCGAGGCCCGGCGCCTCATCACCCAGGGCGGGGTGCAGGTGGACGGAGAAAAGGTTACGGACGCCAATCTGGAATTGGCGGCAGGGAAAACTTATCTCTTGAAGGTGGGTAAACGGCGGTTCAAGCGGGTGACGCTGGCGAGTTAAAGAGCGCAGCGGGACGCCTGGGCCATGGGCTTAAATACGGAGGGCGGACACGCAGGTCCGCCCCTACAATTTTGGGGGATGGGGAGAGTGGTTAAGGGCCACTGACAAGTAACCCTTAACCCTCTTCCCCGGCTTCTTTGCCTCGGCGTCTGCCCCGGGGCCGGTGGCGGCGGGAGCGCCGGCGTTTGGGCGCGGGCATGGGAATCGGCAGGGCCTCGGGCCGGCAGAGGTCCGGCAGTTCGGCCGCGGGCGCGGTTTTAATTTGATGCAGCAGCCAGGTGGCGGGGTAGAGGGTCAGACGGGTCAAGCGGGCCGGAACCGGCTGGTTTTTGGCCAGCAGCGGCACCACCCGCTGTTCCAGGGCCAGCATCTGGGAAACCTCGTCCTGGCGCTGCCGGGGGAACTCGATGCCCCCCAAAGCCTCTTTAATCTTCTCCTGGATAAAATCCCTAAGTTCCTTGAAGTCCCGGGGATGGAGCTGAGGCTCGAGGAAGGCGCTCAAAAATACCGCCCAGATCAGGCTGTCGGACAGAATAAAGCCGCCCTCGACCAGGAGGTCCAGCCGGTCGGCCAGCTCCAGGAGGCGGTCTTCGCCCGAGTCCCCCAGTTGTCCCACCCAGGACGGGAAAATATCGTAGAACAACCCCGAGGCCAGCATCAGGGCGAAAAAGGGCTGGGCCGCGCCGCTGCGAAAATCCTTGAGGATTTCATCCCGCACCCGGGCGGGGGGGCAGGTGCGGATCAGGTGCCCCTTGGTGCTGATTTCCTCCCAGGCCGCGGCGTCGATGGTAAAGCCGGTGCGGGCGGCATGGCGCAGCACCCGCAACATGCGCACCGGGTCGCGCACGAAGCGCAACGCCGGGTCCCCGATGACCCGGATGCGCCCGGCTTCCAGGTCTTCCATGCCTCCCACGTAATCCACCAGGGAAAAGTCGGCGATGTTGTAGAACAGGCCGTTGATGGTCAGGTCCCGGCGTTGGGCGTCCTCCGCCGGGGTGCCGTAGGTGGTGTCCTTAGAGGGGCTGGCTCCGTTCTCGGGAAGCTCGTCGAATTCGGAGCGGCACCTGAAGGTAGAGACCTCGACGATGTGGCCGCCCTTAAAGAAGACCTGCACCAACCGGAAGCGCCGGCCGATAATGCGGCTGTTGCGGAAAAGCTTGCGCAGCTCGCCGGGCCGGGCGTCAGTCACCACGTCGAAGTCTTTGGGCGTCTTCTCCAACAAGATATCCCGGACGCCGCCGCCTACCAGGTAGGCAATGTAACCGGCATGGTGGAGGCGGTAGAGGACTTTAAGGGCCTCAACCTCGATGTCTTTCCGGGAAACGGTGTGTTCCGGCCGGGGGATGATGCGAGGCGGCGTCTGGTGGGGCTCTGGAGTTTCAGACCGCATAGCAGGATTATAGTTAAAATCTCGACATTTTTTAACCCCAAACCCTTATAATTATGAAATTACTTTTGCAAAACCCCCTTGCCCAGGAAAAAAGCGGGGGGGAGGGGGAATTATTGACAAGCGCGGTCATTCCATATATTTCTAAGCTGTTAGAGGTATAAGCCGGTGAGGGAAGAAAACCGGGGCTACCGCGCCTTGATCCTGGGCCTGGCCACCTGGGCCGGGGTCGGGTTCCTGCCCTGGATGCCCGGGACCTGGGGGACCCTGGCGGCCCTGCCGCTGTGGTACCATCTCGCCCGGCTGGGCCCCTGGGGTTACGGCCTGGGGCTGGCGGCCGTTTTAGTCCTGGGGCTGTGGGCCGCGGGCCCGGCCCAACGGTTTTTGGGCCGCACCGACCACCCGTCCATCGTGGTGGACGAAGTCGCGGGGCTCCTAATCACCCTGGCCGGCGTGCCGGCGACCTGGGAGAATGCGGCCCTGGGTTTTGTCATCTTTCGGACCCTGGACATCCTGAAACCCGGGCCCATCCGCTGGTTCGGCGAAGGTACAGGCGCCCTGGAAGTCATGGCCGACGACGTGGCCGCGGGGGTGATCGGGCGGGTGATTATAGAAGTGGTGATGGTTTTTTGGAGTAGGGGTTAAAGAGGAAGAGCCCCCCGGTTTGACTTCACAGGAAGTGGACCATGCGACTAGATTTCCACTTTTATACGATCTATGTCCTGTCAAGAGTTGTGGGTTTCAGTCCGGATAACGCCTATGTCATAGCTTATGCTTCACAATATACGGATGATGAAGCTAGTGAGAATCCCATATTGTTCGAAAACGGCGGTGAGCTTGAACCAATCATTACGGCTCATCGGATTTTTGACCCGGGGGCAGTCACAGAGAGAATCTGTAAGAAGGTGTGGATTCCATTCCATTTTGTGCCTGGGAATTTAGGAATAGGTGATGAGCAAATGCTCACCAGAGCCAATAGTTCATTGACGCAAGCAATGATTAATGAATTGTTGAGTTACGATTTATTACCTTATAGCCGCCATCTTTTAGGCATTATGCTGCATGCCTATGCAGATACCTGGTCACATCAAAATTTCATGGGCATGGTTAATGGAATGAATGAAGCTTCACAGCTGAGGGTGAATGGAGAAGATATTTGGCTCTATAACCTCGCACCCGCCCTCGGCCATGCGCAAACCGGGGCTACGCCGGATGAACCGAGGCTGGAATGGGAATATCTTGATTATAAGGGTGAGCTTCATCGGGTGGCCAATTATAATCGAGCTATAGAGGCGGCGCAAAATTGTCATAAGGTGCTATCTCAGTTCATTGATAAATTTGAGGATGACTTCCGTGATTCACAGTTCATTCCCTGGGAGCAGATTGCAGGGAAGATCATGGAGTTATTTCGAACACCAACCGATTTAGCGGGGTCCGTAACTGCTTGGGGAGAGGCCATTACTGCTAGTGAATTTGGATTTCAATCGCAAGGCAAAGATATCAATTTAATCTATGATGCCAGTGAATGGTTCAATGTGGCAATTAAATCTGAATCGATTCTAAATCAAGAATCAGGTCAATTCATAGAATGTTTTTTTAAAAATGATAATTATGAATCAAGTGACCTGAAGTATTTTAATGAGGCCGCGGGTTTTTATTGGTCTACTTTATTTAATAATAACGCGGAGAGATTTGGTTTGAATAGTGCTTTGATTTAACAAGGCCTATTAATATTTGCAAAGGGTCGGCAGGTTATTGACCGAACTGGATGAAGATTTATCCTTGGAATGGTTATCGAGATAATTGAAAAGGCGGATTTTCGCCCACTCTTAATGGGAAAATGGTGCTCAGTGCGCACCCTACATAGATGCTCTTATGATGCAAGGTGAGATCATTGCCACCGGCACGGAGTTGATTACCGGCCAGGTGGCTGACTGTAACACCCATTATGCCGCCCGGCGGTTGTTCGAGGCCGGCTTGGAGGTGGCGCGTTTCACCACAGTGGGCGATAAAGGTCCGCTGATCCGGGAAGTCCTGGAGCAGGCCATGAGCCGGTCGCAGTTTATCATTATTACCGGCGGCCTGGGGCCCACCGAAGACGATGTCACCCTGCCGGCCGCGGCCCTGGCTCTAGATCGGCGCCTGGTGGTCCATGACGGCCTGTTGGACCGCATTAAACGCTGTCTGGGGGCGCGGCAGATCCCCTGGGAGGAGCGCTATGCCGGACTGGCTCTGATCCCGGAAGGCGCGCAGCTTTTGGACCCGGGCGGCATGGCCTGCGGCTTTGCCGTGAAACATGAGGAAGTCCGCCTCTATTTCCTGCCCGGGGTCCCTCAGGAAATGCGGAGTCTGTTCGACGGCTTCGTGCTTCCCAATTTGGTGGCCTGGGCCCAGCCGGAAGAATATTGGGTCCGGCGCACCCTGCGGCTGTTCGGAATTTCCGAAGGCCAGTTGCAGGGAGTAATCTGCCGGCGGCCGGAGTTTCAGCAGGGCGTGACCGTGGGGTATTACCCCCATTTTCCTGAAACCCACTTGAGTCTGACGCTGCGGGGGAAGGACCGCGCCGTGCTCAATGCTAGCCTGGACCGCCTCACGGCTGCTCTGGGCGCAGAGGTGGGCGAAGCGCTGCTGGGGCCGGAGGAAGCCACCCTGGAAGAGCTGGTGGGCCGCCTGCTCAGGACGGGCGGGCTCACCGTGGCGGTGGCGGAGTCCTGCACCGGCGGCCTCATCGGCGACCGGCTCACCAACGTGCCCGGGTCTTCGGATTATTTTCTGGGCGGGGTGGTGAGTTACAGCAACGAGGCCAAGCACGATTTGCTGAAGGTGCCGCCGGAGGTCCTGGCCCAAAAGGGGGCGGTGAGCCCGGAGACCGCCGGGGACATGGCCCGGGGGGTCAGAGAAGTCTTTCATGCCGATATCGGGTTGGCGGTGACGGGTATCGCGGGCCCGAGCGGCGGCAGCCCGGCCAAACCCGTGGGCACCGTGTACATCGGCCTGGCCGACACCGAAGGCGAAGACGTCTGGCACTATCAGTTTTACGGCAACCGGACGGAGATCAAGACCCTGACGGCCCAGACCGCGTTGGACCGCCTGCGCCGGAAGTTGAAAACGTAGGGTGGGCACGGCCCACCACCTCCGCTTTCACCTCGTTCCCAAGTGCAACTTGGGAACGAGGTGAAAGCGAACCGCTGAAAGCTCAAAAATGATCCGTGCTTTCCTGGCCATAGAGATGCCTGACAGCTTCCGGACCGGCCTGGCCCTGGTCCAGGGGGAGCTGAAGCGCAGCCAGGCCGACGTGCGCTGGGTGGCGCCGGGCAATATTCATCTGACGTTGAAGTTCTTCGGGAACGTCCCCGATGACGAGATCGACACCCTGGCCCTGGCGGCCGGGGAGGTGGCGCAAGAAGAGGAGCCCTTTCAGCTCAAGGCGACCATTGCCGGGGCCTTTCCGTCCCCCAAGGCCCCCCGGGTGGTGTGGCTGGGGCTGGGCGGCGACGTGGTGCCCCTGAACCGGCTGTATCATAAGCTGGAGAAGGCCTTCGCGGCCCTGGGGTATCTCCCGGAAGGCCGGGCCTTCCATCCCCACCTCACGCTGGGCCGGGTCAAGTCCCCCATGAACCGGGAGAAGCTGGCCCGGATGCTGGAAAAGATGCCGCCCATGGACTGGCCGCCTTTCGCGGTGAAGGAGTTGATCCTGTTTCAGAGCGTCTTGTCGCCCCAGGGGTCGAGATATACGCCGTTGAAGGTGATTCCGTTGGGTAAAGTGTAGGGTGGCCATTGCCCACCATTTATCTGAGCACCATATTGGCGCCGCCGCGCCGGGGGAAGAAAAGGACTTGACCAAAACCGGCCAATGTATTACATTGTAAGACATGAAGACCAACACATTGACCATCAGACTTGACGAGGAGTTGGATAAACTCCTGACCAAGGCGGCGAAGCAAGCGGGAAAGAATCGGAGTGAGATTGCCCGTGAGGCGTTGCGCCGCCAACTTCGGGTCAGTCAGTTCGAAGCCCTCCGCAGGAAGATTATGCCTTTCGCGGAGGCGCGGGGATATCTCACCGATGAGGACGTGTTCCAGGAAGTTTCATGAGAGTTCTCCTGGACACCAACGTCATCGTCAGCGCGGTTGCGACCCGGGGGCTGTGCGCCGACGTCTTTCGTGCGGTTCTAGCAGCACATGAACTAGTCACCTGTCCACAGGTTCTTCAGGAGGTCCGGCGCATCTTGAGTATGAAGTTCGGGGTCCCGGAACCGTTGATCGCGGAATATCTGGAACTTATCGGGCAAGAAGCCATCGTGGCCGAGCCTGAAGACTTGCCGGACCTCCCCATCCAGGACCGGGATGACGCGCCCATCGTCGCGGCGGCCATCGCCGCCCGGGCGCAGGTCCTGGTTACCGGCGATCACGAGCTGCAAGGCCTCAAGAACATCGAGCAACTAAGGATTATTTCCCCGAGGGCGTTCTGGGAAGAACTAACGGCCCAGGAATAAAGGTTTGGCAGGGTGCGTCTTACGCACCATTGCAGAAGTCTCGGACATGGCGATCGCGTTATGGTGCTTCAAGCCGCACCTCACCCTGGGCCGGGTGAAATCCCCGATGAACCGGGAGAAACTGGCCCGGATGCTGGAGAAGATGCCGCCGGTGGACTGGCCGCCCTTTGCGGTGAAGCAGTTGATCCTGTTTCAGAGCGTGTTGTCGCCGCAAGGGTCGAAATATACGCCGTTGAAGGCGATTCCCTTGGGGAGATAATCGAGGCATGGTAGCCGCAGGCTTTAGAAAATCATAGGGCGGCCCTTGGCCGCCGAAAAGAATTGGCGTGCAGGGCACGCCCTACATGGCTGTTCCGGGCACAGGCTGGAAAGCCTGTGCTACCAACAGCATTTTTTTCTGGTTCCCAAGCTGGGCTGGGAACCCTATTGAGTGCAGAGCTATGCTTTGCGAAATATTTCGGCCCGTTAGCCAAACTACGATTTCCCAAGCAAAGCTTGGGAACGAGGAAAACCGATAACGTGGAATTCCTTAAGACTATAGCAATAATTGTAGGAGTTATGGTTAGCGTAATAGGTATAATGGGCGGAATTTTTTCTTTGCCAAATAGTTATAGGCGCTTTAGAAAAGGATTTTATCCACATGGTGAAAAGGGTACAGGTTCTATTGTACTATCCAAAAAAATAATAAATGAAAGACAGTTTGTAACTTTCCTTGTTATTGAAGATATTTTTCAATTTATTAAAGCATTTCTTCAACCAAAGGAATGGGGAGGGGAATTTGAATCAATAGAAAAAATTGGAGAATATTATAAAATAGTAATTTCCTATCCGAAAGAAAAAGAATTCAATTTCTATATAACCAAGGGGAACAAAAAATGACCGACCAAACCTCAGAACGCACCAAGGCCCTGGAACATGCCCTGGGGCAGATTGAGAAGAATTACGGCAAGGGCGCGATCATGCGCCTGGGGGCCGATGAAAAACTGGATGTGGCGGTGATTCCCACCGGGTGTCTGTCCCTGGACCTGGCCCTGGGGATCGGCGGCGTGCCCCGGGGGCGCGTGATCGAGATCTACGGCCCGGAATCTTCGGGCAAAACCACCCTGGCCCTGCACGTTATCGCCGAAGCCCAGCGCCGGGGCGGAGTGGCGGCCTTCATCGACGCCGAACACGCCCTGGACGTGGTCTACGCCCGCAAGCTGGGGGTCAAGACCGAAGACCTGCTCATCTCCCAGCCCGATTCCGGCGAACAGGCCATGGAAATCTGCGAAATCCTGGTGCGCAGTAACGCCATCGACGTGGCGGGGGTGCATTCGGTGGCCGCGCTGGTGCCCCGCTCCGAGATCGAAGGGGAGATGGGGGACGCCCAGATGGGCTCCCAGGCCAGGCTGATGTCCCAGGCCCTGCGCAAACTCACCTCGGCCATCAGCAAGTCCCTGACCTCGGTGATCTTCATCAACCAGATCCGCCACAAGATCGGGGTGATGTTCGGCAACCCCGAGACCACCACCGGCGGCAACGCCCTGAAGTTCTATGCCTCCATGCGCCTGGACATTCGCAAGATCGGCGCCATCAAGCAGGGCGACGAAGCCATCGGGGTCCACGCCCGGGTCAAGGTGGTGAAAAATAAGCTGGCCCCGCCCTTTAGAGAGGCGGAGTTCGATATCATCTACGGCCAGGGCATTTCCCGGGAAGGCGACCTCCTGGACCTGGCCACGGCCCAGGGCCTCATTGCCAAGAGCGGCGCCTGGTACAGCTACGGCTCCGAACGCATCGCCCAGGGCCGGGAAAACGCCAAGACTTATCTCAAGGAGCACCAGGAATTAGTCGCCGACCTGGAGAAACAGATCCGAGCTTTCCACGGCATGCTGCCCGACGAGGCCCCAGCCCAGACACAGGAGTAGGACATGACCAGCCGCGAGATCCGGGAGACCTTTTTACGTTTTTTCGCCTCCAAAGGCCACACCAGGGTGACCAGTTCCTCCTTGGTTCCCGCCGGAGACCCCACCCTGCTGTTTACCAACGCCGGGATGGTGCAATTTAAAAAGGTGTTCCTGGGGGAAGACCCCCGCCCCTATACCCGGGCCGCCACCTCCCAGAAGTGCGTCCGGGCCGGCGGCAAACACAACGACCTGGAAAACGTGGGCTTTACCGCCCGCCACCACACCTTCTTTGAGATGCTGGGGAATTTTTCCTTCGGCGACTATTTCAAGGAAGGGGTCATCGAGATGGCCTGGGAACTCCTGACCCAACATTATAAACTCCCGGCGGATAAGCTCTGGGCCACCGTGTTCCATGAAGACGAAGACGCGGCCCGCCTCTGGGAGAAGATCGCCGGGCTGCCGCCGGACCGCATCATCGGCATGGGCGAAAAAGACAACTTTTGGGCCATGGGGGACACCGGGCCCTGCGGCCCCTGCTCCGAAATCCTCATTGATCAGGGCGAGAGCATGGCCTGCGGCCCGGAGTGCGGCATCGGCAAGTGCGAATGCGACCGCTATCTCGAGATCTGGAACCTGGTCTTCATGCAGTATAACCGGACCCCGGACGGCGTCCTGCACCCCCTGCCCAAACCCAGTATCGACACGGGTATGGGCCTGGAGCGCCTCTGCGCGGTCATCCAGGGGGTCAAGAGCAATTTCGACTGCGACCTCTTGCGGCCGGTGATCGCGGGGGTCGAAGAGCTGGCCGGCCAGGCATACGGCGCCAGCGACACGCAGAACGTGCCCTTCCGGGTCATCGCGGATCATTCCCGGGCCACCGCTTTTCTCATTGCCGACGGCGTGCTGCCCTCCAACGAGGGCCGGGGCTACGTGCTCAGGCGCATTATGCGCCGGGCCATCCGGTTCGGGCGGCTCCTGAACCTGCCCACCCCGTTTCTGGCCAGAGTCTGCGACCGGGTGGTGGACCTCATGGGCGAGGTCTATCCCGAACTGCACCAGATGCACCATATCATGGCCCAGGTGGTGACCAGCGAAGAAGAGCGTTTTGCCGACACCCTGGACCATGGCCTGAAGCTCCTGGGCGATGAGCTGGAGTACCTCAAGCACCACAGCCTGAAGATCCTGCCGGGAGAGGTGGCCTTCAAGCTCTACGACACCTACGGCTTCCCTCTGGACCTGGTCCAGGACACCCTGCGGGAAGAGGGGCTGGTGCTGGACCTGGAAGGCTTCGAGGCGAACATGCGGGCCCAGAAGGAGGCCTCCCGGCAGTCCTGGAAAGGCGGGCCGGGGGAAGAGCTGCCCGCGGTCTATCAGGAGCTGGCGGAATGGCCAGCCACGCAATTCCTGGGCTATGAGGCCCTGGAGGCCGACAGCACCATCCTGGCCCTCATCGTGGAGGGCGGCCACAACTCTCAGGCCGAAGCCGGGGAGGACGTGGAGGTCATCACCGGGGCCACGCCGTTTTACGGCGAGTCCGGCGGCCAGGTGGGGGACACGGGGCTGATCTATGGCGACGGCTGGTCCATCCGCATCAGCGGCACCCAAAAACTGCCCAACGACCTCATGGTGCATGAGGGCAAGGTCGAGGCCGGCACCGTTCACGTCAATGACCCGGCGCACCTGGAAGTGGACGCGGCCCGGCGCCGCCGCATCATGGCCCACCACACCGCCACCCACCTCCTCCAGGCCGTGTTGCGGCGCCATTTGGGCGACCACGTCAAGCAGTCCGGCTCCCTGGTGGACCCGGAGCGCCTGCGCTTCGACTTTACCCACTACCAGGCCATCACCCCTGAGGAACTGGAGGCCATCGAACTGGATCTGAACGAGGCCGTGGCCGCCAACCTGCCGGTACACACGGATAAGATGTCCATGACCGAGGCCCTGGAGCAGGGAGCCACCGCCCTGTTCGAGGAAAAGTACGGCGACGAAGTGCGGGTGGTGAGCGTCCCCGAGGTCAGCCAGGAACTCTGCGGCGGCACCCATGTGGAGCGCACCGGCGATCTGGGGCTCTGTAAAATCACCACCGAGACCTCTATTGCCGCGGGTATCCGCCGCATCGAGGCGGTGTGCGGCGTGGAAGCGGTGAAGCTCACCCAGGACCAGGCCCGGGAACTGGACCAGGCCGCGGGCCTTCTCAAGGGCGGCCGGGCCGACCTGGTGACCCGGCTGGAAAAGATGCTGGCCAACCAGAAAAAACTGGAAAAAGAAGTGGAGGCCCTCAAGGGCCGCCTGGCTTCCACCCAGGCCCGAGACCTGGTGGATCAGGTGCGCCAGGTGGAGGGGGTGCAAGTCCTGGCCCTGAAGGTGGACGCCGCGGACCCCAAGAGCCTCCGGGACTTTGCGGTGAAATTCCAGGATAAGCTGAAAAGCGGCATCGTGGTCCTGGGCAGCGACGCGGGCGACAAGGCCATGCTCATCGCCCTGGTATCCAAAGACCTGACCAAACGCTTCCCTGCCGGGGAGATCATCAAAGCCATCGCCCCTACCATCGGCGGCAGCGGCGGCGGCCGCCCCGATATGGCCCAGGCCGGCGGCCCGGACAAGGACAAAATCCCTGCTGCTTTGGAGATGGCGTATGAGGTGATTGGTAGGAAGGTCGAGGAATAAGAAAATATCGTCAATTTCTCAGCTTAATTGGAGATGGTTATGCCTAATAAATTTACCGCGGTAATTACCAAAGAAGAAGAATGGTATGTGGCTTATTGCATGGAGTTAGGAGTGGTGAGCCAGGGGAAAACCATCGAAGAAGCCCAAGCTAATCTGCGGGAGGCCGTTGAGCTTTACCTCGAAAGCTTTGGAGCAGAAGACCTTCCCAAAACCACCGGAGAAATGATGCTCTATCCCTTTGAGGTGGCAGTAGGTGGCTAAAATTCCTGCCTTATCCGGTGAGAACCTGATTAAGGCTCTAAAGAAAGCAGGATTTCACCAGGTGCGCACAAGGGGTAGCCATGTAAGCTTGGAGAATGGCCCTTATCGAACCGTGGTGCCGCTTCACGATGAGCTTTCCCGAGGAACCCTCTTGGCAATTTTGAAGCAGTGCGGTTTATCAAAGGAAGAGCTTTTAAAGTTACTCTAGATGACACGGGATTACAAGCTGACCAGAGGCGGCGCCCCGACATGGCCCAGGCCGGGGGCCTGGATAAGGACAAAATCCCCGCTGCCCTGGAGATGGCGTATGAGGTGATCGCTAAGAAGGCGAAGGGGTAAAGATTGGGGGGAGGGGCTAAGGTCGGGAGCTTTTTAACCCCTCCCACAATCCCGTAAGTAATGTGGGGTGTTCCATGAAAAAGCATAGATTCACCGTATTGATCGAACGGGATGATGATGGTTACTTAGTGGCCATGGTTCCGGCTCTCAAGAGCTGCTATACGCAAGCGAAGACTATGGAAGAACTCATGCCCCGGATCAAAGAAGTCATAGAACTGTGCTTGCAGGAAGAAGAACCGGTGATTATGAGTTTTGAGGGAGTTCAGCAGATAGAGATTGTGGCATGAGCCGTCTGCCACCATCAGTCCTGGCCTGATGGTAAAATTTCTTCTGGAAATAGGATTTGAGAAGAGCCCCCAACATGGGAGCCATATCTTTTTCCGCCATCCTGATGGCCGCACCGCCACAGTTCCATTCCATAAAGGGGAAGATTTGGGTCGCGGTTTGACCAGCAAAATTCTCCACGATATAGATGTCTCGCGCGACTTTTTCTTGGCCTGGCTGGCAAAAAATCCATGAGATGGTGCGACCTCTCCTGTGAATACGCCTCTTTTCCCCGGGTCCAGGCCGTGGATGGGGCCGGGTCGTGCCGCAGCTTTGCGGCTCTGTATTGCGCCAAGCTCGGTCGGCTGGTGCACAAGAACGCCCCGTGTCCCTGCGATGAGAAAGCCGATCTTGGAGACCAGGGGCAGAAGACCTGAAGGATAGAGGGGCGGGCACAGAGGCCCGCCCCACCGCTGAAATTGCCATACGGTAGGGTGGGCACCGCCCACCAGATGGCGGGCAATCCCGCCAAAGACACCAAGGCGGGACGCCCGTGCCGCTGGAGCTGCAAAGAACCGAGGAGGTTCTCAATGACTGGACTCTACATTATCCTGGGCGTGGTGGTGCTCCTGTTAGTCGGGGCGGTGACGATTTACAACCGGCTGGTGACCAACAAGAATATGGTGGCCGAGGGCTGGAGCGGCATCGACGTGCAGCTCAAGCGGCGGGCTGATCTGATTCCCAATCTCATCGAGGCGGTGAAGGGCTACATGGGCCACGAACGGGGCGTCCTGGACCAGGTGACCGAGCTTAGGGCGAAGAGCCTCAAGGCCGAGGGCGTGGGCGACAAGGCCAAGGTGGAAGGGGCCCTGGGCGCGGCGTTGGGTAACCTCTTCGCGGTGGCCGAAAATTATCCCGACCTCAAGGCTTCGGCCAACTTTATCCAGTTGCAGCAGTCCCTGGCCGACATCGAGGATCAGATCCAGCTATCCCGGCGTTATTACAACGGCGCGGCCCGGAACTTCAATATCCTGATCCAGTCTTTCCCCAGCAATCTGGTGGCGAACACCTTCCACTTCACCGCGGTGGAATACTTCGAAATCGAGGCGGCCGCCGACCGGGAAGTGCCCAAGGTGTCCTTTCCTTAAAGGGGTGCCCAAGGGGATGGCCTGCTCCCTCACTCCAACCCTTCTCCTATCGGGGGAGGGGGGGACTTCTCGCCGGTGCGGCGCAGGCTGAAGCCTGCGGCTACCTTGGTTTCATGGCCCAAGAACCTTCTTAGAATCAGGCTCGATTATATAAATCGCAGGATCAATCTATGAAACTCCGTGCCCTTCTTCTGATTTGGTTGGCCGTCGCGGTCCTTGGCCTGCTAGCCGGGGCCGGTGTGGCTGCGGCCCAGTCCGAGCGCATCCTTAATTTTAGAAGCGTCATCGCGGTGCAGACCGACGCCTCCCTGACCGTCACCGAGAACATCACGGTTAGGGCCACCGGCCGGGAGATCAAGCGGGGCCTGGTGCGGGATTTTCCCACCACCTATAAGGACCGGCTGGGGAACACCGTTATGGTGGGCTTCGAAGTGCAGGAGGTCTTGCGGGATGGGCGGCCCGAGCCCTACCACACTCAGTCCGCCGCCAACGGGGTGAAGATCTACATCGGCCAGAAAGACGTGCTCCTGCGGCCCGGGGTCTATACCTATACCATCACTTATCGGGTTGACCGGGAACTGGGGTTTTTCAAGGATTTTGACGAGCTTTACTGGAACGTCACCGGCAACGGCTGGACCTTCCCCATCGACCAAGCCGAAGCCGTCATCCAGTTGCCGGCCGGGGCCAAAATCCTGCGCTATGCCGCGTACACCGGTTATCAGGGGGAGCGGGGCCATGACTTTACCGCGCAACCCGGAGACCGCGACATCCTGTTCAAGACCACCCGGGGCCTGGCCCCCCGGGAGGGTCTGACCGTGGCGGTGGCCTGGCCCAAGGGCGTGGTGCACGAGCCCACGAGCCAGGAGCGGATGGGCTTTTTTTTCCGGGACAACGTGGCGGTGGCCGTCGGCTTCATCTGGCTGGGCGTGCTGCTGGCTTTCTACCTTTGGGCCTGGTATCGGGTGGGCCGGGACCCGGCCAAAGGCACCATTATTCCCTTATACTCGCCGCCGGCGGGCTTTTCCCCGGCGGGAGTGCGCTTCGTCAGCCGCATGGGCTTTGATGACAAGGCCTTTGCCGCGGCGGTGGTGGACATGGCGGTGAAAGGCGCGGTGCTGATCCGGGAAGACGACGGCGATTACACCCTGGTCCGCAAAGACGCGGCCAAGAGAGCCCTGGACCGGAGCGAACAGTTGATCGTGGACCAACTCTTCGCCAGCGGGGGCGGCGAAATCAAGCTGGAAAACACCAACCATACCCGGATCAAGGCCGCCATCGACACCTTGAAGAAAAATCTGAAAACCGAGTTCGAGAAGATCTACTTCGTCACCAACTCGGGCTATTTATGGCCCGGAATTGCCATCACCCTCCTGGGGGCGGCCCTGGTGATCCTGACGGCCCGGGAACGGGCGGCGGCCGCGGGGGGCTCCC
This sequence comes from Syntrophobacterales bacterium, assembly GCA_023229795.1. Lineage (GTDB taxonomy): Bacteria > Desulfobacterota > Desulfobaccia > Desulfobaccales > 0-14-0-80-60-11 > 0-14-0-80-60-11. The sequence goes on from JALNYP010000001.1 coordinate 61,435, forward strand.
TGTGGCTCCTCATCTGGACAATGGGCTGCTACTTTCTGGCGGTCACGGTGTATAAGAAGTGGCGGGCGGTTCGGGGCGGGGGCCTGGGAAGCCTGGGGGGAGCCCTGCTCACCACGCTGTTTGCCCTGCCCTTTTTTGCGGGCGAGATTTTTGGGGCGGTCATGGTCAGCGCGGCCGTATCCATCCCCGCGGCCGCGACCCTGGGCGTCATGGCCTTCCTGAACGCCCTGTTCTACCACCTGCTCAAGGCCCCTACCCTGTCGGGCCGGAAAATCATGGACCAGATCGAGGGCTTCAAGCTCTATCTGTCGGTGGCGGAAAAAGAGCGCCTCAACCTGCTAAATCCGCCGGAAAAGACCCCGGAGCTCTTCGAGAAATACCTGCCCTACGCCCTGGCCCTGGACGTGGAGAACCAGTGGAGCGAACAGTTCGCCGAAGTGCTGGCCCACGCCGGGACCGAAGCCCAGCCCTACTCCCCGGTCTGGTATTCCGGCCGGTCCTGGGACAGCTTCCACACCTCCCGGTTCACCGATTCCCTGGGCGGGGCCTTTGCCGGGGCCATCGCCTCGTCGTCCACGGCCCCGGGGTCGTCATCGGGGAGCGGCGGCGGCGGGTCCTCCGGCGGCGGGGGCGGGGGTGGCGGGGGGAGCGGCTGGTAGTTTCGTCAGGAACGAGAAGGCGGGAAGAGCGGTAGCCATACGAAAGTGCAGTCAAAGGACATTTTTATCCCGCAGATTTCAGTCTTGGCCTGCACAGGCTGGAAAGCCTGTGCCACCGGTTGACTGCCAAATGGTATCATACCAAGTTGCACCCATAGAAGTCAGGAAACCCTTGACCTGTGGGGGCGCACCTGAGTGTGCGCCCTCAATCCAGGGCGGACACATAGGTCCGCCCCTACGAGAGATAAATTACCGGTTCGATCGCATCTTGGTATCAGTTGCCGGGCTCAGGCAGGGTCAGGTGCCAATCCCGGCAGAGGGGGACTTTGAGGACAAAGGCGGTGCCGAGGCCGGACGGCGAACGCACCTCCAAGGTCCCGCCGAGCCGATCCAGGCGCTCCCGGACGCTGAACAGGGCAAACCCGGGAGGATCATCGCCGATATCCCGGATGGCCAGGCCGTCATGCTCCACCAGGATATGCACCAGGTCCTGCTCCTGCCGCAGGGCGATCTGCACCCGTTGCGCCCGAGACTGCCGGGCCACGCAGGTCAATAAGTCCCGGATCACAATGAACAGCAGGATCTGGCTGTCATCGCAGGGCGGCCACGCCACCTGCCGCTGCTGGACTTCCACCTTGATTCCATACTGCTCCCCAAATTCTCGGGCCAGCCATTGCAACGCGGCCGCAAAGCCAAGCTCATAGAGCACCGGGGGACTGAGCTCGCCGGTCAGAGTGCGGATGAACCTGATGCACTTATCCACCTGGTTTCTGGCCTCGCAGAGATCCTGGAGCGTGGAACTCTCGAGGGGAGGGTCGGTCTGGGTGGTCAGGAGACCCAATTTGACCTGGGTCATGGCCAGGATCTGGCCGACCTGCTCATGGAGTTCGGTGGCCAGGCGATGGCGTTCTTTTTCCTCGACCAGCGACATTTCCGCCACCAAGGCCCGCAACCGGGCCTGATAGAGGAGGCGATGCTCTTCCAGGCGCTGGTGAAGGCGGCCCAAGGCCGCGCCCACCAGACCGCCGGTGAGGATAAAAAACAGGGACAGGGGCCAGGCATGGAGACTGAAGCTGTGGAGGATGGTGCCGGTGACCGCCAGGGGAGTCTGATGGCCAAAATATTCATGGAGGTGGTGGGCCACCATGAAGAGCGGATGCCCGGCCAGGGCGCCCACCGCGGCCCCGATCAATAAGCCCTTAAGGAGGTGCCGGGAAACCGGCCTTACCGGCTGATCAGGCATCGGTCAGCCTGCGTCCCGGGGCTTGGAGGGCGCCGTCAAGTGTGTCCCCTACCGTAACTCTTCTCCGGTGAGGGTCTGGAGCGCCTGCAGATAGCGGGCCCGGGTGTTGGCCAGGACGTCGGCGGGCAAGGGCGGCGGCGGAGGTTGCTTGTTCCAGCCCAGGGATTCCAGGTAGTCCCGGAGGTATTGCTTGTCATAACTCTTTTGGGGGCCGCCGGGGCGGTAGTCCTCCTGGGGCCAGAAGCGGGAAGAGTCGGGGGTCAGGACTTCGTCGATGAGGAGCAGCTCACCGTTGGCCAGTCCGAACTCGAACTTGGTGTCGGCAATGATGATGCCTCGGGGTTCGGCCCACGCCAGGGCCCTGATGTAGATGGCCAGGCTCAGGTCTCTGACCTTGGCCGCCAGCTCCGCCCCGATCCGCCCGGCCATGGTCTCAAAGGAGATATTCTCGTCGTGGGTGCCCAACTCGGCCTTGGTGGAGGGGGTAAAGATGGGCGCCGGCAATTTCTGGGACTCCACCAGCCCCGGGGGCAGGGAAAGGCCGCCGATAGCGCCGCTCTGACGGTATTCGGCCCAACCGGAGCCGGAGAGGTAGCCCCGGACGATGCACTCCACCGGCAGGGGCAGGCACTTGCGCACCAGCATGGTGCGGCCCTGCAACATCTCTTTATACGGCCGGCAGGCCGGGGGAAAATCTTCCACCTGCAGGGAAACCAGGTGGTTGGGGGTCAAATCCGCCAGGTGCCGGAACCAGAAGGCGGACAATTGGGTGAGGATGCGGCCCTTGTCGGGGATGGGTTCGGCCATCACCACGTCAAAGGCGGAGATGCGGTCCGTGGCCACCAGGAGCAGTTTATCCCCCAGATCGTAAATGTCCCGGACTTTGCCCTGGTGCCGGGGACCCAGGTCGGGAAAGGCAGTGGTCATGACCGGGGTATTCATCGGGTTGGCCTCCTGGATGGCTGGTTATTGGCGGTCTTGGACGGCAGTTTCACTACCTTGGCGGTGATCTTTTCCTGGGTTTTAATGCGGCCGGCGGCGTCCTCCGCGGCCTTGGCCCCGGTGAGGGGGCCCACCTGGACCACATACAGTTTCTTATTCCCGGTCTTCCGCGCGATGACCACGGCCTTCAGGTTCTTGGCCCGCAGGCGCTGCTGCAGGGTTTGGGCCTGCTTCAGGTTGCCGTAAGTGGCAACCACCACCAGGTAGCGCTCATTTTGGGCCTCGCGGCTGACTTCGGCCGGGTGACCCGGAGCGGAGGGCTGGCCGGCTGCCGCCGGTTGCGGGGAGGGGCCGAACTCGCCGGTCTCCACCAGGGGCGGCCCGCCGCCCATCGGCGGCAGACCAGCCGGCAAGGCTACTTTGGCCGGCGGCGGTAAGGGCGCCGGCTGGCGGCGCATTTTCGTCCCGGCAATAATGAGGGCCACGACCAGGACGGCCAGGCCCAGGCCCCACCAGAGGCGCCGGGGCAACTGCTTCAGGGCGTTCACCTGGGGGGCGGCCAGTTCCTTGGCTTTTTGGATATAAGGCAAACCCGATTCCCAGACCTTCTTCAGCCAGGGCCCGGCTTGAGCCAGGGGCTGCCAGCCGGCCCCGGATTTTTCCGACCGCCGGGAGGGAAGGCGCTTTTTGCCGCCGCCGTGAATGAGTTCCCGGGCCTGGCGCAACTGGCTGACAAAGGCGCCGGCATGAGGCAGGCGCTCCTCGGGGTCCTCCGACAGGCAGCGCAACAGCACGTTCTGCAGGGAGAGAGGGATCTCTTCCAGGTCCACCGGGGGATATTCCAGGCGATAAGGAAAGGGCTCGTCAAAGGTCAGGGCATAAGGCAGGCTGCCGGCCACCAGCCGGAACCCCAGAACCCCCAGGGAAAATACATTGCCGGCGGGAGTGACATTATCTCCCTGGATGACCTCGGGGGGCACATACGCCTTGAGCTCCAGGTGCAGCGGCTGATCTTCGTAGGCCGGGGCGAAGGCAAAATTGGCCAGGCGGAGGTCTTCCCCGTGCAGCAGGATGTTATCGGGGCTGAGGGACTGGTGCACTTCTCCCTGTTGATGGGCATAGGCCAGGGTCTGCCCCAGGAGTTCGAGCAAGTCCAGGGCCTGCCCCATGCTGAACCGCACCGGCCGGGCCAACTGGGTCATCAGGCTCTCGCCTAAGAAGGGTTCCTCCACCAGGTAGAGAAATTTCTCGGCCTTGTCCACGTGAAAGACCCCCAGGATCTGGGGGTGGCGCAGCTTCCGTCCCAAGACGGCCTGGCGTTCAAACATGTCCCGGGCCGCAGCCCACTCCGGGGCATCCCGGGCCAGAAGCTTCAAACCAACCTCGGTTCTGAGGAGATTATCCTGGGCCAGCCATACCCCTCCCCAAGGTTCGTCCCGGAGGGAGCGCACGATGAGATACCTCTGCCCGACCAGTTCGTGGCCTTCGGGATGCTCGGACCGGTTTTGGCTCATGTCTGCCTCGGCTGGGTGAATTGGCCTGATGATCAGCCCGATTCACCATAACACAAATCCGGCCGGCAAAAAAGTCCTTTCGGCCCGGGAGCCCCCAGGGTTGCGGCAAGGACGCCACGGACACGGGTCATGATTGAGGCCCATGACCGGCAGGAGCGAGGCGCGGGAGCATCGCCAACCGCTGCCTTTTTCCCGGCCATGGTTGAATTCATCCGGAGCCGCGTTACATTGATAAGGAAAGGATTTTTTCCGAGAGGCGCCTGGTGGGAAACCATGGCGGCGGGATTCTTCATGTCTTTGGCTAACCTTATTACCCTGGCCCGGTTGCCGCTGTTGTTGACGGTGGTGGCTTTGCTGTTCGTGCCCAATTTCGCAGTGCGGCTGGCGGGCCTAGGGCTGTTGATCATCCTGTTTCTCCTGGATTGGTTTGACGGCTACGTGGCCCGGCTGCGGGACGAAGTCACCGAACTGGGCGCGGTGTTGGATATCGCCCTGGACCGGTCGGTGGAAAATATCCTCTGGATCACCTTCATGTATCTGGGGCTGGTGCCCCTGTGGGTGCCCATCGTCTTTTTGCTCCGCTCTTTTGTGATCGACGGGATTCGGGGGGTGGCGCTCGTCCGGGGACACTCCGGTTTCGGGATGATGCACTCGGCCCTGGGGCGTTTCCTGGTGGCCTCACGCTTCATGCGGGCCCTCTACGGCCTGGCCAAAAGTGTGATCTTCGGCCTCCTTTACCTCACCTGGGCCCTGGCCCTTAAAGACCCCGATATTCTGATCACCTTGCATCCGCTCAACCAAGCTCTTATATTTTTTACAACAGGACTGTGCATCATTCGAGGCATCCCGGTAATCCAGGATGGCCGCATCTTTTTTAGATCCGGGAAAGCCTAACCTCGAGGCACGCCGCGGGCACCTTGCCGCCGGAGGACACTATGAGCCGGGTGGTGGCCATATTCGATGTAGATCAGACCCTGGTTCAGGGCTATACGGAACGACTCTTTTTTCGATATCTGGTGCGCCGGGGCCTGCTCCGCATGCCCCAGGCCCTGGCTTACCTCGGCCAACTGGCCTGCAATCCCCAGGAGCGGTTCCAGGACAAGCGTTACCTGGAGGGGCTGGAGGTGGAGGAAGTGATCCACCTGGCCCGGCGGTGCTACCAGGAAGACATCTCCCCGCGGGTGAGTACCACCGGCCTGGCCTGTGTGGTGGAACACCAGACCCGGGGCCATGCCATTGCGCTCTTGAGCGGCTCCCTGTCCCTGCTCCTGACGCCGTTGCAGGAGGAACTGGGGGCGGACTGGCTCATCGCCACGGAATTGCACCGGACGAACGGCAGATTTACCGGGGAGATCGCCGGCCTGCACCCTCGAGGGCCCAACAAATTGTCCCTGTTGCAGGAGTTGTCCCGGATCAACGGCCTGGATCTAGCCCGGTCTTACGCCTACGGCGACCATATCCAGGATTCCCATTTGTTCCGGACTATCGGGAATCCCGTCGCGGTCAATCCGTCCTGGCGCTTGAAACGCCAGGCCCGCAAAAACCACTGGCCGATCCGGTATTTTTAAGTTTTCTTCCCCGCCATCCGAACCCGCCATCCGAGGATGCCTAGAGAGAATCAGGGCCGAGTCGCGCCTGGACCCCAAATTATTTTTCCTGTACAATCTACCCATTAAATTGACAGGGCAAATCTTTTAGAGTAGTCAATAATAGGGGTGCTATGGACGAAGCTCTGATCCGACAACTGAAAAACCGCGTAGAGGAAGAACTGCAGCAGCGGGAAGCGGCGCTCCTGGAGTTTTGGCTGCAGGAAATGAAGAATATCCTGGTCAAGCGTCACCACGAGTTGGCGGGATTACAAAGCGACATGAAAAACATGGTCGCCCGCATGGAGACTCGGCTCCGCACCCTTAAGGGGAGTTCCAGATAACATGTATGAAGTTAAAATCGTCACGCAGTTTGCCGCAGCCCATCGGCTGGAAAATTTTTATGGGAAATGTGAATCACTCCACGGCCATAATTGGAAGGTGGAGGTTTTCCTGGCAGGGAAGAGTCTCGATGAGGCCGGGCTGCTGATGGATTTCGGCGTGCTCAAGGCCCGTGCCAAAGAGGTGCTGGAAGAGATCGACCATAAATACCTGAATGAACTGCCGGCCTTTCAGGACCGCAATCCTTCGTCGGAAAATCTGGCCCGTTACCTGTTCGAACGCCTCGGGGCCATTTTAAATCGGGAGGGGGCGAAAATCCAACGGGTCAACGTCTGGGAATCCGATACCTCCTGCGCCTCCTATTATCCGGGCTGAAGGGACTTTGAACAAAGTCTGTCTTTTAGCCTGCCTGGCGGGACTTATCCTGGGGACGGTAAGCTGGTTGGGGGCGCAAACCGGCTCTCTGACCGAAGCCCCGGCTACCATGATCCTGAGAATTTCCGGCCCGGGTTTCGGCCGCAAGCCGCCGGTGGCGTTCAGCCACCGGGAGCACGAAGCCGGACGGGTGGCCTGCACCCAGTGCCATCACGACTACCGGGGGCGGCGCAACGTCTGGCGCCAGGGGCTGCCGGTGGAAAAATGCCAGGCCTGCCATGGCCTCAGGCCCGAGCCGCGCCGCCTGGATTTGAAGAACGCCTTCCATCGCCAATGTAAAGGGTGCCCCCTGAGGCTGCAGCAGCAGGGCCGACGGGCCGGACCCATTGATTGCCGGGACTGCCACCGCCGAAGTTGAAACCTGGAAGCCGCAAGAACCCCGGCCCGACATATGGTCGCCAAGACTTGAGAGACATGCAGATAGACTCTCCAGCAGGGAGTTGTGATTAAAGAGTCGATCACCTCCTTAATCCGGACACTGCACCGGGAACGGGTCTTCGCCCTGATCCTGACCCTGGCGGTGATCCTGCTGTTGGGGGCCCTCGGCTTCAGCCTGGTCGAACCCTCCGAAGGGCCGTGGTGGGCTCGGTTCGCCCGGGCCTTGTGGTGGGGTATGGTCACCCTGACCACCGTGGGCTATGGGGACGTGGTTCCCGTCACCTTCCTGGGCCGTCTGGTGGGCGTCGGCCTCATGGTGATCGGGGTTATCAGCCTGTCCCTGGTTACCGCCACGGTGGCCTCGGTATTCATTGAACGCAAGTTTCGCCGGGAGAAAGGCTTGGAAGCGATCAAAGCTGCGCAGCACATCCTGATCCTGGGTTGGCCGGAAGATGCCGAGACCCTGCTGGACCAGTTGCTCAAACGGCTGCCCATGAACATCCCCGTGGTCCTGGTCAACAAGGCCACCCCGGAAGAGATGGACGCCCTCAAAGAAAAATACCCCCATCAGACGATATTCTATCTCCGGGGAGATTATTCCCGGGAAGAAATCCTCCTGAAGGCCAATGTCAAAGGGGCCATCAAGGCCATCATCCTGGCCGACCGGCAGGCGGGAGAGACCGCGCTCCAGGTGGATCAACGCACCCTGTTCACCGCGCTCACCTTAAAGGCCATCCATACCAAGATTCGCATCATGGCCGAGCTGCTGCGGGCGGAGAACCGCTCCTACCTGGAGCGCGCCGGGGCCGAAGAGGTGCTGATCCGCGGACAATACGACAGCTCCCTGCTGGCCGGGGCCATCGCCTCCCCGGCCCTGTTCCGCGTCTATACCTCCCTGTTGATTGGAGACGGACAGGGATTGTGGGACGTAGAAATCCCCAGCACGTTCCATGGCCATCCCCTGGCGGAGTTTTCCTCCTATCTTCAGGAACAGCACCAGGCCATCCTCATCGGCCTCTATACCGAGGGCCGGTCCCTGAGCCTGGAGGACTTGCTGTCCGACGAGCCCTCCGCCATTGATGACTTCATCCGGCGCAAGTTCGCCGAGACCAAGATGACCCATCTCCTGGGCCGCACCAAGGTCGATTACCAAATCAATCCCCCGCTTGCCCAGACCCTGGGGCCCCGCCAGTTCGCGGTGGTCATCTCTCCCCAAAGGCCGGAATTCTCATGACGGACTCCGCCTTTTTCCGGAAAATATATCTCTTCCAGGACCTCGAAGATGATGAAATCAAGGCGGTATTGCAGCGCACCGCGCCAAGGGAATTCCCGGCCGGGGCCGTCATTATCCAGGAAGGAGACCCGGGAGACAGCCTCTTCATCATGACCTCCGGGGAAGTGGAGATCACCAAGCAACTCACCCTGGTCATGGATGAAGACACTCCCAAAGAGCGGGTGATGATCCGCCTGAACGCGGAAAACGGGGTCTATTTCGGGGAGATGGCCCTGCTGGAAAACGAGACCCGGTCAGCCACGGTGACCGCCTCGACTGATTGCAAATTATTGGAACTGCATCAAAAGGATTTTCTGGACCTGATCTGGCACCAGCCGGTCATGGGGGTCAAGCTCCTGCTGCGTCTGTCCCAGGTCCTGTCCCGGCATCTGCGCAAAACCAACCAGGACGTGATCAAACTGACCACCGCCCTGGCCGTCTCCCTGGGGGGGTAAGGCGGCATTTGCCCCCGGAATTATGGGGGCGCACTTACTGGAACTCCTTTACACCGGGGACACGCAGGTCCCCCCTACAGATCGTGGCACCTCCAAAGGTCTTTATGCCCGACGAATCCCTGCGACAGCAGCTCCTGGACGCGGCCCGGGGGGCCCGGGAAGCAGCCTACGCCCCCTACTCCAACTTTAAGGTGGGGGCCGCGGTCCTCACTGCGACGGGGGAGATCTTCACCGGCTGCAATGTGGAGAACGCCTCCTTCGGGGCCACCCTGTGCGCCGAACGGGTGGCGATCTTAACCGCAGTCGCGGCGGGGCATCGAGGCTTCACGGCCCTGGCGGTCATCGCCGATACCCCGGAGCCCGTCCCGCCTTGCGGCCTGTGCCGCCAGGTATTGGCGGAGTTCAGCCCGGATTGCCGCATAATCATGGCTAACCTGGCGGGCCAGCGGCAGCTGGCGACTTTGAAGGAATTACTTCCCCTGGCCTTCCGCCTGCCGAGCCCGGAGGGCGGCGCAGCCGGCTAATCTCCGGCCGGCCCCGGCCGCTGCCTTGGGAACCGGGATGCAGGCGGGCACAGAGGTCCGCCCCACCGATTTTAGCGCTATTACCTCAGGTAAGCCTGCAGCCACCCCGGTCCTTTCTCCCGGCAGAAACCGGCGATTTCCTGAAAGCCCCGGTTCAAGACCTGGCGGGCGGCAAGAAAGCGCATCGGCCAAGCCGGAGAAGCACCCAGGATCAGACACGCTTCAATCTCTTCCGGCGTGTCCTCCCAGGTCTTGACCGCCAGCAGCAGGGCTCTCAGGTCCCCGCCCCGGATACGCTGAGCCAGGATTCCGGGCTCCGCCAGCGCGTCGTGGCGGTAATCCTCGCCCCGATCCCACCCCAGCGTGTGCAGCGCGGCCCGGCGCATCAGACAGGGGTAACAGTAGCCGCAGGCGCCGGCCGCAGCCGCACCTCCCTGCCAGCGGGAGACCACCGGCCGCGAGCAGGAAAGGCTCACGGAAAAGAGTCGGTGCAGCAACTCCCGGCTGCGGCAGCCCCGCAGCATCTCGCCCTTGGTGTGCTGCTGGTAGGGGTTGAGCAGGCGAGTCTCGATTCCGGCTTCCCGCCACAGGCCCGTGAGCTGCTCCAGAAAATAGGGGTGCGTGGTGCGGGTGCTGCAACTCCCCAGGCGGTTTAAAGTCAGGGGCGGATTGAGGCTGATCCAGCCGTTTTCCGGGATGATGAGGGGCAGGACGTCATCCAGACCCGCGGCCGCAGCCAGCCCCAGGCCCAGGTAGAGCAGGGAACGGCTGCGGGTGGACAACTCCGGGGCCTCGGGAAACTGCACCCGGAGGTCCAGATGATGCACCCGGCCGGGGCCGTAATGCTCCCGCAAGGCCGCGGCCAGGGTCTGCTGAATCGAAGCCAACTGGCCGAAGTCGTAATGGCTCACCAACAGCAGGCGCTGCCCGGCCTCAAGTAAATCCAGGGCCCCCACCAGGGAATCGAGCCCGCCGGAAAACAGCATCACGCCGTCGGGGGGCCAGGGGTGGAGCCACTGGCCTTTCAGCCCTAAATCCGGCGAGGCCTCCCGCGCCTGCAACGTCCAATCATCCCCGGTGAGAAAATTCAACAGCGACGCCAACCGCGGCGCCAGCGGCATCCAGCCGGGGCTCAGGGGCAGATGCAGGGTGATCTGCCGGGTCCAGGCGTCGGGTGTCATGCTGCGGGGGAGCAATTTGTCCGCGGCCCAGACCCCCAGGCTGGCCAGGAGGAAGGCCCGGACCGCCGGCCCGGCAGACTCAGAGGTTGCCGGCAACAGGCCCAGGGTGTGATGGATGGGAAAACCGGGCTGGCCCGGCTCATCCAGATGGATCACCGCGGTCATCCCGGGCGGCGGCCGGCGCTTCTCCCCGGGAGCCTTCAGGTAGACGTCAATGGCCATGGAGATTTTTCCATTGCTGTAGGGGCGACCCGGCGCCTCTCCCCTATCTGAGCTTGGTCATCAGGGTGGTCAAACCTTCCGTGACCCAAGTCCAACCTGCCAGCCCCTGCCAGTGACCAGCCATAACCAGGGCCTCCGATGGCTCGCCCGGTCCCGGAGACTGAGCCTCAATCCATGCCCTGATCCGGCCTAATCCTACCCGGAGCCGCTCATAGCCCCCGGCCGCGGCTTCCAGGGACTCTCCCAAATCCAGGGCCAGACGCAGAAACAAAGCCGTGGCCAGAAACCGCGCCACCAAATGAGCCGGGGCCGGCCTGGCTGCCGACTTAACCTCAGGCCGGACCACCAGGGCCAGAGACGTCCGCACCACCGCCTCTTCCAGTCCGCCGCCGCTTCCGGCCAGGAGTTCGCTTAACCCCTGGGCCAGCAGCTCCGGGGTTTCTGGGGCCGCAGCCGCCAGACCCCGCGCCGTTAAAGCCGCCTCCCACCCCACGTTCCGTACTTCCTCGGCCAAGGCCCCCAGGTCCTGCCCCGCCTTCCGGGTCACGCGCCAGGCCGCCAGCGGCTCCCCCTGGCCCGGAGTCTCTTCGACCGCGGCCAGATACCGGGCCACCACCTCCTGGACGCTCACCTGTCCCGCGGCCTCCGGCGACAGATAGCGAGTGGCCGCGCCCTTGGCCGACCGCCATAACCGCGTCGTGGGGCCCCGCCTGGCACTGGACGTTCCCATGTGATTGCCTCTGCGATCGAGTTGTAGAAGAGAGTAAGAGCCCCTTCCCCAAATTTCACCCTACCACAACTCTTAACGAGCAGCCAGGCGTTTCAGGCGGGTGTAGCGCTCCCAGGAGAACTCGGGCCAGCAGGGGAAGAGGGAGTTGTTGTGAAAGAGGGGGTCGGCATTCAGGTCATAGCGGGAGCACGCCTGGGCCCGGGGCCACAAGGCGGTGCCGGGAATGGGGGAGTACAGGGCCAGCACCGGGGTGGCCCCCAGTTGCTGGACCCGCCGGATGGAAGTTATGAGCTCGGCTTCGTCCTGGTCCGGAAGGCCGATGAGGAGATAAACCCCGATCTCGGCCGAGGAAAACCCGGCTGCCCGCAGGTGGTTCAGGGCGGCCTCGAGTTCGCCGGGATTGAGTTTGTGGTCCAGACTGGCCCGCCCCAGGGCGGTGGTCTCCACTCCCAGGCGCAGGGTGGCGAAATGGGCCCGTTTGAGCCCGCGGGCCACCTCCCGGGTGATCAGGCGGGCATGGAGGCCGTTGGGGGTATGGAACCGGAAAGTGCGGCCGCGCCTTGCCAATTCTGCCAGGATCACCAGGAGGTGGTCTGCGGCCGATAGCAACAGGGCATCGTCGTAGAAGGCCGCATCGGTGAGCCCCAAATGGTCCTGCCAGTGAAGCAGCTCTTCGACCACCGCCAGGGGCTGCCGGCGCCGGTAAACAGGCTGGAGCAGGCGGGAGGCGCAGTAAGTGCAATCCAGGGGGCAGCCCCAGGAGGTTAAGAGGGGAATGTAGGAAGGGTATTCCAGGAGGTGCAGGGCCGGATAGGGCAGGGAATCCGGATCCTCTTGGACCGCAAGGGCCGGCAAGGGCGGATGATAACCGGTGATCTCCTCCAGCAGGCCCAGGATGGCCGCTTCGCCCGGCCCGCTCATGAGCCGGTCGGCCCCGCTGTGGCGGCGGGCGTGTTCCGGGCACAGGGTGGCGTAAATGCCCCCGAGGATGACGGGCACCCCGGGGAACTGCTCCCGGGCCAGGCGGATGGCCGCGGCCACCCCCGGATACCAGTAGGTCATGAGGGAGGTGACCAGGATGGCCGCGGGCCGGGGGACCGCAGAGAGCCGCTCCCGGAACGCGGCTTCACTGATGCCGTAGCGCCCATAGCGCCGGCTGATCCCCTGAAGGGCCGGGGGCGCCGGGATGATTTCCTTGGGGTAGCGGCCGGTGCCGAAGGGGCCGGGCCGGGCGTGCGCCGTGCCCAGGCAATCCAGCCAATGCACCGTATAGCCGCGGGATTCGAGCAGCCCCGCCAGTTGCAACAGTCCCAGGGGCCGGGCGAAAAAGTCGTAGGCCGCGAAATCGTAGATCCAGGGGTTGATCAGGAGCAGGGCTGGGCCGGACTGGGGCAAGGAAATGACCTCAATTCATATCAAAAAATATTAGTTATTTCCCGATCTCACAGGGGGCCGGGAGCGGGAGTGTCCAACAAAGTTTTTACTATATCGTGGAAGCAGCCGACGAAGCCACCCCTCACCCCAGCCCTCTCCCCTCGCAGGGGAGAGGGGGTTTTGGCTGCCATTGGTTTCAGACTGCGCCGGCCTTGGCTAAAGCCCTGCGGCTTCATTTGGCGTTTTCATTCTGACACCGCTCATGCAGAATCTCTGCCGGCAAGGCCTGGCCCGGGAGAGGTTTTGAGGGGAGGGCAGTGGAATGGACTCCCCTGCCCTCTCCTCAACACTGTACTACCCCCGCATCCCGGCCAGGATTTCCCGGATGCGGGCGGTGTCGGGGTTGGTCGGGGTAAGGGTAATTTCCAAGACTTCCCGGCTGGCGGGCAGGAGCTTTACCATTTCTGCGAGCCTGAGGCCCGGGGCCCAGACAATCTCTCCGCCCTGGGCCACCAGGGGCAGGTGCGGCCTGAGCCAGCGCGGGATTTTGCTATCTACCAGGAAGTCCTGGAGCTTTTTGGGTCCCGGCGAGCCCTGGGGCCAGAAGCGGTCGCCGGGCCGCCAGTGTCTGGCTTCAAGCGGCCCGGTAAGCCGGGCCGGGTCCAGCCAGGCCGCGTTCGGAGGGGGTATAGAGTCCTCGCCGACACGGGCTCGACGCACCAGCCGCCAACGCCAGCCAGGAGGAGAGAGCACTTCCCCCGGACCTTCCGGCAGGAGGGTGGCCTCTCGGCTTGGGTCCGGCAGAGCCTTGAAAATATGCAAAACCGCGCCTGCCCGGGCCACCCGGATGTCCTCGGCCAGAGAGATCGTCCCGCCGCTGCGCGCGCTTCGGGCCAGAGCCAGGAGAGAGGCCACCTGGGGCGCAGTGAGGGTCAAATCCGTGCCGAGGCCGGCCACCCCCAACCTGAGCACCCGCCGTTGCTGCGCCGGCTCCAAGTCCAGCAACCCTTCCAGGTCCATGGCGTAACAGTCCGCGGCCAGTTTGCGGCTCACCCGGATCCAGGCCGCGGCCGCGTCCCGGGACAGGAGGCGCTCTTCGTCCTGGAGGAGGGTCTGGGTCCGCCAGATGGTCTGGGCCAGGCGGGGATTGAAGTGGCGGGTCAGGTGGGGCAGGAGGTCCAGACGCACCCGGGTGCGCCGGTAAGCCCGGTTCAGGTTGCTGGCGTCGACCCGGAAAGGCAGAGATTCCTGGTCGAGCCAGGCCAGGAGCACCGCCTTGCCCACGGCCAACAAGGGCCGCACCAGGCCCTCGGGCGTGGCGGGCCACATGCCCTTCAACCCTTCGAGGCCAGCCCCTCGCAGCACCCGCAGCCAGAAGAGCTCCACCTGGTCATCCGCGGTGTGCCCCAGGGCGATTTTGGCATAGGCGTGATGCCGGCGGGTGTCGTGGAGAAATTGTTGCCGGAGCTTCCGGGCCGCCATCTGGAGGGAGACCCGGTCTCGCTGGGCCGCGGCTTTGACCTCCCCGGCGCCCGCATGGCAAGGAAGATCGAGGCGCCGGGCCAGGTCGGCCACAAACTCTGCGTCTCCCCGGGAGGCTGCGCCCCTCAGGCCGTGGTCGTAGTGGGCCACGCCCAGGCGCAGAGCCAATGCGAAACGCAGCCGCACCAACAGGTGCAGGAGGGCCACCGAATCCGGGCCGCCGGAGACCGCCACCAGGACCCGGTCCCCCGGCGTAAACAGGCGCTCCCGACGGGCATAGGCCAGGACCCACTCCGGCAGATCACCCACCGCAGCCGGGTCTTCAAGGAACCCGGGGCTCACGTCATCGGGATGGGACAAAGTTGGGCGATGGCCTCCAGAATGGCTTCCTTGGAGAAAGGTTTAGCCAGGAAGCGGTCCACCACCACGTCCTGGCCGCTCAGTGCGGTCGAGCTGGGAAGCTCGGAGGAAATCATGAGGATGCGGCAATGGGGCTGGAACTGTTTCAAACGCCGGGCCACCTCGAGGCCGTTGAGGTCGGGGAGGTGATAATCCAACACGGCCACCTGATACTGCTGGGGGAAATTGCCGGCGGCCAGCTCCCGGTCGAATCTCTCGACGGTCGTGACGCGGTAACCGGCCCGGCACAGGATAGCCACCAGGGCTTCCCGGGTCCAGCGGTCATCATCGATCACTAATATCCAGGGGCTCATGTCCAGTGCCGACTCCCAGGGCCGGTCAGTTCCGGCTGGCCATTAAGGCTTGACCATGGCTTTCGGGCGGATTCCCATCTTTTCCCGGGTAAACGCGCCTGATTGGTCCTTTTAATCTTATCGGACGAATCTGCTTTTTCGCAAGTCAGGAACTCGAAGTTTCGGCAGTATCCGGCGCCGGCGGCTCCAACTCAGGCTCATTTTCATCCTCCTGAACTAGGGGGAAGGCCAGATGCACCGCGGCTCCCTGCCCGGTCTGGCTCTCGATCCAGATGCGGCCCTGATTGGCTTCGACCAGGGTCTTGCAGATATAGAGTCCCAACCCGGAACCGTTGTTCTTATGCCGGGAAAGGCGGTATTTTTCAAAGAGGTGCTCCTGTTCCTCGGGGCCCAGGCCGCTTCCCGTATCGCCCACGATTAGTTCCACTTCATGGCGATCGGCCCCGGGAACGGCTCTCACCTGAATTTCGCCGCCCCGGGGAGTTGCGGCCAGGGCGTTCACCAGCAGATTAGCCAGGACGCGGTCCAGGGAAGGCTCATCCACGGTGATGGGCGGCAGGTCGGGGGCCGGCGCAGCCACCAGGTTGACCCCCTGGTGTTGGGCCAGGGCGCCGAAGTGATGGAGCAGCCGCTGAATGATAAAAGCCGGGGGCACCGGCTCCGGCCTCAGGGCCAGGCGCCCGGATTCATAGCGGCTCAAATCCAAGACATTGTGGAGGTGCAGGAGCAGGCCTTCACTGCGTTCGATGATGCCCTGCAGCTTGTGATGGATCTCGGGGGGCAGGGTCTCATCCTCCAGGGCCTCGATGGTCAGCCGCACTCCGGTCAGGGGGGCCTTGATGTCGTGAACGATCATGGAGAGAAAATCCGCGTTGGCCGCCACCCGGTCCCGCTCTTCCTGGAGGAGACTGGTCTTTTCCTGCAAGGCCCGGATCATGGCATTAAAAGACTCGGCCAGTTCTCCCAGTTCATCCCGGCTGGTCACCGGGATATCCCCGGTCAGTTCCCCTTGCATGGCCTTCCGGGTGCCATCGGCCAGGTGGGAAATCTGGCGGCGCATCCCGGAGGACAACCAGAAACTGAGGACCCCGCCGATGAAGGCGGCGGCGCCCCCCACCCCGAAGATGACCAATTTCAGAGTCAGCAGCGTGGGGTCCAGTTCCCGGCGGCTCACCCCCACCACGATCAGGCTTTCCCAGGGTTTATCCCCCTCTTCCAGGGGGAGATACGTGACGGTATAGTCCTCTTTTCCGAGTTGCAGTTGCTGGATGCGTTCCAAAGGCCCTATACCGCTGGCCGCCAGGTCGCGGTGGTGTTTGAGTTGGTCCAGGGCGCTCTCCGGCAGGTCTTTAAAGGAATTGACCACCAGGCGATTGCCGTAGAACATGGCCACCTCGGCTCCCGGGCGAGACAGGGACTCCACAAAGCCCCGGTCAATGAGGAGCCCGGTGAGAACCACCCCCACCACCTTATCTTCGTAGTGGATGGGGGCGGAGGCGCTGAGGGCGATGGAATCATTCCAATGGGTCATCCGGGAGGACTCTTTGCCCCGGAGGCCGGCCCGCACCTGAGGGTTGCTGGAGATATTGATGCCTATGGCCCCGGGTTCGTGGGCCCGCACTTGGATGACTCCCTGATAGTCGGTAATGGTAAGGATGTGGAGGCCGGTGGCCTTCATCATGGGGGTCGCCAGGCGCCGCAGAACTTCGGAGTTGCCCGTAGCCAGCAGTTCCCCGTAGGTGGGGTTATCGGCCAGGAGGCTGGCCGCCTGCTCGACGCGTTGAATCTTGCCCCGGTATTCCGCCAGTACGAGCCGGGCCACCAGTTCCACCCGCTGGCGGTGCCATTCCAGGACTTGCCGGGTGGCCAGATACTGGATTACCAGGAGCAGCCCCACCAGGGCCACCAGCAGGGAAAACAGGGTGACCCCTAAGAGCTTGCCGCCGACTTTGCTCTTCCGCCACATAAGAGAAATAATAGCATATTCCGCCAGATAGGGAAATGGGAGCGTTCTGGTGACCTGGATCGCAGGCTGAAGGGGGAGTGCTGCGGGTATGACGGGAAACAATTCGGAGGCGCGGGGAGCACCGCGCCTCCAGGCTGACTTTAGGCGGCGTGGAGGGACAACAGCCCGGCCAGGGCCTGGGGCTTGGCGTCGTTTTCCAGGGGCACGACCTGGCGAATCCGGCCGGCGTCATAGACCACCACGGTCTGGGCCATAGAGGTCACATCCTCAGGATCGTGAGTGATGAGGATGACGGGCAGATTGAAATGTTCCTGCACCCGGAGAAGCTCCTGGCGCATTTTGACGCGCAGGAGGGCATCCAGGGCCGAAAAGGGCTCGTCCAGGAGCAGCAGGCTGGGACGCCGGATGAGGGCCCGGGCCAGGGCCACCCGCTGGCGCTGTCCGCCCGAGAGGTCTCGGGGCAGGCCGCGCCTGAGGTTGGTTAGTTCAAAGATTTCCAAAAACTCGTCGACGCGGCGCCGATCGTCCGGGCCTAACCCCCACGGCCAATGCCTGGGTAAGCCGAAACCGATGTTGTCAGCGACGCTCAGGTTCGGGAAGAGGGCATAATCCTGGGGCACATAGCCGATGGAGCGTCGCCGCGCCGGGACATTGACCTGCTTTTTTTTATCGAACAGGACCCGGTCACCGACCATGATCCTGCCGGCATCCGGCGTCACCACTCCCGCCAGAATCTGCAACGTCAAGGTCTTGCCGGAGCCGGAGGGGCCAAACAGCGCTACCCGGTCGCTGGCGGCGGCAAAATCGACTTCCAGGGCAAACACCCGTCCCTGGGAGACCAACCGCTTTTGAACATCAACTTGGATCAGCATGTAAGGCCCGCCTAACTTTTAATCATGCGCCGGCGGCGGCTTGCCGCGCAAGTCCGCCGCCGGTTCTTGCCCCCGGAAGCATCAACGAATATCTTTGGCGACCATGACGCTGGTGGCCTTGATGAGGACGGCCAATTCTTCACCCACTTTGACCCCTAATTCTTTCAAGGCCTCGACCGTGATAATCGCGGTGACGATATTGCCGCCGCCGATGTCAACCTTCACCTTGGCCATGACCATGCCTTCTTTCAGGTCCACTACCTTGCCCTTAAAGATATTCCTGGTGCTCAGCTTCATAACCTAACCCTCCTTGGTGGTTTGATGGCGGACAAAACCGTTAAGGTTTGCCGAATCCGTATTTGGCTAAAATTGCCACACTTTCGGGGGCAAAAAGGAAGTTCAGGAATTCCTGGGCCAAAGCTTTCTTCTGGCCGGCCGCCACCAGGGCCACGGGATAGACGATGGGCTGGTGCCCCTGGACCTGAGTCACCGTTGTCACCTTCCCCTTGGCGATGGCGGCGTCGGTGGCGAAGACAAATCCCGCGTCCACCTCGGCCCGGCTGACGTAGTCCAAGACCTGGCGCACCGATTCTCCCATGATGAGTTTGGGTTGCAGCGCCTCCCATAACCCCGCCTTGGTCAAGGCCTCCCGGGTATAGCGGCCCACCGGCACGGTAGCGGGATTGCCCAGGGCCACCCGCTTGACCGCGGGCGATGTCAGGTCCTTGAGGCCGGACAGGGCCAGCTTGGAGTCCTGGGGCACGATGAGCACCAGGGTATTGCTCACAAAATCTTTCCGGCTGGCCGGGACGATGAGCCCCTTCTCCTGGGCCTGGTTCATGGACTTTTGATCGGCCGACGCAAAAACGTCCACCGGGGCGCCCTGGGCGATCTGCTGGAGCAAGGGGCCGGTAGCGGCGAAATTAAATATGATTTTGGTTCCCGGATGCTGTTTTTCAAAAAGCTGGCCGATTTCCGGAAAGGCGTTGGTCAAACTGGCGGCGGCGGAGACCGTCAACTCCCGGGCCCCCATGACCGGCGCCGGCTGGATCAGAGCCATTCCCCACAGGGCCAAAAGCCCCAGTGCCATAATTCTAAGCGATTTCATAAGCTCTCCTTTATTTATCGAATTATTTAAGGCTGACCCTTAATATTTTTCCGGAGGTCACCAGAATCAAGACGCAGGCGCCGGAAGTGAGCAGCACCAAAGTCATGGCCAAGCCGTCATTCCCCGCCTGCACCGCGCTGTAAATCGCCAGGGACAGGGTTTGGGTCTTGCCAGGCAGATTGCCGGCGACCATAAGGGTGGCCCCGAACTCGCCCATGCCCCGGGCAAAGGCCAACATGGTGCCGGCCACGATGCCCCGCAATGCCAGGGGCAGCGAGACCCGCCGGAACACCGCCCATTCCGACAACCCCAGGGTCCGGGCCACGTTTTCCAGGGTCCGGTCCACCTCTTCAAACGCGGCCCGGGCCGACTTAAAGACCAACGGAAAGGAGACCAGGGCCGAGGCCAGGACGGCGCCCTGCCAGGTAAACATCAAGGTGACGCCCCAGACCTCCTGCAGCCAGTGCCCCAGCCAGCCGTTCCGCCCCCAGACCACGATGAGGTAATACCCCAAGACCGTGGGGGGCAACACCAGAGGCAGGGTGCACAACGCGTCCAGCCACTCCCGGCCCCAAAAAATCTTTCGGGCCACCAGGAAGGCCACACTCACTCCCAAACCCAAGGCTATCAGGGTGGCCAGGCCGGCCACCTTTAAGGTCAGCCACAAGGGGGTCAGTTCCATTCCGGTATGCACGTTGTTACCTGCGATCCTGCAAGAATTTCAGATGTCGGCAATGACTAATCCACGTTTAAAATTACCGAGAACGCCTTAAAGAGGAACCAGGCCTTATCCCCCACCTTCAGGTTGAGGTTCTCGAGACTCGGAACCGTGATGAGAGTTACCATGCCGGTGCCGTCTTCCAGGGAGGCGATAACTTCGGCGACGATTTGTCCCGCGTTGATTTTCGTGACGGTGCCGCGCAAGCGGTTTCGGGCGCTGGTTTTGGTGGAATCGGCGTCGCTTTCAATAATAATCCAGGGGGCCTTGACGATGGCCGTGACGATGGACCCCTCGGCGAGACCAAGATTATGAAGGCTTTCATTGGTAATGACCGAGACCAGCTTATGGCCGCTGGGCGTGATCAGTTTTACTTCCGACAAAATTTTTCCGGTCGAGATCTGCGTAACTTTGCCAGTAAAGGAGTTTCTGGCGCTCGTTTTCAGCCGCATTTCCTTCTGCATATAGTATTGAACCAATCTTTTGAGGTCCTCTTCGGAAAAATCGCAATAATGTGCAGTTAAATTAATGCTGCCGTGGCCCAAGATATTTTGCACGACTGGCAGAGGGGCACCGCTGCGCAGTAATTCGATGGCCCGGGAGTGCCGCAGCACCCGGGGATTTCCCAGTTCCTGAGGAAAGGCGATAGCCTTGGCCCGCTCGTAGAACTTCCGGCGCACGTAGCCCTGATCCAGTTGGAAGACGGCGCCGCGCATCTCGGCGGCGGCATCCAGATAAGCAGAAATCTCCGCTATGACGAAGTCCGGAAGCTGGACCTCCCGCAAGGGCTGGCCCAGGCGCGACTCATCCGGCCAAAATTTGACCACGGAGCGCTCGAAATCGATATCGGTGCGGTCATCGAGGGCTAACACCTCACCCAATCGGGCTCCCGTGTACCTCAGGAGCAGATAAACGAGCCAAACCCGGCCCCGGGCCCGGTGAATATCCACCCGGGAGGCCTTCCGGTACCAGGCCCGGAAGGACTCGGTAAGAGCCTCCAGTTGCTCCGAGTCCAGATACTTGATGTCCGGAGGCACTGAAAACATGCCGGCGGCAATCGCGTTTGACGCCGGACGCCCGGGGGACGGTAAAGGCCCGTGACTTCCCGGTAAAGAAGAGCGCTGGTGCAACAATTCGACGGACTTGGCGCGGATAAATTCCAAATCGCCAACATCCAACGCTTGTATGAATGCAATTAATTCGTCTTCCATGGTCATCTTGGGTCACGCAAATATTAAAAAGCGTGATTATTTTGAAAATTACCTACGTTTCATTTACTATATATTCGGCTCTTTGGAAATATCAATCACGAAAATAACATTTCTCGTGACCAGGCTTTGCCATGATTGCCATTCTCAAGAAATGATTAAATTTAATCAATGACAATGTTATTGTATGGCGAACATTTTAAGATTTAATCAATAACAAATTATCATTGCTAGGGGCTATTATTCGGCTCAGCGAAAGGATGAAGGCTATGTTGATCTTATTGATTGTCCTGTTTATGGTCAATCTTCTCTATATTTTTGAGGTCAGGCTCGGCTCTGCAACTTCCATTTATGACTGTGAGATCGGGAATGCCTCTTCGGCGGCCGACAAGACCCGGATTTCCACGGGAGATTTTTTTGGCAAAATGTTACCGCTTTTGCTGGCCTCCATCGGGGCGCCGCTCTTGTTCACCCAGGTGTCCCTGGGCTTGGGGCTCCTCCTCCTGGCCCTGGTCTGCTTTGCCGGGACCTGGATATTCGGACCCCATGCATAACATCTCTTGTCCATAAATCTTTACTCGATTATATGTAAAGCAAGTCTCATGCCAGCAAACTGAGAATGAAGGTAACTATCTTAATTAAGGGATAATATAGATATCAGACCTCAATCTGCCCAACTTATTAAAGTTCCGTTAAAATACATTATCGTATAATATAGTAAGAACAGTCGAGATATATTGTGCATTATTGTATATCTGATCGCCGACCTGGGCGTCCCGTCGCGCCTATCCGCCTAGGGCGGGCCAGGCCGATCCAACCAAGGAAAAGCGGAGCCGGAGGAGAGGGAAATTACTTCCCGAAGGGGCACTTCGGAAAGGTGCAGCTCTTGCACTCCAGGCAGAAGGCCCCATGGCCCAGTTTGGCCAGATCCCGCCGGGAGGGCAGCAGGCCCGCCAGCAACCGGGGCAATAGCAGGTCGAAGCTGGTGGTTTTGAAGAACAGGGCGCAGGCGGGCACGCCCATAACCTGGACCGGGCCGATCCGGGCCAACAGCGTCATGGCTCCGGGGAGGATGGGAGCCCCGTAGATGAGGTCCGTGGCTCCGGCTTCCGCCAAGCCCTGGCGGGTGACGTCATCGGGGTCCACGGACAGGCCGGCGGTGGTCACCAGCAGATCGATCCCCGCGTCCTGGAGGTCTCGCACGCCCCGGCGGATGGCTTCCTTATCGTCGGGGACGATCAGGGATTTGACCACCTGCCCCTGGAATTTTTCCACCTTGGCGGTGATGATGGGGATAAACCGGTCTTCCACCAACCCCAGGAAGACCTCGGTGCCGGTGACCAGGACCCCCACCCGGGGTTGGCGCAACGGCAAAATCTTAAACAAGGGGCCCTCTTCCAGGACTGCCAGGGCTTTCAGATAATCGGCCCGGGGCAGAAACAGGGGAATAGCCCGGGTGGCGCCCAGGGGCCGGCCCTGAGCCAGGAGGGAGTAGCTGCTGCGGCTGGCGGCCATCACGCCGGGCACCAGGTTGAACCTTTCCAGACGCGCCTCATCCACCACCAGCAGGCCGTCCTGCCCCGCCAGCAGGTTGATCTTGCCTTCCCGGGGCTGATCCGAAAAAGTCACGCCCTCCCCGGCCATAGCCCGGGCAAAAGCCAGTGCGGCCTGGTCTTCATGCACCCACTCCGGCCCGGGGCCGTCGTCGTTCACCACGTAGAGGTGGTGCCGGCCCATCTGCTGGAGGCGGCAGAGATCCCCCGCGCCGATGACCTCGCCCTGGCGCACCGCCGGCCCTTTGCTCAGGCCGGGGACAATCTGGGTCATGTCGTGGAGGGCGCGCCGGCCCACGGCCCGCTCCAGGGGCACGGCCTGCAGCAGGGGGGCCTCAGCCCCGCTTTGATCCTCCACGTAGGGCACTTCTCCCTGGCAGCCCCGGCAGATCCCCCCGTCCTGGGCCGGGTAGGCCTCCCGGCATAGGGGGCAGACCACCATGGGCCCCCGGCGCCGCCGGTTCAGGAAATGCGGGCGCATCTGGATGGCTCGCCAGCTCAGCACTTGGGGTCCGGCTTCCCTGATCTGCGCCAGGAGCAGTTCCTTATCCTGCTCCGCTTTGGGTTTGAGCTTGAGGTACCAGTTCCTGATTTCGGGCCAGGCGTCCACTTTGGCCGGGTCCAGCCAGACCCGCACCCCTTCTCCGTGATACTTGTCGTAAAGATTGACCGCAAACCGGCCCAGATTAACCACCTTGAGCCAGCCGTTACCGATGGTGCAGGGGGTGAGGAGTTGCACCGCGTCCGGGAGGCAGGCGCCGGTCTCGCAGATGGCGTCAAAAAGCACGCCTTCCGGGAGCCGGCGGAGGGCCGCATCCACCATGAAGCCGCCGATGACCAGACCCGGCGCCACGTTGCCATGGAAGTTCTTGACCAGTTGCAGATATGCGTCGAACGTGTAAGGACCGATCTGTACGGGTGTGTCTTGATTCTCTGCCATCTTCGGATTACGCCGCCTTTTCCAGGTTTATGGCGCCCGCCGGGTATGCCGGGGGGCCTGAGCCGAACCGTTATATTTTTAATAGAATAGCGCTTAACAAAAAAAATAGGCGCAACCAAAGCTCCCCTCTCGGTGAGGATAATCTCGTTTTCGCTATTCTATTGAAAAGATATCGAAGAGCGCATCCTTTTACAAGGATTTTTTTGCGGTGGCGCCCTTTTTGGGGATGCGCCCTTAGGGCGGCAGAATCACCGGCAATCCCTTCGGGGGCGCCTGGCGCCCCCGAAGGGCCATCACTTGTTTGCGAACTACGCCGCTTTGCTCAGATGGACGGCGCAGACCTTGTATTCCGGGGTCTTGGTTAACGGGTCCAGGGCGCAGTTGGTCAGCCGGTTGGCGGCGTTTTCCAGGTAATGCAACGGGATGAACACCACCCCCGGTTTGATCCGCTCGGTCACCCAGGCCTTGGCTTTAATGGTCCCCCGACGCGTCGTAGCCCTGACCACCTCACCGGGTTGGATCTCCAACCGGTGGGCGTCGTGTGGATGGATTTCGACGAACACCTCGGGGTTCTCCCGGTCCAGGGTCGGGCAGCGCCGGGTCATGGTACCGGTGAGATATTGCGTAAAGATCGTCCCGGTAGTCAGCCACAAAGGATATTCGGCGTCCGGGATCTCCGCCGGCGGCTTGAACTCAATGGCGTGAAACAACCCCTTGCCCCGGGCGAACTTATCTTTGTGCAGATAGGGGGTGCCGGGATGATCCGGGGTGGGGCAGGGCCAGCAGAGGCCTTTCTCCTCCAGGCGGGGGAAACTCATGCCGCCATAGGAGGGAGCCAGGCTGGCGACCTCATTGAAGATCTCCTCCCCGGAGTTGTAATGCATGGGATAGCCCATGCGGGTGGACAGTTCCTGAATGATCTCCCAGTTGGCCTTGCCCTGCATGGGTGGAATGGCTTGACGCACTCGCTGCACCCGGCGTTCCGAGTTGCTGAAGGTGCCGTCACATTCCGCAAAGGACGCCGCGGGCAGCACCACATGGGCCAACTCCGTGGTGGGGGTAGGAAAGATATCCATGACCAGGAGGAATTCCGCCTGCTCCAGGCATTTCTGCACCTGGTTGGCGTCCGGGTAGCTCACCACCGGGTTGGCCCCGAAGACCACCAGGGCCTTAACCTTTCCCGATGGGATAGCCTGGATCTGTTCAACCATCGTCAGCCCCGGGGTGGCGGACAACTTGGCGTTCCAGGCAGCTTCGAACTTCTTTAGATTGTCCGGCACCGTGATGTACTGATAGCCCGGGAAGACGTTGGGCAAGGCCCCCATGTCGCAGGCCCCCTGGACGTTGTTCTGGCCCCGGATGGGGTTGACTCCGGTGGACGGCCGCCCGATATGGCCGCAGAGCATAGCCAGATTGGCCAGGCTCTTGACGTTGTCGGTGCCGCAGGTGTGCTGGGTGATGCCCAACACGTAACAGATGGCACTGGCTTCGGCCTTGGCGTACATCTCCGCCATGGTGACAATGGTGTCGACGGGCACGCCGGTGATCTCGGACACCCGTTCCGGCGGATACTTCTCGATCATCGCCACCAGAGCGTCGAACTGCTCGGTGCGTTCCTCAATAAAGGCCTGGTTATGCCAACCGTTTTTGTAGATCACGTGCATCATGCCGTTGATGAGGGCCACATCGGTCCCCAGGTTATGCTGCACGTGGAGATGCGCCAATTGGGCGATCTGGGTCTTGCGGGGGTCAACCACGATGAGTTTGGCGCCCTTGCTTAAGGCCCGCATCATCCGCATGGACGCGATGGGGTGGGCCACGGTGGTATTCGTCCCGATGGCAAAAATGCAGTTGGCGTCTTCCAGTTCCCGGAAGGAATTGGTCATGGCGCCACTGCCGAAGGCGGCGGCCAGCCCGGCCACCGTAGGCGCGTGTCAGAGACGGGCGCAGTGATCGATGTGATTATGACCGAACACGGCGCGGGCAAATTTCTGAAAAACATAGGTCTCTTCGTTGATGCACCGGGCCGAGCCCGTAAACACTACGCTATCAGGCCCATAAGTATCTTTGATCCGGCGCAACTCCGCGGCGGCATGATCCAGGGCCGCATCCCAGGAGACTTCCCGCGCCACCCCGTTCTGGCGGATCGTGGGGCTGAGCAGCCGGTCTTTGTGCTGGACGAATTCGTGCACATTCCAGCCTTTGATGCAGAGGCTGCCTTCGTTGGTGGGGCCGGTTTTTGACGGCAAAGTGCCGATGATCTTACCATCCAGCACCTCAAAGACGAGATTGCATCCCACCGCGCAATAGGGACAGGTGGTGAGAACGGATTGGAAATCCATGATGCCTCCTACCGTTATAGTTTACCGAGAATAGCGACCGGATAAAAAAATGTCTTCCCGGTTTTAGCCCATACCCTTGAGACTCCTAACCACGTTAACCTAAATCTCGGTATCTTTGTTGGAGAATAACGAAATTCGCCACCCATAACAAGTTTTTTTTAGCCGCCCCTGAATATTTCTTTTCTGGCCAAGCCCCAGGGCGGAGACAGCTTTCCCGACCTCGGGCCCCCGGGGTGATCCGGCGGGTCCAAAGCTTGGGTGCAAGTCTTCCGGAGGCCTGAAGCAACCTTGGGTCCAGGACGGGGGAAAGACCCATACTTGAGGGCGCTTCTCTTGGCCTCTTCAGTTAACTATTTGATTTATCATATATTTTATCTTTCAGGTAATTGGCATTGGGCTTGCAAATATATATCGAAAAAGTCCAAGGAAAGGCCCAAACTAATGAAAAGCTGCAGATTAGGCGCGCTGGTCCTGATTTTCCTCATGGATATGGCGGTGGGGGCTTCGGCCGTCGTCATTCAGACTCAGAGTCAGTCAAACCTACCGGAAAGAATTCTCTATCTTCTCATGACCGATTGGGGGTTTCCGGTGGATAACGCTAGTCTCCAACTCGCCACTCCCCTGGAGGGTCTGCCGGCGGGCCAGTATGAGATTCAACATTACGCCAGGTATTCGGGGAAACTGCAATTGCTGGGGATCTACCCCTTGGACCTCATACCTCCTGCCCACGAAGACCAGCTTCCCGCCGGCGCTCTGGAAATACTCTTGCCGATGCAATTGGGACAGTGGGATTGCGCTCTCCCCTTCGCGGCCGAGGCGGATTTTGGATTTTTCGATTATACCCGGAGAAGAACCGACCTCTTGACCACCCAGAATCAGAATTCCGACATCGGCCCCTTCCACCAGTCCAGCGGTTTAATCCTCGATTTGGGGTTGATAAACCCGATCTACTCGGGCCAATACCTCGTGGCCTTTGAGGATGGACTTGATGATCGCCCCTATGGCGATCTGGACTATAACGATATGGTGATCCAGGTGAGCCGGGTCCCTATTCCGGGAACCTTGCCCCTGCTGGGGAGCGGCTGCCTCTGCCTCTGGGCAATTGGGTTCCGCCCACGCTGGAGCGTTTGCCGTAACAAAGCCCTGGCCCCTGCTGGGAGCAGGATGAGCCTGAGAGAGTGAAGATGCCCCCTTGAGATTAACGAGTTTAGAAAAGACCGGACTTCGCCTATTTGTTCGCCAGAGTCCTCCAGGTCTGCGGGTTATAGCTTATTGCGGCGAACATGTCGCTTAGCCCTTCCCCAGTCTATTTTCCCTTGCTAACGCCCCCCAGTGATTATATTTTGATCTCAATGTTTCCTTCCTTGACCGATCCCGATGAAAGAAAGGCCTAGGAAGTCAGCGCCCGGAGAATCTTACCGGTTAGCCGGCCCTGCCGCGTTAAGGGGGCGTAGCCTCCGGGAAGCGGTGCAGCTTTTGGGTCCGGCGGGCTAAGGCCTGATAATCCTGAGGAACTGGAGGCCACATGTTCAAATTAATTTTCATCACTTTCCTGCTGACAGCTTCGTTGGGGTGCAGCAATGAGACCGGCGAAAAGTATATCCATGAAGGGTTTGTAAATTTTCAACAACAGAAGTACGACGAGGCCATTGCCAGTTATGAAAAGGCCATCCGACTGAACCCCAAGGCTGCCCCGGCCTATAACATGATCGGCATGGCCTACCGTTTCAAATACAACAAATCGGGGGTCCCGGAATTCCGGCAAAAAGAGATGGGGGCGTTTCAGAAGGCTATTGAGATTGATCCGAAGAATTGGGTCGCCATGATCAATCTGGCCACGGATTACTATGACGAAGGCCAGAAGGCCAAGGCAGCCGCCCTGTATAAAAAGGCCCTGGAATTGAACCCTAATCACCCTGAAAAGCCCGTCCTTCAGAGGATGATTAAGGAAGGCGAACAGCCTTGAGGATTCACGCGGCCTTGGGAGCGGCTCTGGCAGTGCTCCTGGCCTGCTCCGGGGCCGCGGTTGCCGCCCAGGAAGCCCCGGGTGCGGACCTAGCTGAGCGTTTGGGTTGCTTTGCCTGCCACTCGGTGAAAGGTCAGGGGGGCAACGGCGCCGTGTCCCTGGATGGGGTCGCCACTCGCCTGTCGCCCCGGCAACTGCAGCTAGCCCTTACCTACCCCCGTCAACTTCATCCCCGGGCCAAGATGCCCAGCTATGCCTACCTGCCCACGGCGGAGCAAGAAGCCCTGGTCCATTACCTGGAAAGCTTTAAATAGAAGGGTGATGAAACCGAACCGGCCGCAGTTATTCGCTGTATCGGCGGATAATGACGATCCCCAGCACCAGACAGAGAGCGGCGTAAGCAACCAGAAGCCCGAGTGATTCCAGGTTAGCGACGCTCCAGACGGGAAACCGCAGGAGGTGATTGGTGTGGGTCAGGGGCAAGATCTTGATGATATCCCGCACCAGCCAGGGCATCTCATCCACCGGAAAAAAGGTGCCGCAGAAAAACCCCATGGGCATGATAAAGAAATTGGTGAAGGTGGCGGTATCTTCATGAGAGCGGGACTTCATCCCCACGATCACCCCAAAGGCAGCGAAGACCAGGCAATTGAGAAGCAGGGCCACGATGAACAGCAGGTTGAAGTGAAAGCCGCCTCCTAGAACCACCCCTAATCCCAGGAGAATGACCGAGGCGAAGATGCCCCGCAGCATGCCGGCCAGGATCTGGCCCACCACGATGTCGGTGGCGGTCACCGGGGCCTGGATATAGACCTGGAAGGTGCGGAAGTGGAGGCGCCCCACCGTCATGCTGGTAGCGATCCAGGTATAGGAATTGGTCATCGAGGTCATGGCCAGGAGGCCGGGGAGCAGGTAGTCCAGGTAGGTCCCCCCGCCGGAGATGGTGACGCGTTTGCCCAACCCCAGGCCGAAGGCCAGGAGATAGAGCATGGGCGAAAAGAGGGCGGAGACCACGTAGCCCAATCGCAGCAGGCGGCGCCGGAACAGCAGGATTTCGCGATAGAAAATGGGAAACCAGTTCAATTGGTCAGCCGCTCCCCGGTAAGCTGGATAAAGACGTCTTCCAGGTTGACCTGGCGGATAATCACCTCGTTAGGCTCCATCTGGGCCCGGCTATAGGCCTCATCCTTATCCCGCACCAGCAGATACTGCCGCCGCCCGCTATTCAGGGTTTCCACCACGTAGCCCCCCAACTTGGCCACCAAAGCCTGAGGCGTATCCAGGGCGATGAGCCGGCCGCGGTTTAAAATGCCCACGCGGTCGCAGAGCATCTCGGCTTCTTCAATATAATGCGTGGTCAGGATGATGGTGATGCCTTCCAGCTTGAGTTCCTGGATCAGGTTCCACAACTGGCGCCGCACCTGGGGGTCGAGTCCCACGGTGGGCTCATCCAAGAAGAGCACCTGGGGCCGGGACACCAGGGCCCGGAGGATCAGGAGGCGCCGCTGCATCCCGCCGGAGAAATCCCGCACCAGGCTGTCGGCGCGGGCCGAGAGGTCCCCGAACTCCAGGAGCTCTTGGATTCGAGCCTTGAGCTCCGCCATGCGGTGCAGCCGCCCATAAATCCACAGATTTTCGTAGGCGGTCAGTTCTCGATCCAGGTTGATTTCCTGGGGGCAAACCCCGATGAGTTTTTTCACCTGGAGCGGCTGACGCAGCACATCGAAATCATGGATCCGGGCCGTGCCCCAACTGGGTCGGGCCAGGGTGGTCAAAATCTTAATGGTCGTGGTTTTGCCGGCCCCATTGGGGCCCAGCAGGCCGAAGATCTCTCCGGGAGGAATCTGCAACGACAGGCCCTCCAGGGCCACCAGGTCCCGGTATTGCTTGCCCAGATTGTCGGTGAAGATCATCTCGTGCATGGCCAGTCTGTTAGCCGCAGTCCCGGCCGCGACCTTGCGATTGAGAGAGAGTTGTGATCCGTCCCCCATTATCTGGTTATTATAACCTGAGATTCCCCCGCGTGGCTATCCCACCAGAGGGCTTTCCCAGAGGTCTTAACCTGATTTTATCAACTATGGGAAAGGACCCAGCTCGATGATGCGGCTGCCGCCGCAGTCGGAGCGAGGGCCCCAGGAAGAAGAAAAAAAACCCGGTGGCGGGATTTCGTCCGGGCCACCGGGCTTTTGGATCAGAAAGGAGTTGGATGGTCAGCGCCATCCGGGGCGCTTTAGAAGGGCGCCACTTTGCCCTCCTGAATCTCGTATCCCAGGGCTTTCAGGATAGCTGCCTGTTGGCCGGTGACTTCCTCGATCACTCTCTTCAGTTTGCCTTCGGAGTCTTTGAAATAGATGGCCGTGCGCAAGGCCCGCAATTCCTCCATGGCATCTTTGGGGGTGGTTTTGAGGCCGGCAGCGGCCAACCGTTGGACCAGAGAGGTAAGGTAGGTAAGCGCCACCATGCAGACGAACAGGTGCACTCGAATCTTGGAATCGGTCCAGTGGTATAAGGGCAGCAACGCTTTTTGGAACAGACTGCGATTATCTTTGGCGTTGCCGTAAGGCCGGTTGCCATTACCGGGTTTGGGGTTACCCAGATCGGGTCCCAAAACGGCCCGGGTCACACAGGTGTCGTAGATCTCCTCCACGTCCCAATCTTCGCGGTCGGTGATGAGGATATTCTTCCCGAAATGGCGGACAACGCTAGCCATCTGACGATGATCCAGTTGGAATTCCATGCGGAATTGGCCGTTGTCCTGGAGGAAATTCAACTGGAAGAGGAAGGGGCTGATCTTCAGGCGGTGACAGAGTTGCGCCAAGTGGGTCTTGACGGACTCCACGGCCTTCTCCTGGGAGCCTTCCTGCGCATAACGCTGCTGCATGAGCGCCATTTCCTTGCGTACTCTCTGGACTTTCTTTCCCAGCTCCTGGTAGCTCTTATGAAAGCTCTTGGGATCAAAGGTGATGATGATCCGCCGAGTCTGGCCCCAGAAGGGCTCATGGGCTTCGTAATACAGGATCTTCTCATCTTCCTTGGCGAGCGCCGCCAGTTGGGTCTCAGGCTTGCCGGGGAGGGGACGGAAATCCTTCAAAGAAATTTTGGTTAGATCCGGCGCAAAGTCAGGGGCGTAGGAGGCGATGAAATGCATGCCTTCCTGGGCATCGATGTGCTCGATGATCGGTGCGGCATCCATTTCTTGATTGATGAGCAAGGTGACATCTTTGCTCACGACCCCCAAACTGGAGACCTTGGATAGGAGGTGTTGCAGGTGATTATAGAAACCGGTCACGGGCAGGCCGCCGGAAAAACTCTGGTAATAAAACGGCACGCCGGCGGTCTTCTCGGCGATCAGGGCCAGTCCCAGTTGCTGCTGGGAAAAGTGTTCCGCCATAAAATCCTCATCCTGCTGAGGCATCGCCGGTAAAGCCGAGGGCTTGGGACTAGAGGAAATATTGGCGGTCTCAACGATCAGATGGTGTTCTCCAGGCGGTAACAGGGCATGGACCTTCTTGAAAAAGGCCGTCTTGATTTTATCCAGGTCCGAATCGCTGATCCGGTCCCAATGATTCCAGAAATTTTGCGAATTCAAGGATTCCAGCCGCAAAGGCCGGATCCTTTGGATATCCGTGGTCTCGTACCAGGTCGCCAGTTGCCGCTTACTGGTGGGGGCAATAGCCCGGTTCAGGGCGGCATAGAAGACCAACTCTCCCAGCGAGGGGCCTCTGACTCGCTTCTTGGGAGGGAGAATCTCATTGATAATGCCGGCCAGGTCCAGAGACCGGTCTAGTTCATTAAGGGCGAAAATCGACCCGAATTCCTTCGGGGAGAAACCGCCCTTGCCCAGAACCGAGTCAACCTTATCGGCGGTGCCTAAATAGACCTGGTTGATGGTGGTGGGTTTACCATAGACCCTCTGGGTCTCCCGGATGTAGAAATACTCGTGTCCTTTTTTTACCTTTTTGTATAGGTGCGCCATAATCAATCCTGATTTATTTAAAATATTTAAGATTAAATTTAAACTGTCGTTCGTACTAATGTAGCAGGGTTTGAGGCAAGGAGAAAATGAGGCAAAGTACTCTTTTCTGTAGAGCAAAGTACTCTTTTTTTGAGGTTTATCGATATGAATTCACTCATTAATTAATTTCCAGGGGACCACGATGAACTTTAGGGGATGGCGCTAACGGCATATCCTTTGCGGATAGCGTATCTCACGAGATCGGTATTCTTCTTGAGGTTTAATTTCTTCATGATTCTCGTGCGATGGTTTTGAATGGTGCGGAAGCTGAGGAAGAGGATTTCGGCAATCTCCTTGCTGGATTTACCCTCGGCGATCAATTTGATGATCTCAATTTCCCGGGGAGATAAGGGCTCGGCATCTTCGGCGCTTTGGCGCTGGCTCCGGACGTAGAGGTTGGCCAAGTCGCCGGACAGCAGCGGGGAAACGTAGATCATTCCCTGCCGAATCTTGTCGATGGCGTTGAGGAGTTCCTTCGGGGCATCTTCCTTTAACAGGTAGCCGTCAATTCCCGCGGCGATGGCGTTATTCAGGTATTCTTTCTTTTTGTGCATGGTGAGGATCAAGACTTTCACGCCGGGATAGGCCTTTTTAATCTCCCGGGTGGCTTCTATCCCCGGGAGGGAGGGCATGGTGATATCGATGATCGCCATATCCACCGTCAGGCTCTTCAGGAGTTCCAACAACTCGGAGCCATCGCCTACTTCTCCCACGACCTTCAGTCCCGGGAAGCCCTCGATGATTTTTTTGATCCCTTCCCGGACCAGGATGTGATCTTCGGCCAAAACGATATTATACATATTATTTCCCATGCTTATCCGTTGGAATGGTAAACGTTATGGTGGTGCCGTAGCCCTTTTGGCTGGCGATCTGGAGAGAGCCCTGGGCCATAAGGGCCCTTTCATTCATGGCGGTCAAGCCCAGACTGCGTTTGGCAGATTTCCTGGAAAGGGCCCGGGATAAATCAAAACCCCGGCCATCATCGTGGATCATAAAGGAGACTTTGCCATCAACGTGGTGGACATCCACCTCGACGCGGCTGGCCCGAGCATGTTTGACGATATTGGTCAAAGACTCTTGGAAAATGCGATAGATATTGATTTTGGTCTCAGGGGGAAAAAGGTTGTCAATCTCGTCCATCACCACCGAGCTTTGCATATTGTGGTTACGGCAGATTTCGTCCACCAGATATCCCAAAGAAGAGGACAGTCCCAGGTCCTCCAAACTCGAAGGACTGAGATCCCAAGCCAGGCGGCGGACATTTTCGATGACCGTGTCAATGTAGGACAGCATCTGCTCGCAGCCTGCCTTGAGAGGCTGCTGATCTGCGGATAACTGCTCCTCAATGGCCACCAGGTGAATTTTCAAGACAGTCAGGGCCTGCCCCAACTCGTCATGCAATTCCCGGGCGACCCGCCGGCGCTCCTGTTCCTGGAAACTCAGGAGCCGGGAAGCGAGCAGCCGCAGTTCCTGGCCCGTGGCCTTGAGGGCCGCCTCGGCCCGCTGCCGCTCTTGCCGGGCCCGCAGCGCCGCAATGCCAAAGGCCAAATCATTAGACAGGCCCATAAGTAAATCGATTTCCTCTTGGTCAAAGGCGTCGGGGTCCACCGCATAAATCGCCAGAGACCCGAAGGTGCGGGTGTCGCGCAACGGCAGGGCCAGGATCGAAGCATACCCCCGTTTCCTGGCTTCCTCACGGATAAAGGCCAGGTCGCGGTCCACGCAGGTATCCCGGCAAATCACGGGCTTACCCCGCCGGATCGCCTTGCCCACGGGCCCGCGGCCCCGACTTTGATTGGCCCAGGTAAGCTGCAGTTTTTCTACATACCCATCCGCGAACCCCTCCTGCGCCACCGGGCGGATCGATTTAGCGGCATCAGACTCGGCATAGCCCACCCAGGCCATGCGATAGCCGCCCACCTCGACAATGATCCGGCACACCTCATTCAACAATTCCGCTTCATTGGTGGCGCGAATCAAGGCCTGATGACATTCCGTGATGGCTTTGAGGGCGCGGCTGACTTTCCGCAGCGTCTCTTCCATCCGTTTGCGCTCGGTAATATCCTCGATGATGCCCATGGTGCCGGTCATGTGGCCGGCGCCATCTTGAAGGGGCGCACTGGAGAGGCTGACGTCGATAAGGGAACCGTCCCGCCGCTGCCGGCGCAGTTCCAGCCCTAACTTGGTTTCACCTTCCATCTTGCTTTGATCCAGGATCTCGGAGGCCTCCTCCTCGCCGGGGGGAATGGTCGGCAGGGAGCCTCCGATTACTTCATCCCGGGTCCATCCGAACATGCGCTCCGCCGCGGGGTTCCAACTGATGATCTGGCCTGCCAGATTTCTGGCGATAATGGCCAGGGGGCAAGCCTCAACGAGGGTCCGAAGCCGGTTGTTCACTTCCTGCAAGGCCTCGGCCGCCCGCTTGCTCTCGGTGATATCCCGGGCGACGGTAGAAAAGAACTCAACCTCATTTTCGGCATTTTTATGGGCGATGAGCACCTGGGAGGTGGGGATTTCCCGTCCGTCAGGACCCAGGAAGGCGGTTTCCCCACTCCAAACTTCGTGGCGTATAGCCTCGACACAGCCATGCTCCAGCAAAAGCCGGTCGGCCCACTCGGGCTGCAGGTCCTTTACGGTAAGATGAGAGATATCGTCGTCTGCACCCAGGCCCACCATGTGGCGGCCGGCGCGATTGAGGTAGAGCAGCCTGCCCTTTAGATCGGCGGTCCCCACCAAATCTGAAGTGGCTTCCAGGATGGCAGCCAGCCGGGCCCGCCCTGCTTCGGCCTGCTTCCGCTGGGTAATATCGCGGTTGATTTCCAAAATGGCCATGGGGCGGCCATCTTTGTCGCGTTGCAAGGCCCAGCGGCTGGCCACCACGATGGTCCAGCCATCTTTTCTGTTGTGGGTCAACTCACCCTGCCATTGTCCCTGGCGGAATAACTCGTTTTGCATGGCCTCGAGGGCTTCGGGAAATTCCGTATGCAACAGTCCATGGGCTTCCTGGCCTAGCGCTTCATCCCGCCTCCAGCCATAGGTTTCTTCCGCTCCGGAATTCCAGAAAACGATCCGATTGTCCAGGTCCCTGACTAGAATGGCATCATGGGCCAGGTCCAGGAGCTCGGCCTGGCGGCGCAACTCCTCTTCGACCCGTTTGCGCTCGGAGATATCCCGCACCACCGTCAGAATGCGGTCCTGGTTATTAATTACGGTGCGCTTCAAGTTCACTTCCACCCAATGGGGCCGGCCATCCTTGGTGGTTGCCTGCCATTCAAAGAGCTGGGGCCCCTTCCGGATGGTATCCTGAATGAGATGGTATGCAACTTCCGGGGTAAAATTAGAGCCTGGCAGACAAAGAGCGGCAACATTCAGGCCGATGGCCTCTTCTGCCCTAAAGCCGGTCAACTCCAGCCACTTTTGGTTGACGTCCAGAAAATCTCCGGTGTTCATGTCCACCACCGCAATGCCGTCATTCACCCCATTGAAAATGGCGCGATAGTTAGCCTCAGAGGCCTTGAGGGCTTCTTCCGCCCGCTTGCGCGCGGTGATATCGGCCAGAATCCCCATGTTGCCAATAATCTTGCCATTGGCATCCAACAGCGACGCAGTCCATAAATGCACGTCAAGCAGCGAGCCGTCTTTGCGCACACGCGTCAATTCCAGGGCGGATTGCGCCTTTCCCGCCATTTCCTGTTCGAGCCTGCCTCCCTCCTCAGCTTGCTGGTTTTCCGGAACGACGGGGAGAGGCTTCCCCAAGACCTCTGCTTCCTTCCAGCCGAACATGCGCTCCGCGCCCGGATTCCACAACTTGATCCTGAAATCGCGATCCAGGGTAATGATGGCCAGAGGCGACGCCTCGATCAGCGTTTGCAAGGTATGGGTGGTTTCTTTAAGGGCGTTCTCCGCCAGCTTTCTCTCAGTAATATCCAGGGCCAGCCCCTGGAGAAACAGGGGTTGGCCATCTCTGTCATAGATCACCCTGGCTTCATCCCGGAACCAGACGATCCGGCCTGATTTGGCCAGCAGACGGTATTCGGTGGAAAAAGGCCGGTCCGATTCGACACTCCGGGTGATTTCGGCCAGCACCCGCTCCCGGTCTTCCGCATGGATCTGCTTCATCCAGGTCTTCTGACTATCGGCCCGCCATTCCGCGGGGGAAAACCCGAGAAGGGACTCGATCTGGGGACTGACATAAATTAATTCGACGCCGCCGGTGAGTGAGATGATGTAGGTGATCGCAGGAATTTGCTCCACCAGGGTGCGATATTTGGCTTCACTATGGCGCAGGGCTTGTTCAATCTGACGGCGGACTTTAAGTTCCTGTTCCAGCGACTCATTGGCTTGTTTCAGTTGAACCGTGCGTTCCGCCACCCTGATTTCCAGGTCTTCCTTGGCCCGCCGCAGTTCCTCTTCCGCCTGGACCCGGGCGATAGCGCTCCCCACCTGGGCCGCCAGGGTCTCCAAGGCCGCCTGGGCAGTCTCCGGCACCTCTTCATACTGGTGAGAGGCGATGTTGATGGAGGCAATGACCCGGTCCTGGTGGATGACCGGGATGATCGCCGCCGAGCCCAAACCTTCTTCGAGACCGGCCGCATCCAGGATTCCCGGCAAGTCCTGCAGCCGGGCATAGAGGGGTTTTCCCACCGTTACCAGGTAGGCGTTAACGGAATCAGCCTCATAATGCGAGACGCTTTCCACAAATTTCGGGGAAAAGCCTTGGTGATAAGTCAGGGAAAGACTGCCGGTTACCGGGTCCACCAGGTACACTCCGCCGCTGTCCAGGCCTGAAAAGCTGATGCCCGTTTCCACGCATAACCGCAGAGTCGCTTCCAAACTCACCTTGCCGCTCAGGGCCAGAGCCAAATCGCGCTGTAAACGGATGATCGCCTCGGTGCGCCGGCGTTCCTCAATCTGCTGCCGGAGTTGGGTATTGACCCACTCCAACCCGGCCGTGCGCACCGCCACCAGCCGCTCCAATTCCGCATACGCCTGGCGCCGGATATCTTCTACCTGCTTGCGTTCGGAAATATCCCGCCCCACCGCCAGCAAGAGGTTCCGGCCCCCCAGGGGAGTGAAGATCAAACTTACTTCTATCCAGAATCGCCGGCCGCGCCGGTCCTTCCCCGACCATTCGAAGAGTTGGGGGCCTTCCTCCACCGCCTTTCCCATCCACTCCCGGGCTTCCCGGATCGTGAAAGGGGGCCGGGGGCTGCAGATATCCGCCAGGTTCCAGTCACTGGCTTCTGCCGGGTCGAGCCCGCTCATTTCCCGGATCTTCCGGTTAAACTCCAGGAAATTGCCGGTCTCGGGCTCCAGAACCGCAATGGCGTCATTGACCGCGTCGAAAATCGTATGGTATTTGGCCTCCGAGGCTTTGAGGGCCTCTTCGGCCCGCCGCCTCTCCGTGATATCCAGCAAGGTCCCCATGATGGCCGGGCACCCCTGATATTCCACCTGGCGGGTCAACATCTCGCAGAAGATTATCGATCCATCTTTCCGGATCCCTTTAAAGTGATTTCTTGCTCCTTGCCTTTGGGCGGTAAGGCGTTGTTGTATGTTCTTGGCGATGCGGGGGCGGTCATCCGGATGCACCAGGTCCAGGGGACCCAGGTGGTCAATGACCTCATCAGGGGCGTAGCCGAAGGCCTGGGCCAGAACCGGGTTAACGTAGCGGAAAAGCCCGTCTTGAATCAGATAAACCCCGGCCAAGGAGCCTTCGGTGACAATGCGGTAACTGGCTTCGCTCTCTCTTAGTGCGTCTTCGACTTGTTTGCGCTCGGTGATATCCTCCTGGACCGAAATCATGTATTTCTTGCCGTTTATCTCGAGGCTACTGCACCGGGCATAGCTAAGGAGTGTGGTGCCGTCTTTTTTGCGATTTCTGACCTCACCATGCCAGCGGCCGGTCTCCAATATCTCCCCCATTATTCCCTTGGCAACCTTTTCCTGCTCTTCCACAGAACCAGCATTAATCTTCGCCACATTTTGCCCGATTAATTCCCCTGGCAGGATGCCCAAGATGTCATGGAACGCGGGATTGGCGTAGATTACGGTGCCATGTTCGTCAATCACGATAACGCCTTCCGCCATGCTCTCCAAGATTCGGGCCTGGGTTTGCAGGGCCTCTTCCGCCCGCTTGTGTTCCGTGATATCTACTACGGAAATCAAGACTTCCTTATAGGTTTGCTCCGATCCGGGCAGGACGTGCAACCTTAAGTGAATCCGGTTTAGCTTGCCTGTCAAGGTTGCGGTAGTGGCTTCGCTCTCAAACCGGACTTTGCCCTCGGCTATGGCAATGACAGCTTCTCTAAAGGTCTCGTAGGACTCTTCGGAAAAAGTCGAGACCAAACTATCCAGAATTTGCTCCTTCCGCTCGGCTTCGTATATTTCCAGGGTCGCGCTGTTGACATCGATGATCTTCACCAGGCTGGCACAGTGCTGCAGTGCTTCCGGATGGTCCTTGAAGTAGGCGCGAAAATCTTGAATCCCGGCCTTCTTCAAACTCTCCAGATAGGTCTTAAGATCAGAATGATCTTCTTGCCAGAGAGCGACGGGGGAATCTTCGAACAAGGCCTGGTAGTGAATCTTGCTCTGGCGCAAGGCGTCAAAAGTTCGTTGGCGTTCGGTAATATCCAGGAGGGTGCCCACAATAGCCGGCCGCCCCTGGTATTCCACAGCCCGTCCGAAGGACTCGCAGTAAATCACCGAGCCATCTTTATGCCTGCCCCGGAAGGTATAGTGAGCCGCATCCAATTCACCGGACAGGCGTCGGCGAACGCTATCCTGGACCTGCGGTAAATCTTCGGGGTGGACCAGATCAAGGGGCTTTAACGTTTTGTCGAGGATTTCCTCGACGCGGTACCCAAAAGTCTGCGCAAAGGTGGGATTTACATAGACAAAGCTATCATCCTGGACGACATACACCCCGGCCAGTGACCCTTCGGTGACCATGCGATACCGGGCTTCACTCTCTTTCAGGGCCTCTGCCGCCTGTTGGCGCGCATCAATATCCCGAAGTTCGGCCACAATGCAGTCGCGGCCGTCTAACTTAACGGGGTTCAGGTGAATTTCCACCCAGAAACAGCGTCCGGCCCGATCCCGGAGCTGGTCCTCAAAGACCTGGAGATTGCCGGCCGCAGCTTTTTCTAACAGCTGCCGGGCCGATCCCTGGTGCGTTGCGGTCTCGCAACCCCATAAGGACATTACCCGCAGTTGCCGAGCTTCCTGCGGAGTATAACCGAACATCGCACACATCTTCCGGTTAACGTCCAGAATCTCGCCGGTCCTGGCGTCATGGATCAGGATGGCTTCGCTCAAGGTTTCGAAAATGGCCCGGTAATCAGTCTGACCGGCTTCCATGGCAGGCCCCGCCCTGGTATCGTCCACGAATCTATACTCCTTGGGGATGGTTCAATGTAAACTTTTGTTTATCGCTAAATTATATACCGATATGATTAAATTTTCCAACCTAATCAAGACGATGCTGGAGGAGCAGCCTTGAGCAATTCTTCGGTCACCAGGTTCAAGAGCCCCCATACCGCATCCAGGAACCAGAATCGATCCAGGTGCCCCGGGAGGGTGAAAGAAACCTGGGCCGGAAACTCTTCGTCGGCCTGCCATAAAATTACTTCCACCATCAGGCCGGGGAAGACCTCTAAGGCAACGGCGGCATCTCCTTTAACCCTGACTTCGCCGTGCAACTTTTTCCCCGCGGCGCTAAAGCCGGCTATATCGTGACCGAAGCGCTCTTCCAAAGGCTTGCTGGGCAGGCTGTGGTGGCCCCGGAAAAAGGTGACGCCGCCGGGCAGATCCAGGGGACTGATACCCGGGCCCAGGCTGGCGGGATCGAGCTTCAACAGATATACCAAGGCCGTGAGGCAGAGCCGGAAATCCGGCGCAGCCTCCGGGGCTTGGGCTATTTTCCCCCGCTGCCGTTTTGGGTCCAGCCACAGGGTCCGGTCCAGAAACGGCAGATAATAGCGGCCCTCTCGATATTCCACCCCGGTCCGGCTGATGATTTCCTGAGGATCGCGCTCGCCGAGATCTTTCCAGAGCTCCTCGCTGACCTCGTTGCAGGTTTCATACGCCATGTCTGACCTCCGAGATGCCAAGGTTTGCTGAAAGTTCGCCATTGAGCGGAGGTGGTTAGGGGCCGGCAACCTCGAGGCTACCCCGCTTCGGGCTCCTATTAGAGGATTGTCAAGATTAGCCTCATGTTATATTTATTATAAAAACCTCAAAAAATCTCAACTATAGGCGGAACATGCAAAAATTCTTTTATCCCCGCAGCGTAGCCGTGGTGGGAGTCTCCGAAGCGCCTACCAACCTGGCCCAGGGCATTGTCGCCAATCTGCTGCACTTCAAGTATCAGGGGAAAATTTTTCTGGTGGGACGCCGGCCCGGCACCACCTATGGTCTTCCTATCTTTCCGGGATTGTCTGATCTGCCGGAGAAAGTGGACCTGGTAACCATCCTGGCCCCGGCCAAGGTCGTCCCCGCCCTGGTGCGGGAATGCGGCGAACTGGGGATTTCCCGGGTAGTGGTGGAATCCGCCGGATTCTCGGAACTGAGCGAAGCCGGGAGTGATCTGGAAGAGGAGGTGCAAGCTGCCCTGCGCCAATACGGCATCCGCCTGGTAGGTCCCAATGGCCTGGGTCTGGTCAACCTGGAGATCGGCCTGGCCCTCCCCTTCGCCCAGATGGCTCCCGACCTCCGCAAAGGGCGCATTTCGATCATTGCCCAAAGCGGTGGAGTGGCCACGCATATGTTGGCCTGGATGAACAAGGAGGGGTTGGGCCTCAATAAATTTTTAAGCCTGGGCAATAAACTCAATGTGGGCGAAAACGAGGCCCTGGAGTATCTCCTGGAGGACCCGGGCACCGAGGCCATTTACGTTTACCTGGAAGGCCTCCAAGACGGCCGGGGCCTCCTGGCGGCGGCCGCCCAGGCCACCAAGCCCGTTTATTTGCACCTGGCCAACGTGGGGCCCGAGACTGCCGCCATTGCCCATTCCCATACCGCTTCACTGACCACAGATGAGCGGGTCTTGGAGGCCGCCTGCCGGCAAAGCCGGATTACCCGGGTGAAGACCCAGTCCGAGTTTCTGAATGCCGCCAGGCTGGTAGGCCAACCGGCGGTGAAGGGCAATCGCCTGGTGGTGTTCTCCCGCAGCGGCGGCGAGGCGGTGGTCGCGGCTTATGCCTGCCGCCAATGGGGCTTCACTCTGCCGCCCCTGTCCGACCGCCTGGCGCAGATAATCAGGGAACGCTCCCGGGCCGGGGTGATCAACCCCACCAACCCGATCGACCTGGGGGACGTGTTCGATTTCACCCTTTACACCGACATCATGGCTGCGGTGTGCCGGGATCCCGAGGTGGACGCGGTGCTGTTCAATTACGGTCCCCTGGCGGACTTTGAGCGCGAGGCCGGCCGGGAGATGGCCCGGCGCATGCTGGAACTGGGCCGGGAAGCCCAAAAACCCGTGGCCGTTACCCTGTTATGCACCCTGGAGGAAGAAGATTATCTCCGGGACACCCTGGGGGTGCCGCCCTTCTATTTCCCCGAGGACGCGGTGCAGGCCCTGGCCCTCAGCCGGGACCAGGCCGCCCGGGCAGAAATCCTGGCTCCGGCGGAGCCGCCGCCTTTGCCGGAGACTGCCGCCATTTCCGGCCTGCTGGCGAACTCCGGGTCAGGCGACTTCCTGGCCCTGTCCCAGGCCCTGTCCGTGACCGCGGCCCTGGGCCTGCCCGCGCCTCCCTGGGAGGCCGTCACCACTGCGGCAAACGCCGCGGCCGCGGCCACCTGCCTGGGATTTCCGGTGGTGCTCAAATTGTCGGCCTCCAGCCTGGTGCACAAGACCGAGGCCGGCGCCGTCATCTTGAACCTGGAAGATGCAGCCGCGGTGGAGGAGGCTTTTGCCCGGCTGGCAACGGTGGCCCAGAAATATCTGCCTGCCGGCGAGCCCTGGCAGGTAGTGGTCATGTCCCAGGTGGCCGGTGGCCGGGAGGTGCTCCTGGGAGCCCGCCGGGATGACTCCTTCGGCCCGGTGGTGGCCTTCGGCGCCGGAGGCGTGGATACCGAAATCCTGGATGATGTCTCCCTCCGGGTTGCCCCGCTAAACCCGGCCCAGGCCCGGGAACTCGTGGCGGAAACCCGCATCGGACGTATCCTGGCGGGCACCCGGGGCCAGCCCGCGGCCGACCTGGACAGCCTGAACCGGGCGTTAGCGGCCCTGTCCCAACTGATGATGCAGTTCCCCGCCATCCAAGAGGTGGACCTCAACCCGGTCCGGCTCTTCCCGGGACAGCCGGGGCTGGTGGCCCTGGACGCCCGGATTCGGGTCGGAGTTTAGGATAATGAGCGGGCTTGAGTTTGTGCTGGTGGGGCTGGCCGCAGTCGTAGGGGGGGCGGTGAACGCCCTGGCCGGCGGCGGCACCCTGATAACCTTTCCGATGCTCACCGCGGTGGGCATCCCGACGGTCGCGGCTAACATCACCAATACGGTAGCGCTCTGCCCGGGCTACCTGGGGGGGACCTTCGCCCAGTTGGGCGACCTGCGCGGCCATGAGCGCCGGGTGTTGCTGCTGGCGCCGGTGGGGGTCCTGGGCGGCATCGCCGGCGGCATTTTGCTTTTAAATACCGGCGAGCACGCCTTTCGGGCCATGGTGCCGTACCTGATCCTGCTCGCCACGGCCCTCCTGGCCGTCCAAGACCGGCTGCGGACCTGGATCGTGCGCCGGGCCGAACGGCGCGGCGCGGGAACCCCGCACGAGGCCTGGACCGTGCTGCCCGTGGGGCTGGCTTCCATCTACGGGGGCTATTTCGGCGCGGGGCTCAGCGTTATCGTGCTGGCGGTCCTGGGCCTGGTGCTGGAAGACAGCCTGACCCGTTTGAACGCCTTAAAGCAGCTCCTGGCGTTTTGCATCAATATCGCCGCGGCCATCTTTTTCCTGTTTTCAGGGCAGGTGGTGTGGCCGGCGATGCTGGTGATGGCGGTCGGGGCGCTGGCGGGCGGCGCCTTGGGCGGCCGCCTGGCAGGCCGGATTCGACCGGAGACGCTGCGCCGCATCGTCGTGATCGCCGGGGTCGTGATCGCCGTGATCTATTTTATCCACTGAGAGCATCGATGAAAATTTTATGGCCCGTCTCATAAGCCGCAATTTTTTGGAGCAGGTGCATAAACGTGACAAGCCTTTTGATCGGTCTGATCGCAGGAATCTTTGGCGGGCTGGTGGGTCTGGGTGGCGGAGTCATCATGATTCCCCTGATGGTGCGGTGCTTTAAATTCAACCAGCACCAGGCCCACGGTACCAGCCTGATGGCTCTGGTGTTCACCGGGCTTTCCGGGGCGCTGACTTATTACCTGAACGGCTCAGTCGATGTCGTGGCCGCTCTGCTGTTGGCCGCGGCGGCCATCCTTACCGCCCGCTTCGGTGCCCTCTATGCTCATGCCCTGCCGGAATGGCGGCTGAAGCGGGCCTTCGGTTTTTTCATGATTTTCGTCTCCCTCCTGCTCCTATCCAAACCCTATCTTGCCCATTTGGCTTTTCTCTCCCACCCGGCCACCGGCTGGGTCAAGGTTTTGGCGCTCTTGGCCAGTGGGGCGCTGGCGGGCTTTCTCTCGGGGATGATGGGCGTGGGGGGCGGTTCTATCATGGTGCCGGCCCTGGTGTTGCTGGTAGGGTTAAGCCAATATTCGGCCCAGGGCAGCTCTCTTCTGGCCATGGTCCCAGCCGGGAGCGTGGGCGCCTATACCCATTGGCGATTGGGCAACGTGGTAACCCAGGTCTTGCCTGCCCTCATTATCGGCATTTTAGTGGGGACCTTTCTGGGGGGCAACCTGGCGCACCTTTTGAGCGAAGCCAACCTGAGGCTGATTTTTGCCGCGGTGCTCATCTGGCTGGGAAGCCGGGACATTAGGAAGGCCATGCGCCTCAAAACCTCCCTGGCCTCGACCCCGGTCAGCGTGGACGGTCCGATAATATCTTAAGCCCATGAAAGCCAAGACGAAAGAGATTACCCCGGCAGGGTTGGCGGCGCTTATCCGCCGGCACCCCCGGGTAGTGGCGCTCACCGGGGCAGGCATCTCGGTGGAGTCGGGCATCCCCAGCTTCAGGGGCGCGGGGGGCCTGTGGGACCGCTTCGATCCCATGGAATTCGCCCATATCCGGGCCTTTCGCCGGAACCCGGCCAAGGTCTGGCAGCTCTTGAGCGAGATGGACGACACCATCAGCCGGGCCCGGCCCAATCCGGCCCATTACGCCCTGGCGGCCCTGGAGGCCAAGGGGTTTCTGACCGGCATCATCACCCAGAACGTGGACAACCTGCACCAGGCCGCGGGGTCGCGGCGGGTGGTGGAGTACCACGGCAACGCCCTCAGGTTCGTGTGCGACACCTGCAAGGGCCTTCACCCCCGGGAGAGCCTGGATTTTTTCCATCCTCCCCTGTATTGCCTGTGCGGCGGGCTGATCCGGCCCGACGTGGTCTTCTTCGGGGAGGCGATTCCGGCCCGGGCCGAGGAAGAGGCGGAGGACCTGGCCCAGCACTGCGACCTGCTCCTGGTCATCGGCACCTCGGGGGAGGTGGCCCCCGCCAGCTATATCCCGGCCATCGCCAGGGAGTGGCAGGCCGTGATCGTGGAGAACAACCTGGAGCCCACCCGCCTGACCTACTCGATCGCCGACCACTTTTTGCCGGGCTCGGCGGGCAAATTGTTGCCCCTGGTTCTGCAAGAGCTTTGAGAGGGTTTTCGGTTTTCGGTTAAAAGAAACCTGATATCCACAACTTACCCTAAAGGTTTTAGCATCCCACCTTTGGCTGTCCTCCGGAACGGCGTAAATAATCCTCAACTTATGGAAATTTAAGGGGTTTCACGACGCCCAACCTGACCCGCAGGGCCAGGCTGAAGCGGCCTAACAGT
This sequence comes from Syntrophobacterales bacterium, assembly GCA_023229795.1. Lineage (GTDB taxonomy): Bacteria > Desulfobacterota > Desulfobaccia > Desulfobaccales > 0-14-0-80-60-11 > 0-14-0-80-60-11. Next base: position 106,095 of record JALNYP010000001.1, read on the forward strand.
GAGTTTAGGTGATTTAAGCGGCACTTTTGAGCCCAAAAAATAAACTTTTGTTTCATAGATCCTCAAAAAGGCGGGGCTGACCCGGACTCGAAGCGGGACGCGGCCGCTGAGGGGCCGGATATTTCCGGACCCTGACCACTCTGTACCGGACTTTGGGCCGCTTCGTCCCGCAAGGCAACCGTAGCGCAGATAAGCTATTATCCAATTAATCCAGCATTTGTCTTTTCTCCCGAAAGATTGTTCCGCATCCGGCGAAAAAAGCGGCCGCCACGGGCCATAGGTGCGGCTGGGACTACAGTGAGACAGGCCATGCCGCATCATACCGCCTGGTTTCGGAGGGAAGACAGCGCTGATAGGAAGGATGACTGGCTTTGGGAGCTCTTCACGGATAGAGATTCAACTTTCGCTCTCGCCGACGTGAACGCGGTATGAAAACGGTTTGCATACTGCATATGCATACCATGGCTGGTCAAAAATGTGCGTTTTCGGATGGTTTCGGATATTGCTTTTCTGCGCTAAAACTGGTTAAATCCCTTGAAAAAGCCGGCATAGCTCAGTGGTAGAGCAGCTGATTCGTAATCAGCAGGTCTGGGGTTCAAATCCCCATGCCGGCTCCAGATCTGATGGGGGGAATCCGTGGGCGGGTTTAGGAGCTTTTAGATTACGCCTCGATGGGTTTGAGGATCAAGACCAGGCCCATTACTACGAATACCATGGTATCGGCGGCGGGACCCCAGTACCTGCCGGTGATGGACATGACCATTCCCAGGGCGAAGGCTGCCACAAAAGTGCCCCGGATGCTGCCCAACCCTCCCACCACCACCACCGCAAAGCAGATCAGCAGAACCTGGAAGCCCATATAGGGATTTACTGCGGTGATCGGGGCGTAGAGGACGCCTCCCAATGCCGCCAGGCAGCTTCCCAGGGTAAAGGCCACGGCAAAATATTTATCCACGCTGATTCCCAGGCTGGCCACCGCCTCCTTGTCCTCCAGGCCGGCGACGATGATTTTCCCCACCACCGTGCGGCTGAAGAAAACTTCCAACCCGGCAAAGATCAGCAACGCCACCAGGATGATGATGAGCCGGTAAACCGGCAGATCTACTCCCAGAATGGCCACTGAGGCGCCGACGGGGTCGGATAGCGGAATGGGGACGGCCCCCCAGATCCACTTGATGGCGTCAACGCCGATGAGCAGGACCGCATAGGTGGCAATGATGGCATAATCCACGGATTGCCCATAGAGCCTGCGAATGACGTAGCGCTCGATCAGGTAGGAGACCGGGATGACGGCAATTACCGCGATCAGGCCCGAGAGGAAAAATCCCAGGCCCAATTTTTGCAGAGTGGTGACCAGGATATAAGCCCCCAGCGTATAGACCAGGGCATGCGCGAAATTGACGATCCGCATGGTCCCGAAGGTCAGGGACAGCCCGATGGCAATAATGTAGAGTATGGCCCCGACGGTCAGTCCATAAGCCAGTGTGCTGATCATCGGCTGTTCTCCGAGCGCGGCTCCGATTCCGCAGCAGCCGGCTGGTCATAACGTTTGAGCCGGGCCACGAGATAGCCCCACACCCCGGTTCTAAACTTGAACACCAACAGCAGGAGGACTACCCCCAGGAACATCTCCCAGCGCTGGATGTAGTTGGGCAGATAATTGCTGATCAGCTTGTAGCACACCCCTCCGACCAAGGCTCCATAGACACTCCCGGCGCCGCCGATGAGGCTGGCAAAAATGACCTCGACACTCCGCAAGGGGTCGATGAAGCTGGTGGTGACATAGCTGTAGTTGAGAATAAACAGGGCGCCGGCCAAAGCAGACAGGCTGGTCGAGACCACAAAAGCCGCCATCTTGACCGCGAAGGTGTTATAGCCCAAAAATTTCACCCGGTTTTCGTTCTCCTTGATACCCCGCAAGAGAATGCCGAAGAGGGAGTTGGTCAGCCTCCGGAGGAAAAATATTACCAGGATAAGGCACAGCAGGGCGAACCAGAAGACAGTCATTTTCTTAGAGAAGTCGAAGATCCATATCTGTTTAAAGTATGTTGACATGCCATCTTCGCCGCCGGTCCACTTTGAAAAGGCGACCAGCGCCAGGAAAAACCCCACCTGATTGAAGGCCAGATTAATGAGCGCAAAACAGGCGCCGGTGGTGCGCACGATAATGGGCCCCAAGATCAGCCCCACCGCCGCGCCCGAGCCTACGGCCACCAGCAGCCCCAGAAAGGGATTTCCCGACAGGTGCTCCCCGGATAAGGCCAGGGCATACGCCCCTACTCCCAGATACAGCATGTGGCCGAACGACAGCCTGCCCATGTAGCCGTACAGCAGATCGTAGGCCAGCACGAAGATGCAGAAGATCATGAAATCGATGGTGCGGTCCACGGAGATCAGCGCGGCCAGCACCAGAAAGAGCGCGGCGATGACCAGCAGATCAAATTTCCGGAGAAATTCGAGGCTGGAAATGAGCAGAGATTTTTCGCCAGTCGGGGTTAAACTCATGGTCGGGATCCGCTATAAATAAGTCTCCAGATAAGCTTGATTCTGCATATCGGCCGGCTCGGAAAGTTCGGCGGGTATGTGCCCTTCCTTCATGCAATAAATTCGGTCCGCCAAGCGGGAAACAACGGAAAGATTCTGTTCCACAATGACCATGGTCACTTCGCCCCGCATCAGTTCGAGGGCTTTCAAGACTTCTTCGATGGTGCCCGCGGCCAGACCTTCGGTAGGCTCATCAATGAGGAGCAGGCGCGGGGAGCCCACCACGGCCCGGCCGATGAGCAGCAGCTGCCTTTGACCTCCGGAAAGTCCGCCGGCCTTGCTTTCCAGGAACCTGGTGATCTTCGGGTAGATCTGGACCACGCGGTCCACGGCCTCGCTGAGCTTGACGCCGGCGGCATAAGCGGCCAGTTCGATGTTCTCTCTGACCGTGAGTTTAGTGAACACCCGCTTATCCTGAAACACGTACCTGATCCCCAGGCGAGCTACCTTATCCGCGGGCCGGCCGGCTATTTCCTCTCCAGCAAATTGAATACTGCCGCGGCCAGGACTGAGAAACCCCGCAATAGTCTTCAACATGGTGGTCTTGCCGGCCCCGTTGCGGCCCACGATAAAGACGACCTCACCTTGCCGGGCGTGCAGGGAGACCTCGGAGAGCACCCGGGCCCGTCCGTAAAATACATCGATCCGGTCCACCGCCAACAACATGCTAGGCTCCCTGAGGCGGGTCCGGGGGCCGGCAAGTGACGTCGCCCCAATAAACCCGCCGTACCGTCTCGTCGCACAGAACTGAGTCGGGCAAACCATCGGCAATCAACCGGCCCTCGTGCATGACGCTCAGGCGCGTCACCAGGCCCAGGATGCGGGTAATCTTATGTTCGATGATCACCAGAGTGAACTCGTCTTTTAACCGGTGGATCAATTCGAGGACATCGGTAATCTCCACCTCGCTCAGGCCGGCAAAAGGTTCATCCAGCAACAGCACCTGGGGTCTGAGGGCCAGGGCCATGGCGATTTCGAGTTTACGCTTATCCCCATAGGAAAGTTCGGAGGTGGGCAGATTCATCTTCCCGGCAATCCCCGCTCTCTTGAGGGCTGATCTGCACTCATCAACCACCCGGGGAGAATGGGGATTGCCCAGGAGGCGCCACAGCAATCCCTTGGTTTCGGGCTGGGAGTGAACCACCGCCATGACGAGATTGTCGAGGACGGGCAAAGAGTCAAAGACCGAGACCAATTGAAAGGTGCGAATCAATCCGAGGGCCACCCGCTGATGGGCGCCCTGGTTGGTGATATCCGCGCCGAGGTAAGTAATGCTGCCTTCCGAAGGCGGGAACAGGCCGGTGAGGAGATTGAAAAAAGTTGACTTGCCCGCGCCGTTAGGTCCGATAATGCCCGCCACTTCCCCTTTTCGAAGTTGATAATCCACGCCGTCCACCGCGGTGAAGTCGCCGAAACGTTTGCTGAGACCGCGGCTTTGGAGAATGACTTCTTCTGACATCCGGGGTTCCTTTATCGGGCGCCGGCGACGGCGCGTTGGGCAAGGGAGTGGTCAGGATAGAACCCTTAAGCCCTATCCTGACCTCGGGAGAGATTAAATATCAACGACTCGTGCAACCCATGGCCGGGGGAAATTTAGTATCCCAGCGATTTTAAAGACGGCAGATAATCTTCACCGGTATAGGCGCCGATAACCTTCACCAGATCCCACTTGGGATCTTTGCGTTCCGCCGCGCCTTTGCCCACCACCACAAAGGCATTGTATTTGAAAATCGGTTGGTGATCCTCCCGCCAGGTCCCTTGGCCCTTCATCGATTCGAAGGTGGGATTGGCCATAATGGCCTTGGCGACGGCCAAGCCTTCATTGCTCTGGGCGATGGAGAGACCGCGCAGGGCCTCCTTGGTGCCGATGTAAGCCATAGCCGAATACGGATCAGGCGGATAGCCGTACGCCTTGGTGAACTTGTCGGAAAAAGCCTTGGCCTGGTTGACGATGGCTTGGTCCGCAAAGCCGCTCAAATTATAATACCAACTCATGAGGGAGTAGACGCCTTCCAGGGCCTCAGGCGGCACGCCGCTGCCGAAGACATTGGTCATCCAGTCGAACCAGATCTTGCTCTTCTTCTTCAACCCGGTCTCGGAAGCTTGCTTGAGCACGTTGATGGCGTCGGTGCCCCAGTGGGCCAACATGACGATCTCAGGTTTCATTTCCATGATTTTCGTCATATACGGGGTGAAATCGCTGGTCCCCACCGGTGACTCCAGATACTCGACTTTGATCCCCATTTTGTCGAAGGCATCCTTGGCGCCGCGCCACTGATCCTGCCCGAACGCATAGGCGGGGCCGAAGAAGACGATTTTCTTCAATCCCAACTTGTTCACGATATAAGAAGCCCCGGCATAGCCGATGGAATAGGCGCAGCCATGCACGGCAAAGGTGGTGGGCGCCAACTCCGCTTTCTCGAACATCTTCAGGGCTACCACATTCACGGGGAAATAGCCGATGGGATGCTTTTTGACTTCTTTATTGAGCGCGGCGCTGATGGGAGCAAAGGTCTGCCCGACGACCACATCGACCTTGTCTTCATCGACCAGCTCGCGGAAACGGCGAATGGCCACGTCCGGCTTGGTCTCATCGTCTTTGGTGACGTACTTGACAGGGACCTTTTTGCCGCCCCAATCCAGGCCGCCGGCCGCGTTAATCTCATCGATGGCCAACTTGGAGCCATCCAACTGCACCGGGCCCACCGGGGAGGCGGCTCCGGTCAGGCCATAGATCAGGCCCACTTTGACTTCTTTGGGCGGCGCCGCGGCCATGGCCGCAACCCCGAGGGTAAATAACAGGCAAATCACCGCAGCCACCACTATTAAAGCCGTCTTGCCAGATGTACGCACCTGCATGATGGAGCCCTCCTGATTTTTGCTGACTGAGATTTTCTGGTGATTAGAGGAGTTGCCTAACTAAGCGCCGCCAGGAACTCCTTACTCGTCATGACGGTGCCGATCCGGGGAAAGATCACCTCTTCGGCATAGAGCTGCTCCCGGTCGGTATCCGTGGCGGTGCAATCCTTAAGCACGATCACCCGATAGCCCAAGTCGTAGGCGGACCGGGCCGAAGATTCCACGCACCAGTTGGTATGGAACCCGGTGAACGCCACATACTCGATCTCATTGGCGCGCAGCAGGTAGTTGAGGGCGGTGGAGTGAAAGGCATCCAGGGTCAGCTTGCCGCGCACCAGGATATCTCCGGCATGCGGCTTCAGGGGCTCGATGATCTCCGGGCCCGGGGTCCCTTCCAACCAGGCGCCGGTGCCCCAGTCGGCTTTCATCTCCATTTCTATGCCGCGCAGGCCTGCGGTGCCCGGTCCTCCCGGCTTCAATTCCGGAAAGCCGTGCTTAAAAGCCTGAAAGGGGACATAGATGATCTTCACCTTACCGCGGGCGCTATCCAACAGGGTCTTCAAGTTATTAATAACGCCCCGTTTGGCTAGCTGGTCGGCAATGAACTGATACATCGTGCCCCCGGGACTGAGAAAATCGTTTTGGGGCTCAATGAGCACAATGGCGGTTTTGTCGGCCGGCAACTTCATGTCTTTCTCCTTCTGCACAGATTAATGGGTATAAAAATCGGGTAGCTGAGCGGGACCCTCAGAGTCACCGCCCCCCGAGCTGCTTCCAGCGGCCTGCGTCCACATCTTCCCGAATCTGGGCCATCATATACTGATTATGCCTGCGGAAGGCCTCTTCAGCCTTTTCCGGGTCGCGGCCTCGCAGGGCCTGGAGGAGTTCCGCGTGTTGGTCAATGAGCTTCGAGAAATCGGGCTGCATATGCAGAGTTAAGGGGCGCATCTTGTTTTTGATGGTCTCGAGAAGTTCCCTGAGCCACTCGTTGCCGCAGGCATCATAGACCGCGGCATGGAATTCAAAGTCCAGCTTGGAGTAAGCCAGATAATCCTGGTTCTCGATCACCTCCCGCTGCCTTTGGATGCATTGGGCCATGTTCTCGAGCGAGCTGTCGTCCATGCGGGTGGCCGCCAGCCGGGCCGCCATGCCCTCCAGCACCTCCCTGACCGCATACAGGTCCAGGGCCTGCGCCGCGGTGAGAGATGACATGAACACACCGCGGTTGGGAATATTCTCGACGAGGCCCTCCTGCTCCAAACGCCTCACAGCTTCCCAGACCGGGGTACGGCTCACATCGAGTTCTCTGGCGATGCTTTCGATGTTCAGGCGGGCTCCCGGTTGGAACCGGTGATCAGCAATCATCTCTTTTAAGACGGCATAGATCTGATGGCTGAGTTTTTCGCGTTGCAGTTTAGCCACTCATTCCTCCCCTGCCTCCATCCTAAGAATCGAAGCATGAATTGTCAAGCACTTTTTTCATATTTCATTAAATATAAATCATGAAGAATTCCAGCATGAGATGATATTCGGAGTCTAGGCAAACATCCGACCTGTTGGCCTGAACTTCAAACCCGGATCAGTGAATAGAACGCCCGGGGCATGGACAAAAAGAGAGACCCGGCTCGGTCAGCCAGGTCTCTGGTCCTTAAGATAATGTCAAGGCTCGGTTAATTCTTCAATCTCGGGCGCCGGTCAAATAGGATTATACCCGCACTGCGGCCAGGAATTTCTCCAAGCTATCCAGGTTTTCCACGTTGTAGAAGCTCTCGGCGGGCTCCTCCGGCAGGATCTTGCGCACCAGCCCTTTGAGGACATTCTTGGGGCCCACTTCCACCCAGGTGTCGATGCCCGCGGCCTGGAGATTGACGATGAGTTCGGTCCAGCGCACCGGGGAGGTGAGCTGCCGGCCCATGGCCTGGCGCAGGGTGTCCGGATTGGTCTCCGGGGCCGCGGTGGCGTTGAGGTAGATGGGGGTGGTCGGCGCCTTGAAGTTCAGAGTGTTCGTGAAGGTCTCAAAATCCAGAGTGGCGCCCTCCATCAGCGGCGAATGCCAGGCCCCGGAGACCTTTAAGGGGATGACCTTGGCGCCTTCGGCTTTGGCCAGATTTCCCGCCCTGGCTACCAGTTCCGGGGTGCCGGAAACTACCGTCTGCACCGGGGTATTGAAGTTGGCCAGGCCGATGGGGCCTGCTTTGGTCAAGGGGTGGACCAGCCCCTTCAGTTTCTCCGGGGTCAGCCCGATAATCGCCGCCATGGCGCCGGGGTATTTTTCCGCCTCCCGGTGCATGAGCCGGCCGCGTTCGGCCACCGCGGCCACGGTGTCGGCGGCGCTCAGCACCCCCGCGGCAAACAGGGCGCTATACTCCCCCAGGCTGTGGCCGCATACCGCCTGAGGCCGCACCCCGGCCTCAACCAGGGCCTGGTACAGGCAGAGATTGACCGTGGTGACCGCGGGCTGGAGGTTTACCGTCAGGGTGAGTTCCTCCATGGGGCCTTCAAAACAGAGCCGTTTCAAGGGCAGGCCGGTGGCGGCTTCCGCCAGATCGAACAGTCTTCGGGCCGCGGAGTCGGCCTCAAAGAGATCCTGCCCCATACCTACGTATTGAGAGCCCTGCCCGGGAAACAAAAAAGCCGTACGAGACATATGTTACCTCAATGATTGAAAGGATTTATTGAACCAGGGACTTATAAGCCCCCGGCATTATGCCAATCTTCTTGCCCTCAAAAAAATTAATTTATCCCAGATGGGCAGATGCGCCAAGGGTAAAGTGGGGTAAGATAGATGTCGGTAGGGGCGAGCCGATGGCTCGCCCCTACCTGTATTATTGATCAACCGGCCGGAACAGCCTCTGGAACTTTTCAATCTCCGGGCGCACCTCTGCCTTGGTCACCACCGCGGAGATGGCGCACACCCCATCGGCGCCGGCGGCGATAACCTCCGGGGCGTTGGCCAGGGTGATGCCGCCGATGGCAATCAGCGGGAGGTCCACGTATCGGCGAATTTCAGCCAGGAGCGCCACCCCGGCGGGCGCGCCGGCGTCAGCCTTGGTAATGGTGCTGAAAATGGGCGACACGCCCAGGTAATCCGCGCCCATCGCCTGGGCCGCCAGGGCCTCCGCCAGGTTGTGCACCGTGAGGCCGATGATCTTATCCGGCCCCAGCCGACGGCGCGCCTCCAAGAAGTGCAGGTCCTCCTGGCCCAGGTGGACGCCGTCGGCCCCCACCTCCAGGGCCAGATCCACCCGGTCGTTAATCAAAAAACGGGTGCCGCGGCAGAGTTCCCGCAATTGCCGGGCCTCAGCCGCCAGGTCCCGGGAGCGGCCCTGCTTTTGCCGGTATTGCACCACCCGGACCCCCGCGGCCATCGCCGCGGCCACGTCGCAAAGGTTTCCGGCCCGGCTAAGGCTCGCATCGGTGATGAAATAGTAGCCCCTCATGCCTCCACTCGCTGCAGGCGGTCCAGGGTAGGTTCATCCAGCCCTGCCAGGCAGTCGAAGAGCCTGGCTTTGAAGGTGCCCGGCCCCGGCGAGCCCTGGGCGGCCAGCTCGCCGGCCACCCCGAAACAGACCAGGGCGGCGGTAGCAGCCAGGGTCAAATCCGGCTCCACTGCGACGAAAGCCCCAATCACCGACGTCGCCATGCAGCCGGTGCCCACCAGTTGGCCCAGCAAGGGGTGGCCGTTTTTCACCCTAAACAGGCGCCGGCCGTCGCTCACCAGGTCTTCCGGGCCGGTGATGGCCACGGTGCCTCGCTGTCTTGCGGCCAGGCTGCGGGCCACCTCGTTGAGGTCCAGGTCCACCCGGGTGGCATCCACCCCCCGGGTGTGCACCGCCGCGCCGCTGAGGCGGGCCACTTCCGAGGCATTGCCTTTGATGAGGTCGATGCGCACCTGCTCCAGCAGTTCAAGGCTTTTCAGATTCCGCAGTTGGGTGGCTCCGACCCCGCAGGCGTCGAGGATCACCGGGATGCCCTTGGCATTGGCGGCTCGCGCCGCGATCTTCATGGCCTCGACGAACTCCACCGTCAGGGTGCCGATATTCAATACCAGGGCCGAGGCAAGACTGGTCATCTCCGCCACTTCCTCTTGGGCGTGGGCCATGACCGGGGAGGCCCCCAGAAGCTTGACCACCGCGGCGCAGTCATAAATGGTCACCCAGTTGGTCAGGTGGTGAACCACCGGGCTTTGGGTCCGGACCCTTTCCAGCAGGGTAAAAGCTTTCAGCTTGATGGTGGGCATGAACCGATCCTGTAGAATTTCTTTTCGCTAGATAGTCTATGTTCCTGCCGGGCAAAAGCAAATGTGCCTGAGGAAGGAGGAACCCTGGGGGGAGTGGCTCGTCCGGCCGAATTTTTCGTCAGGATTCGTCAGGAAATGATCGTCTCCCTTAAGGCCCGGGCCGCGGCGAGAACATCCGGGGCCGCGGTGACCGCACTCATTACCGCGGGGTGCCTGGCTCCCCGGGCCACCACCTGGGCAATGTTGGACTGATTGATGCCGCCCATGGTGCTCCAGGGAATCTTGAGATACGGGGCGATGCGCGAGATGGCCTCCACCCCCAGGGAAACGGCCTGGGGCTTGGTGGCGGTGGGGAAGATGGGGCCGAGGTTGACGTAACTCGCGCCGGACTCCTGGGCCGCCAGGGCCTCCTCCAGCGAATGGCTGGAGACGCCGATGAAGAGGTCGGGGGCGATTATACGAGCCGCGGCCACGGGCAGGTCGGTCTGGCCCAGATGGACCCCGTCGGCGCCCGCGGCCAGGGCGATGTCGAGGCGGTCATCGATAATCAGCAGAGCCCCAACGGCCGCGGTGGGTTGGCGAAAGGCCAGGGCCAGCTCATAGAGCCGGCGATCCTCGAGGTCCTTCTCCCGGAGTTGGACGATTCTCACCCCGGCGGCCAGAACTCCTTCCAGCACCTCCAAAGAGCGGCGGCCGGCGCAGAAGGCCTCGGTGATGACCACATAGAGGTCGGCTTGATTAAAAGAAGCCAGGCATTGGGCGAGATTCATCAGCCGCCTCCCACCAGGCGCACCAGTTCCAGCACGTCGCCTTCGGACAGAGGGGTATCCCGGAAGGCCTCCCGGTCCACGATCTCCCGGTTGCGCTCCACCACGGTGCCCCGGGGGTGCAGGCCCAGTTCCTCCAGGAGGCCCCAGACCGTGGCCGCGCTCACTTCCCGGTCTTGGCCGTTGATGATTAATTTCACGAAATATCTCCCGACTCTGTTAGTTCAAAGTTCAAGGTTCAAAGTTTAAGGAAACACTTGTGGGCGAAAAATAACCTTGAACCTTAAACTTTGAACTTTGAACTATTCTATAAAGGCTGCGTCAAAATCTTTCCACACCGGGTCATAGCCGGCCCGGCGGATGGCGGCCACTACCTCTTCCGGGCTGCGGCCGTCCTCAATCTCGAACTGCTCCAGGGCGGCGTCGTCGTCCAGGTGGGCGTAGCCGCCGGGACGGGTGGAAGAGCCGGCGCTCATCATGGTCACGCCCAGGGGAATTAAGTGGTCCCGCAGGCCGGCGCTTTCCCGGGTGGAGAGGTTGAAGCCCACCTCCGGCAGAAACAGCCGCAGGGCCAGCATCAACTGCACCAACTCCCGGTCGGAGGGGAGGTGCTGCACCCGGTAGCGCTCCGGCACGTGGCGCAGCCGCGGGAAGGAGATGGAGACCGCGCTCTGCCAGCACTCCTTCTGGAGCTGGCGGGCGTGCAGGCCCATCCAGAAGCCGTCGGCCCACCAGTGGTAGAGGCCGAGGAGCGCCCCGATACTGAGCCGCCGCACCCCGGCCCGGCCCGCCCGGGCCATGGCCTCGAGGCGGTAGTCGTAATGGCGTTTGCGGCCCCGCTTATGCACCGCGGCGTAGGTTTCCCGGTGGTAGGTCTCCATGTAGAGGGTGACCCCTTCCAGGCCCCGGTCCACCAGGGCGCGGTAGCCCGCCTCATCCAGGGCATAGATTTCCACGGCCACGGAGGCGAAATACTCCCGGGCGATGGCCACGGCCTGGGCCAGGTACGAAACCGGCGCCACCTTGGGAGCCTCGCCGGTGAGCAGCAGGATGTTCTGGAAGCCGTGGCCGGCGAGGATGGCGCATTCGGCGCGGATTTCGGCCGGGGTCAGGGTGCGCCGGTCGCCAAGGCTGCCGGAGTGCAGGGCATAGCCGCAGTAGAGGCAGTCGGAGTAGCAGATATTGGAGAGATATATGGGGGCGTAGAGCCCGATGGTGCGGCCGAAGTGCTGCCGGGTGAGGCGGTGCGCGGCCTGGGCCATATCCTCCAAAAACGGCACCGCCGCGGGCGACAGCAGGGCCGCCAGGTCCTCCGGAAACAACTGCTCCCGGCGCAGGGCCCGCTGCACGTCCCCCGGCCCGGCCCGGTCGATGGCCTCCCGCAGGCGCGCTTCGGGCCAGTCAGCCAAGATTTGTGCAAAAGGGTAATTAATTGATTTTTCTATCATAAAGGATTTATTTCTCGTTTTCCAGCCGGACCTTGGGTGAATAATGGTTATTTTAACCTATTTAAGCTGGTAAGCATGAGACAGTTAGCCGCGCCGGTGTACCGCGGCCAGTAAATTTTCGCGCCATTGTGCCGCTTGGGGGCCGCGGGAAACCGCAGGCGTTGGCGCGGCAACCCTCTTTATTTCCAGGACAATCCGCCGGGGAACCCGGTCCGTTGCGGAACAAAACCATGCTCCGGGGATTGACCTGGGATAATGCCGGTGATTGTTCCACATGCTTCATGCTCCCCTAGTTACATGGACAGGGGGAAAATTCCAGAAAGGAAAATATGGTTGACTGCTTTTCTCGTTTCCAAGCCTGGCTTGGGGGTACAAAACCCACCAAGCAAAGCTTGGCAAATCATTTTTCGTTCCCAAGTGCAACTTGGGAACGAGGGGAAAAATATGGTTGACTTCCTTTCTCATTCCCAAGCTGGGCTTGCGAACGAGGAGAAAAAACATCCGCTTAAGCAGATATTCCTACCTCGGTATGGGTATGATGACACCAGGGCAAAGTTCGATCTGCTTCGGTAGATCACGCCACTCGTGCTCCTGCAGGAAGTCGTTTCTGAGCCATCGACAAAGGTTGTCGAAATCGCAAAGCCGGACGAGAAGTGGTCGCTGTTCGGCGACCCATAGTGCATCAGGGGTGAAAGTAGTGTTGGTGACGATAAGACCAACATTTAATCCTAAAGTCTGAACAGTGCCTAAAAGGTCACGCACAGGTTGTGGTCCTATTTTGCGATCCCGGAGAGCAGTATGCTTGACTTGTACTGCCATCAGGCAAGGAACAAGAGGTGCTCGGTGCCACGCCAATATATCTACGCCCCCGTCCTTCTGATAGGTGCTCGACCCCACGCGCTTCAGTTCATATCCCATTGCATCAAGCCGATTGCAAATCAGGTCCTCCAAGAATGCAGGTGTTGCCCCCCACAATCGCTCTGGCTCTACTGAAAGCAAATGGAGAATCTGGGGGCTGATGTCCACGAGTTCAATTCGTGGAGGGAATTTCAAAAATCCATTGCGGGTCAACTCAAACCCGAGAGGAAGTTGGCGCGGATCTCCAAGGCTTTCGAGAAACTCACGTGCGGTTTTTTCACCAAGCACGCAAGTGAGGCACAACTGGCGCGTTTCGGCTTGACCGCGCAAACGCGCAAACGGATGTGGTTCGTCACGAAAGTATGGTCTGCCCTTTGCTATCGGCTCCGAACAGCGTGCGCAGGCATATGGATACTTGGCTCTGGAAAACCGAAGATACGGCATCTCATTATCTCAGGTCGTGCCCCTAAAAATTGATATCACTTTTCTCATTCCCAAGTGCAACTTACGAACGAGTGGAATATCACATGCTCATTCATTTGCTTTCAATATTCAGGCTGTTAGACCAGTCGTGTAACAATTTAATAAGTTTATTGAGAAAATTATCCAATGAATCTAATACTCCAAAAATATATGCATCAGTCAATTGTATTTTATAAAAAATCCCCCCATCGTCCCGCTTAATTAGTATAATATTTTCTTTCTCAATATCAATATAATCAATAATTTCCTTATCCCTATCATTCTGCTCATACAACCAACTACCATTATGCACTATTGTATTCCTTATATTTCTTATTTTAATTATCTTATCCCATAAATTTCCATCAGGGGGGAATTCAATTCCAATATTATTTTTAAAACACGATTCGATCCTTTCCAGTATCCCACCTCGCCATCTATAAACTTGCACATCAATACTTATTTCACTTGCGACAGCGCTACATACGAATTTTAATGCTTCCTCAAGCTCTGCATAAATAGCGATAAAAATGGAATCTCTCTGGATACTTGGAAATAAGTCTCTAAATTTCAAATAATCTTCACTGTACCTATCATAGAAAACTTCTGTTTCTTCCCTAGAAAGTTTTTCTGTTTGGCTTTTTGACCAATCCGCAATTCTTTTTTCTTCTTTTTTGATTAGCTGTCGAACTGAATCAAAATAATCCCGGAGTTCTTCAAAATGAAAGTTTAAATATGAAGTTAATTGGGCTACAAATAAACCCCTTTTCATTTTTTCTGAATCCCATATTCTCATAATTGCTATCCTTTACTCCAAAAACCCGGTTAAGGGCGAGGAAGCCGCGGCGGCCTCCCGCTCCGGGCCCAGGCCGGAGAGGTAGGCCAGGCGGCCGGCTGCTACGGCCAGGGCGAAGGCTTTGGCCATGGCGGCGTGGTCCCGGGCGTCGGCCAGGGCGGTGTTGACCAGGACCGCGTCGGCGCCCAGTTCCAGGGCTTCGGCGGCGTGGGAGGGCGCGCCCAGGCCCGCGTCCACCACCACCGGCACGGTGGCCTGCTCGATGATGATGCGGATCATATCCCGGGTTTTGACCCCGCGGTTGCTGCCGATGGGCGCGCCCAGGGGCATGACCGTGGCGGTGCCCAGCTCCTCCAGGCGCTTGGCCAGGACGGGGTCGGCCTGGATGTAGGGCAGGACCACGAAGCCCGCTTTGATCAGCAGTTCGGCGGCCTTCAGGGTCTCCACCGGGTCGGGCAGCAGATACTTGGGCTCGGGGGTGAGTTCGAGCTTCACCCAGTTAGGCAGGCCCATGGCCCGGGCCATTTTGGCCAGGCGCACGGCTTCGTCCGCGGTCCGGGCCCCGGAGGTATTGGGCAAGATCAGATATTTCTGGGGGTCCAGCACCGAGAGGATGCTGTCGGCTTCGGGGTGGCCCAGGTCCGCCCGGCGCAGGGCCACGGTGACGATCTCAGCATGGGAGGCGTCCAGGGCGGCTTTCAGGGCCGCGGCGGAGGGAAACTTCCCCGTACCCACCATGAGGCGGGAGCGGAAGGGGCGTCCGGCGATAATCAGGGGGTCGTTTGGCATAATTATACTCGTGGCCCAAAGTCCTTTTTCTCCCCCCCTCACCCTAACCCTCTCCCCCCGCTGGGGGGAGAGGGGAGAGAAGGAAGGAACTTTGGGCGAAGGCGATAACTCCATGATGATGAGTCTAAGTTGGGGGTCAAGTCCCCTTTCCTCAAGGGGGATTTATGGGAAAATTAGCGCTTATCTAATCCCCCCTGCCCCCCCTTTAGAAAAGGGGGGAAATTTTCCGCGGCTTTTGCTTTTTTACTGCTCACTGCTTACTTGTCACTTCCCCTGCCCTCTCCCCTCGCAGGGGAGAAGGGGTTTGGGCTGCCATGGCTTCAGGCTGCGCCGGACCTGGCCAAGGCCGGCGGCTTTACTTATCGGGTTCAATCTGCCGCCACTCATAAATATCTCTGGTGGGCACTCCTGCCCTGCCTCGCCCCTGGAAAAGGGGGAAATTTTCCTGAGGCTTTGGCTTTTACTGCTCACAGCTTACTGCTTACGGCTTACTTTCCCGGTCCGCACAGGGGGCAGTCCGGGCGTTTTACCCGGTTCACGGTTTGAAACCGCCCTTGCAGGCCGTCATAGGCCAGGAGGCGGCGGTGGAGGTCCGAGTCGAGGCCCAGGAGGAGCTTCAAGGCTTCCACCGCCTGGAGGCAGCCCAGGGTGCCGGCCACCGCGCCCAGGATGCCCGATTCGCTAGCGGGGGGCACGGCCGCAGCCGGCGGCAGCTCGGGGACCAGGCAGCGGTAACAGGGATTATCCGCCCCGGGCCGCACCACCAGGAGTTGCCCATGCCAGCCCGTGGCCGCGGCGGAAACCAGGGGAATCTGGTGTTGCCAGCAGTACTCGGCCAGCAGAAAGCGGGTGGGGAAATTGTCGCTGGCGTCCAGCACCACCTCAAAGCCCGAGACCACATCCCCGACGTTGTCCCGGTCCAGGCGCAGGTCAAAGGTCTCGACCCGGCAGAGGGGGTTAAGGGCCGCGAGGGAGTCGGCCGCGGAGGCCGCCTTGCGGCGCCCAAGGCCGGCCGTGCGGTGGAGAATCTGGCGCTGGAGGTTGGACAATTCCACCGCGTCGCCGTCCACCACGCCCAGACGCCCTACCCCCGCGGCGGCGAGATAGAGCAGGGCGGCGGAACCGAGGCCGCCCGCGCCTACCACCAGGACCCGGCTGGCGCGCCAGCGGGCCTGTCCGGCCCAGCCTACCCGGGCCAGGAGGGCATTCCGGCTATAGCGTCCGGTCTCCGGGGGGGCAAAGTCCTCGCGGGGTGCGCTCGTCATCAGGGGTCCTCATGGTTGCGGCCGCCGCGGCCGGGGAAATAACACCTTCTCCTATTATCTTATGCAAATTATAAACTTACGCAAGTGATCAGATAAGCAAGGATACCCGGGATTTTGCCGGCAAAGCCCCGGGAGCCGTGCCTTGACAGACCTGGTCCATTTAGGTAACCTTCAATAATCTCAGGAGGAAGAAAGTGGAATTCGAGGCTGTTATCGGGCTGGAAATTCACGCCGAGCTCTTGACCGCCAGCAAGATCTTCTGCGGCTGCGCCACCACGTTCGGGGCTCCGCCCAATACCCAGGTCTGCGAGGTCTGCCTGGGGATGCCCGGTTCACTCCCGGTCCTCAATAAAAAGGCGCTGGAGTTCGCCCTGAAAATGGCCCTGGCCACGGACTGCCGGGTCAACCCCGAGTCGGTCTTCGCCCGGAAAAACTACTTTTATCCTGATCTTCCGAAGGGTTACCAGATCTCCCAGTACGAATTACCCCTGGCGGAGCACGGCCATCTGGATATCAAAGTCAACGGCGCGGCCCGGCGCATCGGCATCACCCGCATCCATATGGAGGAAGACGCGGGCAAGCTGATCCACAGCGAGTCCCGGCCGGTGAGCTTCGTGGATTTCAACCGCACCGGGGTGCCGCTCATCGAGATCGTCAGCGAACCGGAGATGCGCACCCCCGAAGAGGCGGTGGAGTATTTCAAGGGCCTGCGCAATATCCTGTTATACTTAGAGATCTGCGACGGCAACATGGAGGAAGGCTCGGTCCGCTGCGACGCCAACATCTCCCTGAGGCCGGTGGGGCAGACGGAGTTCGGCACCAAGGCCGAGCTCAAGAACATGAACTCCTTCCGGTTCGTGAAGGCGGCCCTGGAGTATGAGATCAAGCGGCAGCGGGCCTTGCTGGCCGCGGGGCGGGAGATCGTCCAGGAAACCCGCCTATGGGATACGGCGGCCAATCAGACCGTATCGATGCGGGGCAAGGAAGAGGCCCACGACTACCGCTACTTCCCGGACCCGGACCTGGTGCCGATCAGGATCGATCCCGAGTGGTTGGAGACCCTGCGAAAAAACCTTCCGAAGTTGCCGGAGGCGGTTCGTATCAGCTTTCATACCGATTATGGGCTGCCGGAATACGATGCCGAGGTGCTATCCTCAAATAAGACACTGGCGCATCACTTCCTGGGCACGGCTACGAAGTTCCCGAACATACACCCAAAGCAATTGAGCAATTGGATCATGGATGATCCCATTTCAATCTCAACAATTACCCCTGAGATATCGGGGAACCTACTGACTTTAGTTGAAAAAGGCACGATCAGCCGCAATCAGGCCAAGGAAGTGTTGAAAGAAGTGGTTGCTACCGGGAAAAACCCAGAAGTCATCATCAAGGCAAAAGGCCTGGCCCAGATCAGCGATACTGGGGCCTTGGAAACCGCGGCCCAGGAGATTATTCAGGCCCACCCCAAAGAAGCCGCGGACTTTCGGGCCGGCAAGACCAAACTTATGGGCTTCTTCGTGGGCCAACTGATGAAACAGACCAAAGGCCAGGCCAACCCGCAGTTGGCGAACGAGATTTTTCAGCGGCTGTTAGGGCAATAATCCTTGGCGCCTTGGCGCCGGCTAAAGCGCCAAGACTCTGGAGTAAAGATGATTCCATACTGCAGCATCTGTTGGGACGTGGATAAGGTTAAGCTGTTGGATCAGCGGCGTTTGCCCGCGGAAGAATTGTACCTGGAGATCACGGATTATCACGAGGTCATCGACGCCATCCGCACCCTGGCGATCCGGGGGGCGCCGGCCATCGGGGTGGCCGCGGCCATGGGCGCGGCGTTGGGCGCGCTGAGTTTGGATACCGCCGACGGCAAGGAGTTTCAATCGCGGTTCCAGGTGATCTGCCGGGAGATTGCCGCGGCCCGGCCCACTGCGGTCAACCTGTTTTGGGCCTTGGATCGGGTGCTGTTGGTGGCCCAGGCGCATAAAGCGGAATCGGTGGAGGCGATCAAGGGACATCTCGTGGCCGAAGCCCAGACCATGCTCAAGGAAGATGAGACCATCAACCGCCGCATGGCCCAGGCGGGGCAGGTCCTGATCCGCGAGGGTCATCGGGTGCTGACCCATTGTAACACCGGGGCCCTGGCTACCGGGGCGTACGGCACCGCCCTGGGGGTGCTGCGGGCGGCCTGGGAGGCGGGCAAACGCTTCTCCGTGTGGGTGGACGAAACCCGGCCTCTCCTCCAGGGGGCGCGGCTCACCACCTGGGAACTGGGGAAATTGGGTATTCCCTACACCCTGATCCCCGATGGGGCCGCGGCCACCCTGATGCACCAGGGGAAAGTGGACCTGGTCATCCTGGGCGCGGACCGCATCGCGGCCAACGGCGACACCGCCAACAAGATCGGCACCTACAGCGTGGCGGTCCTGGCTCACCATCACGGCATTCCCTTTTACGTGGCCGCGCCTTTGTCCACCTTTGATTTCACCATCCCCGACGGCAACCACATCCCGGTGGAAGAGCGGGCCCCCGAGGAGGTCACTCATCTGTGGGGCCAGGCGGTAGCCCCGGCCGGAGCTCAAGCCCTCAATCTGGCTTTTGATGTCACTCCCAATGAGTTAATTGCGGGGATCATCACGGAGAAGGGCATCATGGAACCGCCCTTCGCGTCCAGTCTGAAACCTTATCGTCCCGGTCAGAGTTAAGCTTATGCGCGTGGCCAAGGTACTGATAGTATTAGTGGTTCTGCTGAGCGCCGGGTCCGCCTGGGCCGGCGGTCCGTTTAGCATCAAGATGCCTGTTACCCGTACGGGCATTGATCCCCAGGCGACGACGGTGATCGGCTCGCCCCAGCATCACGTGACCAAAAAAGGCGAGGATCTTCTGGATGTCGCCCGGAATTACGATCTGGGCTGGACGGAAATCGGCGCCATGTACCGCAGCTGGGACCCCTTCCTGCCCCCCCCGGACGTCAACATGCTGATTCCGACCATGTGGATCGTGCCCACCGGCCACAGCGCGCAGATTATCGTCAATACCGGCGAAATGCGGCTGTTTTATTTCGTTAACAATGGCACGCAGGTCTATACCTATCCCATCGGCATGGGGGTCCTGGACTTTAGAACCCCTACCGGCAATTTTTTCGTGAATCAAAAGAAAGTAAATCCCGACTGGCACATCCCCAAGCAGCTGCAAAAAAAATACGAGATGGCGGTGATGCCCGCGGGGCCGGATAACCCGATGGGGGCGTATAAGCTCGGCCTGAACTGGGGTGACTACGGCATCCACGGCTGCAATTTACCCTGGGCTGTGGGCCGTTTGGTGAGTCATGGCTGCACCCGCCTTTACCCGGAGGATATCAAGAAACTCTTTGCCATGGTGCCGATGGGCACCAAGGTGGAGTATATCTACGAGCCGGCGCTCATCGGCTTCCGCCAGGGCCATGTTTATCTGTCGGTGCATGATGACGTCTATTTCAAGATTCGCTCCATGATCCTGCACGTCCTCGGTATGCTGGAGCAGCGCGGGCTGGCGGATCAGGTAGATCTGCAGAAAGTCATGCAGACGGTGGAAGAGCAAAACGGGATGCCGGTGGATATCACCAAAAGAGACGCGGGCGCCGGGCGAGCCTCCAGTTCCCTGAGATAGATTTAAATTGAGAGCCGTAAATAACCTAGACGCAATTTCAGGGTTCCGCGCCAGGATGGCGATTCTACGACGGATGAGCCTCATCTGCCTGGCTATCCTGATCCTGGCGGCAGCCCTGCCGGCCGCCGCGGCCGGCCCTTATCACCTCCGTCTGCCGGATTCTTCCCAAGGTTGCGACCCCGAGGCCCTCACCGTGGTGGGCAGCATTCAGCACTACCGCATCAAGAAGGGCGATGATCTGCTGGAACTGGCCCGGGACTATGGCCTGGGCTATTCGGAGCTCGGGGTCATGTACCGCCGCTGGGACCCGTTCCTGCCGCCGGCGGGCGCCGAGATGATCGTCCCCACCCTGTGGATCGTGCCCAATAACCATGGCAACCAGATCATCGTCAACACCGGAGAGATGCGGCTTTATTACTTCATTAATAATAATACCGAGGTCTATACTTTTCCCATCGGCATGGGTGTCCTAGATTTCCGAACCCCGCAAGGGAAATTTCGGGTGATTGAGAAGAAGGTGAATCCCACCTGGCACATCCCCAAGTCCCTGCAGGCCAAATACGGCATGGCGGAGATGCCGCCGGGAGAAGACAATCCCTTAGGGGAATACAAGCTCACCCTGTCCTGGGGTGATTAGGCATCCACGGCACGGCCATGCCCCTGGGGGTGGGCCGTCTGGTGAGCCACGGCTGCACCCGCATGTATCCGGAGCATATCAAGAAATTGTTTCCCCTGGTGCCGATGGGGGCCTCGGTGGAATATATCTATGAGCCGGCCAAGATCGGCTTCCGCCAGGGCCGTATTTATCTCTCGGTGCATGAGGACGTCTACTTCAAGATCCGCTCTATGCTCCTGCACGTCTTGAGCCTGCTGGAGGAGCGGGGTGTGGCGGATCAGGTGAATATGCGCAAGGTAATGCAGACGGTGGAAGAACAGAACGGCATGCCGGTGGACGTCAGCGGCAGCGGCCTTACCGAGGACCTGGCCGAAAACTCCGCTCCCGAGCCTTGGCAAGCTTCCCCATCTAATTGAATCAACTAGTTGATTTTGAGGCCCCTGACCAATAATCCCTCTGGTTCACCTGCCTGTTGAATCTCTTCTACTGACCCTTATTCTCATCAATCAGCCTGATAATTCCCTCACCCTGACCCGCCAGGGCCCAGGCTTTCGCGGCCTCCGATCCTCAACACCTATACTTCTCCTTCTGACCCCCAAGCTTTTCCCTGATTTACGGCAAAATTCCTGGCACAAATCCTGCTTTTAATCCTGGCAAAAAAGAATCGCATCCGGTCCGGATTTTCCCGTGACCGGAAAATGAGCAGGTTGGAGAAGGAGCAAGCCATGAAAAGATTGATGGTTATTATCGCGGCCGCTTTATTTATCCTGAGCGCCAATTATGAGGCGTCGGCCTGGATCTACCTGCCCGACTACGGTGATACCGGCTGGCAAACGTATACCTATACCGCTCCCCAAGCCTTTAGCGGCACCGCCGGGTTCGTGGTAAGCAACGCCATTGATAGTGCCGCTTACTCCGAACTGCTCCTGGATAACTTGAGCCAGGGGGGCGGAGAAACCAACCGGGGATTCGAACTGGGAAACTTCTCGGGATATGTCTTGATGGGCGCTAGTTATGCCGAGGTGAGTACCTGGAAGATGTCGGACGCCGGCAACCTCTACTACCCCACGATGGGGGAGTTCTTTTCCGACCAGTTGGGGTTAACCCCTGGAATCGATACCTCGGGTTTTTATAATGGCAGCGGCCAGGCCGGCACCATCGGTTCAATAATGGAGACGCCCGTGGCGTTAAGCACCGGAGCCCAGTTTTCCTTTGACTGGGCCTTCCTGGCGAATGATTCCTATAATGACTTCGCCCTGTTTTACCTAAAGGACAACTACGGCAACATCGTGTTCTCTGACGGGCTGGCCCAGGTAGGCTCTCCCGCCCCGGTCCCTCTCCCGTCAAGTCTCCTGCTCTTCGCCTCCGGGATCCTGGGTCTGCTGGGCTTAAAGCGAAATTCGCAATGAATTGAACCCGGACTATGGATGGGGAGGGTTTGAGGATAAATAACTGGAGCGCAGGCTGGATGAGCCGGAGAGAGGTATTACAAGTCAGTCTCTCCGGCCGGGCCGGGGTCCTGACTTTCCATAGCTTCTTCCACCAATTCATCCACTTCACCCGGGAAGTCCTCCCCCATCTCCTGGCCCATCTTCTTGAGCATTTTGGCCATGCTGCTGGGATTGTTCTCATCTACTCCGGCCCAAGCAGAGGGATCGGCCAGGCGCTCCAGCCGGGTTTCTTCGGAAAGACGCACATGCACCCGGGACAGCACCCGCTCCAGAGTTTGGCTGCCGCAATGTTTGCAGGCCGGGGTGAAAGGAGCGTTGAGATTCAAAATTAAGAAGCTGGAAAGCCGGCGGCATTCCTGGCAGCGATATTCATAGATCGGCATGGCTGTTTCTCCGGATGCGGCTTAGATGATGGGAACCTACCCACCGGGTGGATCGGCGGCTTTAATTGCGTACCCTGATCTTCATTTTTTGCAAGCGGGTCAGTTGGAGCCGCGCTTCGGTATAACGAGGATCAGAAGCGGATAAGGTATTTACAGCCTTTTGAAAATGAAACATGGCGGTGGGAAGAGCCTTCACCTTAAGGCTGTAAAAAGCCAGATAATAATGGGCCAGTCCCAGTTGTCCTTTCTCGCCATAGAGGGTTCCCAGGTTGTAATATACATCGCTAAACGTGGGATTGAGCTTATGGACCTTTTCAAAAAGGGGCAAGGCCTGATCGATCTGTTTGCGTTCCTCATAAATTCGCCCCAAATAGTAAAGTACCACGTCGTCTTGGGGATAGCTTTGAGAAAGCGCAGTCAATCTGGCCTGGGCCTCGGGATATTGGTTATGGTTAAAATAAAAAATGGCGAGGTCCCTTTTGATCAGCGGGTTGTTCGGGGCCAGGCGCAAAGCCTGCTGAAACGCGGCCAGCGCCTCATCATGCTTCTCTAATTTGGACAGAGCCAGGGCTTTGCCGTAGGGGAAGGCGGGATTATTGGGCTCATGCAGCGCCTCTTGAGTCATCCGGCGCATGAGTTGACCCGCGTTGCCGCTGATCGAGGCCAGTTTGATGTTAAAGTATTGAAAATAAGGATTGTCTTGCTCGGCCGGGAGCTCTTTCAGATGGATGGCCAATTGGTGTGAGAGCTCCACGATGCGGTTGTCCGTATCCGGGTGGGTCATGAGGTATTGGGGAATCTTGCCGCCTTCCAGCCAGCGCTGCTTATTCATTTTGCTGAAGATGCTGACCATATCCCGGGGGTTATAGCCGGCTTTGATCATCCACTTGAATCCCGCCGCGTCAGCCTCGGCTTCCATATCCCGGCTATATTTCAACATGGCGCTTTCCCCTGCGGCCATGGTACCTATGAGGAGAGGCGTGCCGACACCTCCCAGAAAAACGGAGGCCAGCGTCCCGATCAAGCTGGCGATACTAATGACCCGCGATTTCTCCATCATCTTGGACATATGCCGGCAATTGACGTGGGAGATTTCATGGGCCATGACCCCGGCCAGTTCCCCTTCCCGCTCGGCCATGCGAATCATGCCGGTATGAATAAAGACATAGCCGCCCGGCACCGCAAAGGCATTCATGGAGGGATCATCCACAATAAAGAACTTGTAATGAAAGGGCTGGGGCCCGATTTGGGCTACCAGCTTTTGGCCCAAATGATTCAGGTAGGAAGTCAAAAAAGGATCTTGGATCAGAGGGACTTGTTGCTGCACTTCCAGGAGGAATTCTTCCCCTATCTGCTTTTCCTTTTCAATGCTCAGACCTCCGGCGAACTGCTCGAAAAAGGCCCAGCCGGACTGGACGGGCAAAAGGAGCAGACTCAGCGCCAGAAAAATAATGGCCGCCGGTCTCCAGGGAGAATGTTTATTCATGACGGATCGGCTCGAGGTCCGTATCGGCGCGGGTAGCGGGCTCCTGGGGAGAGATGGCAGAGTTTGGTGAATAATTGTCGGTGTCGATCAGCGTTTTGGGAGCTTCCGACCAGAGATCTTCTAAATTATAAAAATACCGCAAGGGTTCCAAGAAAATATGGATAATCAGGGCATTATAATCCATTAACACCCATTGCCCTTCTTCCAGCCCTTCGACCCCCAAAGGCTTAACCCCTGCCTGGGACAGGGCTTCCTCCAGATGTTGGGCCAGGGCCTGGACGTGACGGTGCGAACTGCCGGAGCAGAGGATGAAATAGTCCGCGAAAGAACAAAACTTCTCAACCTCCAGGACTGCCGGCTCCAGGCCCTTATAGGCGACGATGGTCCTCACGGCCAGTTCCATCAGAGCTGCCGAGGTAAGTGGAGTTGAAGGTGCCGCCGCGTGTACCTCCTTAGACATAAAGATTATGTGTTATTATATATCCTTGTACCGCCTCCGGCAAGAGGTAGCGGATCGACCGTCCCTGACGCACCAGATTCCTGATGCCGGTGCCGGAGATATCCATCAGGGTGGTTTCCTGGAAGAACACCTTGTGACCGGAAGGATGTTGGAACCCCTGCCCTTCCTGCAGAGGGCGGAATTGGGGATGGACTTCCTCGATGAGCACCTCGGCCAGCCGGCGGCGGTCATACCCGGGGCGATCCAGCACCACAAAGTGGCTCAAGGTAAAGAGTTCTTGGTAATCTTTCCAGCCGGCAATTTCCAACATGGCGTCCAGTCCCAGGATAAAATAAAGCTCCCAGGCGGGGCCTACCTCCCGTCGGACCTGCCGCACGGTTTCAATGGAATAGGACCTGCCCGGACGCCGCCCTTCCAGGTCGGATACCGAGATCAGCGGGTGCTCCCCCACCGCCAACCGGGTCATCTCCAACCGGACTGCGAAAGGGGTGAGGTCCCCGTTGACCTTGTGGGGCGGATGGGCCGCCGGAATAAACCAGAGGCGGGTCAGGGCCAGGGCCTCGCAGACCTCTTCCGCCGACCGCAGGTGGCCGTAATGGATGGGGTTGAAAGTGCCCCCGAACAACCCCAGGCGAGGGGGGGCCTCAGGTCCTGATTTGTCCGTCGCCATAGACGATGAACTTGGTGGTGGTCAATTCTTCCAGGCCCATGGGCCCGAAGGCGTGCAGTTTGGAGGTATTGATGCCGATTTCCGCGCCCAATCCCAGTTCGCCGCCGTCATTGAAGCGGGTGGAGGCGTTGACCAGCACCACGGAAGAGTCCACTTCCGTTAAAAACCTCTGGGCCCGGCCATAATCCCGGGTGAGGATCGCCTCGGTGTGGTTGGAGCTGTACCGGGCGATATGATCCAGGGCCCCGTCCAGGTCGTCCACCACCTTCACGGCCAGGATCAGGTCTAAAAATTCCGCCCCCCAGTCTTCCGCCTGCGCCGGAACCGCCTGAGCGTCGATTTCCCGGGTGCGAGGGCAGCCGCGCAACTCCACGTTGGCCTTCCGGTAGCGCGCGAACATCCTGGGCAAAAAGCTCGGGGCCACCGCGGCATGGACCAGCAGGGTTTCCATGGCGTTGCAGACGCCGGGACGCTGCACTTTGGCGTTGAAGCAAACCTCTTCGGCCATGTCCAGGTCGGCGGACTCATCCACGAAGATGTGGCAGACCCCTTTATAATGCTTTAATACCGGGATGCGGGAGTGCTCGGCCACGAACCGGATCAGCCCTTCCCCGCCCCGGGGAATGATCAGGTCCACCAGTTCGTCTTGTTTCAGCAACTCCAGAGTGGCCTCCCGGGCCACGCTGGGGATCACCTGGATCGCGGCCTGGGGGACCCCTGCCTCGGACAGGGCGTCTTGCATCACCCGGGCCAGGGCCAGGTTGGAGTGCAGGGCCTCTTTGCCGCCTTTAAGGATCACGCTGTTACCACTTTTGAGGCAAAGCGCGGCGGCATCCACGGTGACATTGGGGCGAGACTCGTAAATAAAGCCGATAACCCCCAGAGGAATGCGCTGTCTCCCCACTTTCAGGCCGTTGGGGCGCACCCACATGCCCGTGACGGCCCCCACCGGGTCCGGCAGGGCCGCCACTTCTTTCAGACCCTTGATCATGGAGGTGAAGACTTGGTCGGAGAGCGTCAGCCGGTCAAGAAAAGCGGCCGCCATTCCCTGCGCCCGGGCCGCGTCCACGTCCTGCCGGTTGGCGGCCTGAATCTGGGCCTGGCGCTCGGCCAGAAGATCTGCAACCCGGAGGATAACCCGGTCTTTGACCTCCCGGGACAGCGCGCCCAGGCGCCGGGCGGCGTCTTTGGACTCCCCCGCCATATGATGAACCATTTCCGGAATATTCATGACCACTCCGTCTATCTTTGATCTTACCAAACCTGAGATTAAATCTATTTAATCGGTGCGCGCGGCTCTTCAATGCTCTCTGGACTGCAAGCCAGTTTGGCCGTTAAGCAGCTCCGAAATGGTGACCATCCGGTAACCCCAGGCCTGCAAGGCCGACAGGATGGTTCTGAGGGCCTCTACCGTGGGATGCCGGTTGGTCCGGGCTTGTTCGCAGCTGTCATGAAAAATAATGATAGAGCCATTGTGCACCCGGGTCAGCACATTTTTAATAATCTCCGGGGCCGGCAACCCTTGCCAATCCCCGCAATCAAGGCTCCACAAAATCAGCCGCCGTCCGGTATGCCCCAGGTAACTCTGCAGACGGTCATCATAGGCGCTGTAGGGAGGGCGAAAATTGCAGTTCCGGGGACAGCCCAAGAGCTCCAGGTCCAAAGAAGTGCGCTCCAGCTCGCGTTCGCGGGACGCCTGATCTTCTTCGGTCATCCGGGGATGGCTGAAGCTGTGATTCCCTATTTCATTGCCGTCGCGCAACTGGGCCCGGATCAGCCAGGGGTAACGCTCCACCTTGCACCCTATGACAAAGAAGGTGCCGTGCGCGTGGTACTGCTTGAGCAGCGCCATGATTTGGGGGGTATATTCAGGGGAGGGACCGTCGTCGAAGGTCAGGGCCACGGCCTTTGCGGTGGAGGCCCCGGCCCAGACAGTCACGGGGTCGGCCCCCCAGAGCGGCCCGCTGCTGCCGCCAAGAAAGACCCCCAGCAGCGTCACGATTACCCAGAAGTGAAGGCAGCCTGCCGGTTTCATAGAGTTATTATAGTCGTCTTGAAGACGAAATTAAACTTAATGTTTTGCAAACATCCTTAAATAAGGGTAATTCCTCTGGGGCTGCGGGTCAGCCACTCCACCCCGGCGGGGGTGATGCGGCCGGTATCCTCCTGGCCGATCATGCCGATCTCCGGCAGGAACAACTTGGGCTCAAAGGCGACCACCATGTCGGCCTCCAGAGGGAAGGGAAACCGGGCGGTGATAAAGGGAAATTCATCCAGTTCCAGTCCCACCCCGTGGCCGAGGAAACTGACCCGATCCGGGCCGAGTCCCATGAAAAAATCCTGCAGGTCGCGGTCCCGGACGGCGTCCCAGAGCAGGGTGAAGATGTCCCCGGGCTTGGTGCCGGGCCGGGCCGCCGCGGTAAAGAGCCGGTAGAGTTCCGCCACCGCGTCCCAGGCCTCCCAGGCCCGGGCGGGCAGGGATTCCAGGGCGTACATCCGGGTCATGTCCACCACGTAACCGTTGACGCAGGCGGCCAGATCGATGCTGATGGGCTCGCCCAGGGCCAGTTGTTTGAGAGACGGGCCCTGGGGGAAGGCCTGGCTGAACCCCGGGCCGCCGCTGGGGGTGTCGGTGTAGGCGATCTGCAATCCCGAGACCCCGGAGAGGACGTGGCCGTAGAAGACCTCCAGGTCCCGGTTGCGCACCCGCACCAACCCCTGGTGGCCCAGGAGGCGCAGGCGATATTCCAGGACCGCGGATAACTCGAGCTCGGACATGCCGGGCCTCAGGAGCGCCGGCACCTGTTCGTGGACCTGGTCCAGAACGGCCGCGGCCTTGCGCACTTGGGCCAATTCATAGGCGCTTTTGACCATGCGCTGCTGCCGGATAGCGGGAGAGACGTCGACGAGGGGGCGCCCGGGGAAAATTTGGGCCTGGAGACGCTGAAACAGCGCGGCGGGGAGAACGTCGATTGCAAGCCCCACGGGTCCCTGGGCGGGCAGGCCCGCTAGAGACAGGAGTTGGGGGAGCTCTTTCACATCCCGGTACAATACCTGCGGCCAGGCGGTGGGGGGTGAGTGGTCGCGGTGATGCGGCCGGCGCACCAGGAGCCGCGGTTGCACCCCGGGGGCCACCGCCAGGAAGCCGTCCACCAGGCTCCCGGCATAGTAGAGCAGGTCTGCGGGGTGGCGAATCAAGGCCAGGCTGACGCCGGCTGACGACAGGGCTTTTTGCAGGGCCTCAACCCGGGACGAGACTTCGGCCACCGGCACCGGTTCCATCAATCTTCCTCCTGATACAGGATCATTTCGAGACTCATGGGCCCCTGGGCTCCCAGCACCAGCACTTTTTCGATATCCGCAGTGCGGCTGGGGCCCGTGAGCCAGCTTACCAGGCCCGGTCCCCGGCTTTGGACCAAGGCCAGGGCCTGGGCCAGGCTCAGTTCGGCCCGGTTGGGGGGGACCAGGAGCACGTGCTTTTGGGCTCGAAACGGCAGCACCGAGGCGGGGCCGCGGCCGGAATCCACCAGGATGCTGCCGGTCTCGGGAATCGCGCCCAGGGCCACGGTGACCGCAGTGCCCAGCTCGGGGGCCCAATCGTCCGTGACCAGGCAGTGCCTGACTTCTAGCTTATCGAGTTCCATGGCCACCGCCCGCAGCCAGGGATGGTCCTCCAGTCCCAACGGTTGTGGGGCCGCGGACAAATGCCGGGCCAGGGCGGCCGGACCCCGCACCTGCTCCAGGGAGGCGGACGCTTCCTGGAGCCGGGCGGCCAGTTGCGTGGCGGGAGATACCGGTTCCCGGGGGTCGTGGCCTGGGGCTTTCTCTCCGGGGAAAGTGGAAAGTCCGGGTTTCGGGGACATCAGGGCAGGGTTTGGCCGATATTCCCGGCCTAAACCGCGGCTGGGCCGGCCCTGGGCTTGACGGTGAAAGTTTACCGGAGCCAGGGCCGCGAAGCCGGGCAGGGCCCCCCGGCGAACCAAGGGGCCGGCCAAGGGGCGCCAAGCCGGCTCCAGACCCCGATACCACCAGGGCCGGCTGAGCACCAGCCCGGCCGCGGCGGATAAGAGCCGGAGTTGCCTAAAGCGGGGGCTGTGGCGGCGGAGGGCGCGGATCTTTTCCGTCAGCCGGAGGCCCGCGGGACAGATCTCCTGGCAGGCGCCGCATTGGGTGCAGAGATCAGAGATATCCCCCGTCGGGGCCAGATATGGGGCCAACAGGATACCGATGGCGCCGGGATAAACCCGGCCGTAGAGGTGCGCGGCCCCCACCTGGAAAATCGGACAGATATTCAGGCAAGCCCCGCAGCGCAGGCAATAGAGCGCCTCGATCATCTCCGGGTCCGCGGCCAGGCGGCGGCGGCCGTTGTCCAGGATCACCAGGTAAAAGGCCTGCAGCCCCCGGGGCTGGGGCTTGAGGCCCCGGATGAAGTGGACCAGGGCCGTGAGGCGTTGACCGGTGGCGCTGGCCGGCAACAGGCGCAGAATGACCTCGGCATCGGCAAGCCGGGGAATAATTTTTTCCAGGCCCATCAAGGCCAGGTGAACTTTAGGCAGGGTGGCGGTAAAGCGCAGGTTGCTCTCATTTTCCAGCAGGACCAGGGTGCCGTCGGGCGTGGCGCAGTTGACCCCGGTGATCCCCATCTGAGCGGTGAAGAAATGGGGGTTGATATAGGCCGTGGCTTGCCGGGCCAGACTCTCGGGCTCAGGAGGGATGCGCAGCCCCAAGTGTTCGGCAAAGATTTCGGCGATCTGGCGGCGGTTGAGGTGGAGGGCCGGGGCGGTGAGATGGGCCGGGGGATGTCCGGCCAACTGGACGATGAATTCTCCCAGGTCGGTCTCGAGGGTCCGGATGCCGGCCGCGGCCAGGGCGGCATTAAGACCGATTTCTTCGGTGGTCATGGACTTGGATTTGACCACGTCCCGGACCCCGTGTTCACGGGCCACCTGGAGGATGAGCCGGTTGGCCTCAGCGGCATCCCGGGCCCGGAGCACCCGCCCGCCCCAGGCCGTCACCGCGGCCTCCAGTTCCTCCAGGAACTCATCCAGCCGGACCAGGGCTTCGGTTTTAAGGGCCCGGGCCTGGCGCCGCCATTCCTCCCAGAGGGGATAATCCGCCAGCAGGCGATCCCGGGCCATCAGGGCGCGCTGGGCCGCCGCCCGGACCGCGGGGGACCGTCCTAAGGTGACTGGGGCAATCTTGGGTTCAGGAAGAGTCGTGACGTCCAACGCCTTGGGATGGCCGGCCGGGGCTACTTATACCCGGTGACGCATTTTTCAAAGGCCGCCATCCATTCGGGAAAATGCAAATCTTCCGGAGTTTCCGTAGCTATGCGCAGAAATTCGTTGACCTGCTCCTCGAGCCAGGGGTGCTGGTCAAATTCATCGATAGTCTTTTCCATCACCACTTTAAAATCTGTGGGCAGGTTCTCATCGCAAGCCAGGCGGCTTTTCATAAAGCCTACCATCAACTTCAGGGAAACCAGCTTCTTTTCGACGCCCAGGCGGCGCAATTCATCTTTGATGTCTTCCCGCACCCGGTCGGTGGTGATGTTACGGAGAAATTCCAAAGGGTTGGTCCCGCTGAACAGGGACGACCAGGCATACCGCAAATAAAAGAATCTTTTCCCGTAGCGCCACACCGCGTGAACCAAATCGTGGTTCTCGGGTTCCGCGGCAATTTTCATTAAGGCGTCGCGATAGGGCCTTTCCAATCTCGCCAGCACCAGGTTGTAAAGCATAAAGAGGTTGATGAGGAACATGCCGAAGATGCTGATGCTGCGTAGCGTCGGCTGCACCGTACTGGCCCAGATAAACATGAAATAAAAGAATATCAAGACGACCAGAATGGTCCTGACTATCCTGACACCTGAGACCACGATGCGGGGATCCCGGCGATGAATAATGAAACCAAACAGGAGCAGGATAAGGATGATTATTTCAATATAGGCGCTGGACAGTAAGTTAAGGATAGTTTGAAACATATTATCTCCTCTCATCGGCAAGTGCAGAGCGGGAAAGTTGTCCAAAATGCCGGCAAACAAGTCAAACCTCTCGCATCAAAAGAATAATCCGCGGCGCGCTATCCTGCCAGGTTATCCAGACCGCTCATAGACAAATTCCCCGCGGCCGGTCCTGGCGAACCGAGCATCTCAGGGCTCGACGTAAACCTTGATCTTGGCCCGCCGGCGTTCCCCGTCCAGCCAGGTGGCGAACAAGAGCTGCTGTTTCTGGTTGAGAAACTGGGCCCGCATCTGGTCCCGGTCCTTCTGAAATTCCTGGGCGTCGGGGGTCCGCCGGGCCTTGAAGGCCAGGAGGTAATACTTATCCTGCCACCACACCGGCTTGTCGGGATAAGGATGCTGCTTGGACAGTTGAAACGCGGCGCTGGTCAGAGGCTCGGCCTGCTCCTGCCCCAAAAAGCCCTTAAACAGGGTGAAATAGCCGCTGTCCTTGACCGTCAGGCCGGCCGCAGCCGCCACCTGGGGCAGGGGCTTGCCCTGGCGGAGATCCCCCAAGAGCCGGACGGCTGCCTGGTCGGCTTGCTTCCGGGCCAGTTGCTTTTTCAACGCGGTTTTCACCTGCTCCTTAATCTGGGCCAGGGCCGGCAGGTGCGCGGCTTGAAAGTCCACGCCCTGAAGGACGGCGAATCCTTCCTGCAGGTCCACTACCTTGCTGACCTCCTTGGGTTTGAGGTGCAGGGCGGCCTCGTTGAAGGCGGGCTGCAACCCCAGTCCGGGGACCTTATCTGAGAGGGCGAACAACGGCGTCTCCTGGGGGGTCACCCCCAATTTTTGCGCCACCTGGGCCAGGGGAGTCCCGGACAACTCATCTCGCGCCTTTTGAGCCGCATCCTTGGCCAACTGCCGGGCCCGTTCAGACTTAATCCGCATTTCCACCTGTTTGGCCGCGTCAGGGATGAGTTCCGTCTCCTGAATGGCTAAAAGCTTAACCAAGTAAAGCCCTTTGGGGGTGACGGCAACGGCCACGTCCCCCGGTTTCAAGCCAAAGGCGACCTTATCCCATTCCGGCGGATTCTGGCCCCGCTGGACCAAACCCAGGTCCCCGCCCCGGTCCCGGGTGGCGGCGTCCTGAGAAACAGCCTTGGCCAGACTGGCGAAATCTTCCCCGGCTTTGAGCTTGCCCACTAATTCCCGGGCCTTGTCCTCGGCCTGCCGCACTTCGGCCTCAGTGGGCTTGGGCGGCAGGGAGAAAAGTATCTGGCTCACCTTAATGACCTTGGGCCGGGAATACTCTTCCCGATGCTCCTTAAGGTAATCCTCGACTGCGGCCGGCGCAAGTTGAACCCGGGGCAGATAATCCTTGGTCCGAAAGAGCAGGTAATTTACCCGGGCACGGTCCGGCAGGTGAAATTCGGCCTGGTTTTCCTGATAATATCGAGCTACGGCGTCGTCGCCGGGGTTCTCCTGGGCCATGAACTTCTCCGGAGAGAGCTCCAGGTAGTTGACCTGGACTTCCTCCCGGGCCATGCGGAAAAGTTCTTGCAGTTCGGCGTCCGAGACCTTGGTAAAGGAGGTTATTTCTCCGATGACTTTGCGAATGAGGAGGCGCTGACGCTCCTGATCTTCGAACTGCTGGGGGGTGAGATGGGTCCGGGACAGCACCCAGAGGTAGCGCTTCTCGTCGAACTTGCCGTTTTGCTTGAAGTAGGGCAGGCTCTGGATATTCTGGCGCAATTCGGCGTTGGTCACTTCCAGCCCCAGGCGCTGCCCGGCCTGGAGGAGCAGGGTCTCATCCACGAGGCGGCTTAAGGCCATCTCCTTGAGGCGCATGCCCTTGATCATTTCAGGGGTCAACTCACCCCCGGCCCGCTCCTGGTATTGCTTTACCAGATCGTTGTACTGCTGTACGAACTCGGTCATGGGGATGGAAGCGCCGTTAACTTCGGCCGCCTGCTGGGAACTCATGGATTTGTAGGAGCCGACGCCCCAAAAAATGAACACTATCACGATGGCCCCGATGGCCAAGGCGATAAACCAGGAACGGGAAGCTTTGCGTAACCATTGCAACATGGGGTTTGATTACCTCAATTTTTCTTTTGCCGGCCGGCGGGAGCTGCCGGAGCGGCCGCCTTAGAGCCTTCCTTCAAGATCTTCTGGGCCTCTTTGGCTTCGGGGCTGTGGGGATAGGCCTTCACTAATTTCTTTAACGTGTCCCGATAAGAGCTCATCTGCTGCTGGTTTTTGTAACACAGGGCCTGGCGCAGGAGTCCGGCGGGGGCCAGAATGCTCTGGGGATGCTGGAGCCGCAATTTATTGAACTCGACCGCGGCCTCCTGGTACTTGCACTCCTGGTAGAAGCTGTCCGCCAGGTAGTAGCGGGCTTCGGCGGCTTTGGGACCACGGGGCTGGCTCTTGAGGTACTGGTAGAACTGGGTCCGGGCCTCGCCGTATTTCTTGGCGTGGTAGGCGCGCATGCCGTCGGTATAAGATTTTTCCGCGGCGGCGCCGGAGACCGCGGGTTTAGCCGCAGGTTTGGGATAGACCGCGGTGGACGGGGGCAAAGACCGCGGCTTGGCCGGGGCAGGTCCTGAACGGCCTGCCAGTTCGGCGACGCGGCCCTCGAGTTGGTCCACCCGGGCTTGCAGGTTTAGCACCTGCTGGGCCAGGTCAGGGGCGGGAGCCTGCGCCGGGGCCTGACCCGGGGCGGCGGCCTCGGTCCCCGGCGGGTTCTCAGCCGGGACCGGCGGCATGGAGGTGCGCATGCCGGGGAGGGTGCCGCAGGACGCCAACAGCAGCAGGGGAACAACCACCGCCAGATACCGGATCACGTTATACCGCATGTCTTGGCCTCCTGAACGGCTGGGGATCACGGGCGCCCGAGGTGCGCCTCAGGCCCGGACCGTCACCCTGGCTGATTTGCATAAATGTTTCATAATATTATCTTACAGGCTATTTTGTCAAGGAAGGGCTTGCGGGCCAGCGTCGACAGAACCGGTTCGGCAAAGATATTTCATGGATTCGGAATGATTCGGCAGAGGGGCTTTCCTGCACTTCCTCCTTGCCCCCGCCTTACCATTCGAGGTATGATAGGTGCGATCCGGAGCGTGCCCCCAGCAAGGCGCCGGGTCCCCAACCCCACAAGCAAGAATGATACGCCCTTAGTGCGTGGCAAATAGCGGCAAAGTTCCCTCTTTTTATAATTTTGGCTATAATTTTATAAGGTTAAGTTTTAAGACAGGGTGACCATGTCCGAGTCCCAGTTTGTTCATCTGCACGTCCACACCGCCTACAGCCTGCTGGACGGCGCCGTCAGGATCAAGGACCTCCTGGCCCAGGCCGCGGCCTTCGAGATGCCGGCGGTGGCCATCACCGACCACGGCTCGCTGTTCGGCATCCTGGATTTCTACCAGAAGGCCAAGGCGGCGGGGATCAAACCCCTGCTGGGGTGCGAACTCTATGTAGCCCCCGGCTCCCGCCAGGAAAAGACCGGCAAGGGCGACAACCACCACCTGGTGGTGTTGGCGGAAAATAATGAGGGCTACCATAACCTCCTCCAATTGGTCACCCGGGCCAACCAGGAAGGGTTTTACTACCGGCCCCGGGTGGACCAGGAACTCTTGCAGGAACTGAACGGCGGCCTGATTGCCCTGTCCGCCTGCCTCCATGGCAAGGTAGCCCAGCGCCTGACCAACGATGACCCTCAGGGCGCCGAGACCGCGGCCCGGGAATACGCCGAGATCTTCAAGGACAGGTTTTACCTGGAGGTCCAGGCCAACGGGCTTCCCGAGCAGGTCAAGGTGAATGAGGCCCTCATAGAGTTAGCGCCTCGCTGGGGGATTCCCCTGGTGGCCACCAACGACGTACACTACCTGAAGCCGGAACACGCCCGGGCCCAGGATGTCCTGTTGTGCATCCAGACCGGCAAGACCGTTAATACTTCGGGCCGCATGAAGTTCCAGACGGACCAGCTCTATTTCAAGAGCCCGGAGGAGATGGCCCGGATCTTCCCCTATCCAGAGATGCTGGCGGCTTCGGGAGAGATCGCGGCCCGTTGCGAGGTCTCCATAGAACTGGGCACCTACCATTTCCCGGTGTACCCGGCCACCGCCGGGGAGAGCATGGAGTCCCTCATGTCCCGGGGGGCCCGGGAAGGACTAAAAAAGCGCCTGGCCGCGCCCGCTCCCCATCCCCGGCCCTCGGAGGCCGACTACGTCAAGCGCCTGGAATACGAGATCGACATTCTGGTAAAGATGGGGTTTGCCGGCTACTTCCTGGTGGTGGCGGACATCATTCAGTATGCCCGGAAGCGCCAGATTCCCGTGGGCCCCGGCCGGGGCTCCGCGGCCGGCAGCCTGGTGGCCTATGCCCTTTCGATCACCGACCTGGACCCCCTGGCCTACGGCCTGTTCTTTGAGCGTTTTCTCAATCCGGAGCGGGTCAGCCCTCCTGATATCGACGTGGATTTCTGCTACGAGCGCCGGGGGGAGATTATCGAGTACGTCTCCAAGACCTACGGCTGGGCGAACGTGGCCCAAATCACCACCTTCGGCAGCATGAAGACCCGCCAGGTGATCCGGGACGTGGGCCGGGCCCTGGAAGTACCCTTCCCCGAAGTGGACAAGGTCGCCAAGCTGGTGCCGGAAAAGCTCAACATCACCCTGGAGCAGTCCCTGGCCCAGGAGCCGCGCCTGCGGGAACTTAGGGACAGCAATCCGATGGTGGCGGACATCCTCACGGTGGCCGAAGTTCTGGAGGGCCTGCCGCGCCATGCCTCCACCCACGCCTCCGCGGTGGTTATCGCCGACCGGCCGCTGATCGAATACCTGCCCCTCTACAAGGGCAGCAAGGGCGAACAAGTCACCCAGTTCGACATGAAAGGGGTGGAGAAGGTGGGCCTGGTGAAGTTCGATTTCCTGGGCCTGCGCACCCTGACGGTGATCGACCAGGCGGTGCGCCTGATCCGGAAGCACTATGCCCCCGACTTCGACATCCACACCATTCCTCTGGATGATCCGGACACCTTCGCCCTGCTGCAGGCGGCCAACACCGCGGGCGTGTTCCAGTTGGAGAGCGGGGGCATGCGCGCCCTCATGGTACGCCTCAAGCCCACAGTCTTCGAAGACATCATCGCGCTGGTGGCCCTCTATCGGCCGGGCCCCATGGAAAGCGGCATGATCGATGATTTCGTGCGCCGCAAACATGGGGAACTTGCGGTAGAGTATTTTCTGCCCCAGATGGAGCCCATCCTCAAGGAGACCTACGGGGTCATTCTCTATCAGGAGCAGGTGATGCAGATCGCCGCGGCGGTGTCCGGTTTCTCCCTGGCGGAAGCCGACCTCTTGCGCCGGGCCATGGGCAAGAAGGACCCGGCGGTGATGGCGGCGCAGCGGGACCGCTTTGTCTCCGGGGCAGTGGCGGGGGAAGTGCCCAAGGCCAGGGCGTCCGAGCTCTTTAACCTCATCGAAAAGTTCGCGGGTTACGGCTTCAACAAGTCCCACAGCGCAGCCTACGCCCTGGTGGCCTACCAGACCGCGTATCTCAAGGCCCACTATCCCCTGGATTTTCTGGCCGCGGTGCTCAACAGCGAAATCAATAATACCACCGCCCTGGCCAGGCATATTATGGAGGCCCGGGACCAGAAGGTCGAACTGCTGCCGCCGGACATCAACCGCAGCGACCGGGATTTTACCGTGGAGAACGGCAAGGTCAGGTTCGGGCTGGCGGGCGTGAAAAACGTGGGCATGGGCGCTATCCATGATATCCTGGACGCCCGGAGGGCCGGTCCGTTCGAGAGCTTCCGGGACGTGCTGGAGCGCATCAACCTGGGCAAGGTGAACCGCAAGGTCCTGGAATCCCTCATCCAGGCCGGCGCGTTTGACAGCCTGCAGCCCCGGCGGAGCCGGCTCATGGCGGGACTGGAAAGCGCCCTGGAAAAGGTCAATAACCAGAAGCGCCGGGAGGCCGCCAAGCAGATGTCCATGTTCGGGGGTCTGTTGGAAGCCCGGGAGGACGACTGGCTGCCGGAGGCCGAACCTTGGGACAAGTCCTTGAAACTAGCCCGGGAAAAAGAGGCCCTGGGGGTTTACCTCAGCGGCCACCCCCTGGATGCCTACCGGGTGCTGTTGAAAACCCAGATCAGGGTGACCACCGCCGATCTGGCCGAAATGCCCGATTCCCAGGAGGTGGCCCTGGGGGTGGTGGTCACTGCCCTCAAGGAAAAGGCCACCAAACGGGGCGGACGCATGGCCATCCTGACGGTGGAAGACCTGGCAGGGAGCGTCGAAGTCCTGGTCTTCGGCGAAGTCTATGAGCGGGTGGCCAATCTCCTGACCCAGCCCAGCCTGCCCCTGTGGCTCAAAGGGCACCTGGTGCTGGAAGAAAAGGGCAACAAACTGGTGGCCCAGGATATCGCCCCCCTGGAGAGCACCCTGCCGCGCTTGCCCGAGCGGCTTGACCTGCGCCTCCAGGCCGCCACCGTGACCACCGAACAGCTTCTGCACTTAAAAGAGATTTTGAGCCGCCACGCCGGCCCGGTTCCGGCCTTCCTCATCTTCCTCCATAACCGGGAAGACCAGACCCTGGCCCTCCCCCAGGAATTAGGCCTGACGCCGTCCGCCGATTTGGTGGCGGAGGTCAACCGGCTGTTCGGATACCCGGCCCTGAGCCTGTAGAACGGTTTTCAGTTTTCTGTTTTCTGTTGGACCTCCGGCAGGGCTCCTGGGCTGCAATTTAGATAAAGCCGACTGCACTTGAGACTTTTGCGCATATCTTAGGGAGAGGGCCGGGGGGAGGCCAGCCTATGTTTATCCTGAAAAAAATCGTGGCGAATTTTCTGTCCCCGGCGGCTCTGGGAATAGAGATCCTGATCCTGGGATTATTTTTTCTCTGGCTCACCCGGAGGCAGCGCCTCGGGAAAATCCTGGTCAGCCTGGGGACGGTGGTTCTGCTCTTGTTCAGTTCCCCTCTCGTCTCTCCGCGTCTCATGATGCCGTTGGAACGCCACTATCCGGCCTTATTGCACCTCGAGGCGATTGCCTGGGAGGGACGCCGGCCGGAAACCACCCCGGTCTGGATCGTGGTCCTGGGAGGCGGCCATAACTCGGACCCCAGCCTGCCGGCTAACAGCCAGATCAGCCAGCCGGCCCTGAGCCGGGTGGTGGAAGGGGTGCGCTTGTACCACGCCAGGCCGGGAAGCAAGATGCTGGTGTCGGGCGGGGCGGTCTTCGACCCGGTGCCCGAGGCCAGGATGATGGCCCGGATCGCCCAGATTCTGGGGGTCAAACCCCAGGACCTGGTGTTGGAGGAAACTTCCCGGGATACGGCGGACGAGGCCGCCCTCATTGCCAAAATGGTCGGCACCGACAGAATCATCCTGGTGACCTCTGCGGCCCATATGCCGCGCTCCATGGCTTTGTTCGAAAAACGCGGCCTGCATCCCATCCCGGCGCCCACCGATTATCTGACCCGCATCCCGCAAGGTCTTAGCCCCGGACAGTTTTTCCCCAGTGTCGGCGCTCTCGGGCAGGCGGAATCCGCCTTCCACGAGTACCTGGGTCTGGCCTGGGCCTGGCTGCGCGGGGACATCTGAGAGAACCGCGAGTTAGCGCACCCGCCGCTCCGGGGGAAATCTCCGGGGTCGGATGCGTCCCATCTGCAACTCCTGCCAATTTTTCTTCCCATAACGGCATCTTTCAAAGTGATTTATGAAAAAATCAAACCCATTTTTAATAAATATTGAATTATTTTTAAAAAGGGACTAATGATAATTCATTAGCATATTCAGTGGTCGGGGAGATAACATGCCGGATTCCTTAGCCGACCTCAACCGGACATTCCAGGGAGGGAATGCGGATGAATCCAAGCGGCCAACGGATTGTTAAGGCCGACCTCCGGCACTCGTAAGCGGGGATTCTTGCCATGGGTAAGAGTCTCCGTTTGCCTGGGGAGCCGATTCCCCTAGGCCGTCTGGCGCCACCGCCTTGTCCTGTTCCGGCGGCGCGGCCCCAGCAGCATATCGCCCAGGTCTTTTCTCTGATCGCCCTGGTGGTAGGACTGTTCTACCTGGTATGGTTGGGCAGAATGGTATTTGCCAGCCGGGGATGGCCCGATTACTTCTTTCTCGCCGCGGAAATCCTGTCTTACCTGCTCCTCTGTCTCCTAAGCTACAGTATCCGGCGCCATCGTGATCATGGACCTGAAACCCCGGCGACCGACAGCCTCCCGGCCGTGGACGTCCTGGTTCCCTGCTGCGGCGAACCCCTGGAAATCATCCGGACCACTCTCGAGGCGGTCAACCGGATCCCCTATCGTCCCCTGGAGGTTTACGTTCTGGATGACGGCGGCTCCGAAGCCGTCGCGGCCCTGACCCGATCATGGGGATTTCACTATCTTTCCCGCCCCGCCGAGGGGCTGCCCCTGGAGAATTCCAAAAGCGGCAACCTCAATTTCGGCCTGAAGCGCAGTCAGGGGGAATTGATCCTGGTCCTGGACGCCGATCAGGTGCCGGCGCCGGAAATCCTGGACCGGCTGGCAGGATTTTTTCAGCAACCGCGGGTTGCCTACGTGCAGAGCAAGCAGGCCTTCTTTTTGCCCCAAGGCGATCCTTTTTACAACAGCGACAAGGTCTTTTACGACACCATCCAGTTGATCAATCACCGCTCCAATGCCGTGATCTCGTGCGGCTCGGGGGTGGTATATCGCCGCCGCGCTCTAGAGGAGATGGGGGGATTCGCCACCTGGAACCTGCTGGAAGACTTCACCTCGTCATATGAGTTGGTGAGCCGGGGCTGGCAGGGGGTCTATTATCCGCACCCGCTCTCCCGGGGTCTGGCGCCGGTGACCCTGGCCGGGGTCTAC
This sequence comes from Syntrophobacterales bacterium, assembly GCA_023229795.1. Lineage (GTDB taxonomy): Bacteria > Desulfobacterota > Desulfobaccia > Desulfobaccales > 0-14-0-80-60-11 > 0-14-0-80-60-11. The sequence continues at coordinate 145,649 of JALNYP010000001.1, forward strand.
CGCCAGCGGTTCCAGTGGTGTCTGGACACCATGCGCCTCTTTTTTTGGGATAACCCCCTGCTCAAGGCCGGTCTCTCCTGGCGCCAAAAAGCCCATTTTCTCACCATTATGATGAGTTATCTGGCCAGCGGGCTGGTATTTCCCGTCTTTTACACCATCCCGCTGGTGGTTTACTGCCGCGGCAACTCTTGCGTCATCGGCGATGAACTGGTCTATGGGCTCCTTCGGGGAGTCTATCTCCTGGCCACGGTCCTGATGTTCCGCTACCTGTTTTTGGGCAAGGAGCCTTTAAAACAGTTCAAAATACTGTGCAGCCTGTTTCCGGTGCATGCCCTGGCCATCGGCACGGCCCTGTTGTCTCCCCCGGGCCGCAAACCCGCGTACCGGGTCAATAATCTGCGGCCTTTTGCCCGGGGGGGATCATGGCTGCAACTGGCGCCTCATCTGGGATTCATTGCCCTGCACCTGAGTCTGCCGGTGATCGCCCTCTGTCAGGGATGGAGCGAGCCCCGCCTGATCTTTTTCAATTCCATCTTTTCGGCCTTTATCATCTGGATTCTGGGAGACCTGGTGCTGGCCGTGGTCACCAGGCCCACCTGGCAACCCGCCATGGACCCGAGGCAGGTTTATGGTTAGCAAAGTCCGCTGGGTCATCTGGAGTGTGCCGATTCTCTTCCTGGCGCTGATCTTCGCCATCGCCTGGCACCAGGACCATGACTTCTGGCGATCTACCCGCTCCCTGTATGGGGCGGCGCAGGAAGCTCAGGCCAAGGGGGACCAGACCCGGGCCCTGGAGTTGGCCCGGAAGGCCTGGGCCCGGGACCCGAATAATGCGGAGTACGGCATTTTCTTGGGAAGGGTGTATCTGGACACCGGCCAGGTGAAGGCGGCTCTGGAGATCTCCCAACAGGTCATGGACCGCAATCCCGGTCCCGGGGCCCTGGTGGTTCACGCCCTGGCCCTGGACCAGTTGGGGCAGCCCAAGGAGGCCCTGGACGTGCTGGCCTGGTACCTCGGCCAGCAGCCCGATGACCGGGAGGTCCTGGCCACGGCCGGGGCTATTGCCGCCCGCCACGAGGAGTATTATCCCCAGGCGGTTACCTCTTATCGGCAGCTCTACCGATTGGACCGCGACCCCGGCGTGCGCCGGGTGCTGGCAAAGCTGCTGGCATCTCTGGACCGCTACAAGGACGCGATTCAGTTCCAGGAAGAGGAAGTGGCCGAGTTTCCCGAGGACCGGGAGGCCCTGCACTTTCTGGCCTTGCTGCATTACTGGCAGCGGGACTACCGGGTGGCCAGCGATATCTATCAGCGTCTCCTGGAAACGGGTGCGAAAAATTCCAAACTGCGCCTGGAAGCGGCCAGGGCCGCAGATGCCGCGCATGAGGATGACCGGGCCTTGGATCAGTACCTCTGGCTCTATGCCCGGCACCGGGGCGAGAAGGAATACGCCCTGGCCCTGGCGCGGCTTTGGGCCCAAAAGGGGAACCACGCGGAGGCCGCGGGGGTCCTGGCCCCCTTGATGCACCAGCAGCCCGATTTCGAATTGCGGCGCTGGTATGGCCTGGAATTGCTGCTGATCGGGGATTTCGACAAGGCCCAGCGGGAATACCATAAGGCCTGGGAGGAGGGCGACACCCACCAGGAAACCATCATCAACCTGGCCCGCCTCTATGCCCGGAAGAATCGGTTTGGCCCTGCGGCCGCCATGTGGGATGAAGCCCTACGGCGGCGGCTCGTCAAGGGTGAGATGCGCTGGGAGGCGGCCTTGACGTATTCCTATGCCAAGCGTTATCAGGACGCTTTGGAAATCATCGCCCCGTTCCGGCAGCAGCACCCCAACGATCCCAAGGTGCTGTTATTTTCCGGACAACTCCATTTCTATCAGAAGCATTGGAGCCAGGCGGTGCACTTCTTTTCCGCCTACCTGGAACAGAACCCTCAGGATGCCGAGGTGAGGCGGCAACTGGCGGAGGCCTATTCCTTTCAGCCCGAGGCCCGCAAAGAGGCCCTGGAGCAATACGGCGAAGCCCTGAAGCTCAAGGATGACGTCAACCTTAGGCTGCGGCGCATCAGTCTCCTCCTGGAGGACCAGCGTTGGGACCAGGCCGCCCGGGAATTGCGCGACTGTCCGACTCCGGATGATCCTCAGCTCCTGCGGCAGGAAGCCCATCTCCATCTCTGGCTGGGGGATCTGCCGGAGGCCCTGAAGTACTATGACCTCTTTCTGAAGAAGGCCCCCGGAGACCGCGTCGGCCGCCTGGAGAAGGCCCGGGTCCTGACGTACCTGGGGCGGGGCCCCGAAGCACTGGAACTCCTGAACCGTCTCCGTATGGACCAGCCCAAGGACCCGTTGGTCCGGGTGGTGGCCATCGAAGCCTATCTCACCAGTCGGGATTTTCCCAAGGCCCTGGCCCTGGCGCAAAAAGAGCTGGAACCCTTGCCCGACCTGAGCCTGGAGGAACGGGCCCTGGTGGCCCGCTGCTACGCCCACTCCACCGAGACGTCAAGTCTGTACCGGGCCGTCGACTTGCTCATGACGAATCTGTGGAAAAACCGCTACCATCATGCCTCCCTGCTCATCCTGGCCTCTCTTTTGCCCCGCCTGCCCCGGTATGAGGACTTGAATCGGGTGATGTACCGGCTGCCCGGGGTCCGGGTGGGAGGGCCGGAACAGGTTTCGGCCCTGTCCTATTTCGCGGGCCAGGCTGGGCGGCAGGGGGGCAAACTCAATTACCTGCTGCATGTCCTTCAGGAATACCGGCGGCACCGCCAGCCGAAAAGCCCCGGGGAGCTCCTGGCCCTGGCCTGGCTGGCCGTGGAGCTGGATAATCAGCCGGCCGCCCTCCGATATTATCAGCGAGCCCAGAGACTGCGGCCCCAGGATCAATCCATCGCCAAACTCCTGATGCAGTGCCAGATGGGGCAGAAGAACTTTGGCCAGACCCTGAAGCTTTTGGAGGCGGACTCCAAGAATCCCGGGGCGCCCCTGGAGATGGCCCGGATTTATCTCATGCGTCGTCAATATGAGGGGGTCAGGGCCGCGGTCGCCAAGATTCCCGCGGATTCTCCGGATTACTCCCAGGGGATGCTCCTCCTGGTCCGGGCCTGCCGGGCCGAACAGAGCTATCCGGAGGCGCTGCAGACTCTAGCCCCGCTGGAAGGCAAGATTCCCCCGGAAGACTTCCTCATGGAGAAGGCCAGAACCCTGGAAGCCATGGGGGATAAGGAGGCCGTCACCCTTTACCGGCAGGTGAGCGAGCAGAAACCCGGCTCCCAGGCGGCCAGGGTGGCCAAGGCCCGGGAGGCCCGGACCCAGGGGAATTGGGGCGCGGCCTATAAGGAGTACGCCGTGGCGCTGAAAGAGGCGCCCCAAGACATCGAGTTGCTCAATGAACTGGAGGACATTCGCCAGCAAATGCGGCCCCAGATGGCCTCCCGGGGCTTTCCCGGTTCCCGGGGGGAGCGTCGTCCCGAGGAAGCGCAACGCCCCTGGCAATTCTCCAGTTTTAACCGGGAGCCCAGAGGGCTGGGGCTCAGCAACTACCTGCCCGCCTTTATTTCGGACGTGCTGCCCATCGTCCAGCCCGAATCCCTGTATCTCACCGACAGCAATAAACTCCACGGCGTCATTTTCCGGATCGCCGGCGGCTTCTGGATCACCAGGGTATTGCCCGCCCAACTGGGTCTGGAATACCGGGAATATAACCAGAACAACCAGAACGTGAAGTATGGCCAGCTCAATATGGGGTTGAGCCCGGTATTTGCCCAGGGGACCGATGCGTCCAGCCGCCTGCGCCGGGCGGAAATTTCCCTGGGTCTGGGGCCCCTGGCGGTGGATGACCGCCTCAAGCTCAGCGGCGAGCTTATTGCCCGGCGCTATTGGAAAAGGTCGGACTTCCATTCCTTGCAAATGGGACAGGTGCAAATCTTCACTCCTGGATTTACGACCCCTTTTTTCCTGACCGGCACTATCTTCCCCCAAACCGCCACAACCAACCGCACGACCATGGCGGACTTTACCAGGACGGACAGCCAGAACCGCCTCCTGGGCAGCCTGGAGTTGGGGTTTTCGCCGTGGGCCAAGACCGATGCGACTCTGAGATACAGCCGCCGGGATATCTTCGACCAGGATGCTTACCTCTTCCCCCGTCTCTACCAATCGGTGCTCAATCTGACGGAGGCTAGCGTCACTACGTATCACCAGGTGGATCTGTCGTATAACCACCAGTTCCGCCCCGGCCTGAACTGGCGGGGGAACGCCGGCGGCGCCTTCTATTCCGACCAGAACCGGCGGCTCACTCTCTACCAGGGGCTGACCTGGCAGGCCGTGGGCCAGCCCCGCATGCACCTGGAGTTCACGCCGCACTATTTCCTGGCGTCGTATGCCCAGCGCCACGACGCCTATTTCAGCCCCGGGGCCTACAACGCCATCGGCCTGGGGGTGGATTTCGACCGGCAAATCTTCCGGCTGCCCACCCTGATCCTCCAGGCCACGGCGCAGGCGGTGGGCCAGCATGGGGATTGGGGCCCGAGCCTGCAAGGCCTGGCCGCCCTGGAATGGGAGTTTGTCCATAACTTTTACATGGACGTGCACGCCTTTTATTTTCGGGAGTGGGTGGACAACTACCGCCTCTTCACCGCGGGGGCCTCGTTCCGCTGGCGGTTTTAAGGCCTTGGGGCTTGCTTCAGCGGGGGTGATCTTTGGGGTAGGGGCGGGGTTTCCCCGCCCAGAAACATGAGGAAGTTCATGCAAAGGGCGGGGAGACCCCGCCCCTACAGAGTAGCCCACGGCCGCTACAAATCTGGCGCAGGCTCTTAAAATATCGGCAATCGCCATGAAAATCAGGGTAATCCGCCATCGCAGTTATCCGCGCTTATTAATCTTCTGGTTAGCGTTAGGTCTTTTGGCCCTGCAGGGCTGTGCCGAAGTGACCCGGCCGACCCCCACGGCCCAAGAAGAAGAGGCCGCCCAGTTGGCCGCGGCCCAGCGCCATCCTTATCAGGCCTGGTCAGGTGAACGGGTCTCCCGGGTCTGCCTACGCCTGCTGCCCTGGCTGCCCCAGACTCAGGGCCGCACCTATCCCTTTGTCGGCTTCAACTGGTGGGTCACCGCAACGGGCAAGATCGCGGTAGAGCAGGTCTGGTATCCCTCCCCGGCCCGGGATGCCGGTCTCCGGCGAGGCGACGTCATTGTGGCGGTGAACAACTGGCCCATGCCTACCTGGGTGAAGGGTTGGGATAAGACCATCGCGGCCACCCGGGGAATTTTCCAGAATTTCTCGCTGGCCGGCCTGCGCACCCCGGCCGGACGCTCCTCCCGGGCCGCCAGTTCCAATACGGCGGCCATTGCCTATCTGTTGCCCGGGGAACTCTTGGCTGCCATGTTGATCGACGCGAAACATATCCGGCTGGAGGCCCAGGAACGCTATCTGCGGGGGCCGGTGGAACTCCTGGTGGAGCGGGATGGAAAAAAGTTCACGCTCACGCTCTATCCCCAATGCCTCCCCGCCGAATATGCCATCCTGGTCCAGACCCAGAACCGCCAAATCAATGCGTATGCGGCACCGGGGAAAATCATTCTGACCCAGCGGCTGGTGAGTTTTTGCCTCAATGACGATGAGATGGCCCTGGTGGTGGGGCATGAGATGGCCCACCAGGTCCTGGGGCATTTAGTGCGGGGCGCGGCCCACCGGGAGCTGGGGCAGATGCTGGGGGAGGCCGTCACCGCTTTTACCACCCTTTCCCTGGGGCGGCTCCTGGATTGGAAGCATTATCGCGTCGACGCCAATGTGCGAAAAGTGACCCAGGATGCGGTGGTGAGCGTCTTTTCCCAGGACGAGGAGCGGGAAGCCGACCTGTACGGCGCCTGGTACGCCTATCAAGCCGGATATAACCTGGAAAAGGGCGCGGCGGTGTGGGAACGGGTGGCCGCGGTGGATGACCGGGACCCGTTTCTCAGCACCTATTTTCTGGACTCCCACCCGGCACCCCTGGAACGGCTGGCCCGTCTGAAGCTCGCGGCCCAATACTTCAAGGCCGGCCGGGCCGCGGAGGTCTTTCTGCAGGCCGTCAATTTAAACCGCCTGCCGCCTCCCCGGCCCTCAGAGGCCAGCGGCGCCGGCGACCGTTCCGCGACTGCCCCCGGGCGGGACGGCGCCCCGCCGTCAGTTGCCTCAGGCCAGCGGGAACGCGACGGACAACCAGGTCTGGCCAGGGACGCTGTCCGCCCGAAGCTCGGCCCGGTAAAGGGCCAGGAGCCGCCGCACCATGAACAGTCCCAGGCCGGCGTGCTCCCCGTCGGGGAGGGCCTTGGTCGTGAAGAAGGGCTCGAAGATCCAGGGTAAATCCTGGGGCGGGATGCCCCGGCCGGTATCGCCGACGCGCACCAGGAGCCAGTTGTCCTGAGAGGCCGTCATGACCGTCAGACGCCGACACTCCATCCCGGCCATGGCTTCCAGGGCATTGTCGATGATATTCCGGAAGCTCTGGCTAAAATCGATATAAAAGCCGTGGATTAACGGCAACCCCTCCTGGAAGTGGAAATTTTTGCTGACCTGATGCCTGAAAAAGGAGTGGGCCTGATAGTGTTCCAGTTCCTGCCGGAGCACCTGGTTCAGATCCAGATGGAACTTCTCCTGGGCATCTTCGTGGGCGCCTTGGAGCACCAGATTCCGGGTAAGAAGGCGCAGCTTATCGAGTTGCTCCCGCAATTGCTGCAGCTTTCCCTGGCGATAGCGCAGCAGGGTTTGCAGTTTCTCGACCTGGGCCGGAGGAGACTGAGAATGAATAGCCAGCTCGGCCTGGATTTTTTCCTCCAGGAGATCCAACTCGAAGGTGAGGACCTGCATCGGGGTGTTCATCTGGTGAACGATGCCCAGGCAACGCTGGCCCACACTGGAATGGCGATAATACCGGGTCAGGGCCTTGAGGCTGCGCTCGAGGGTCTCACCGCCCACCGGTTGATCCGGCGGCAAGGCCGACACCGCGATGGAGTGCCATGGCTGCGGCGGGACCGCTTGGCCGGCGGCGGGCTCGACCCCGCGCCACGGCAAGTCAGGTGCTGCGATTGAATTTGACGGAATGCGCTTCATGGAGCCGTGTCAGTTCCTCCCCGGCGGGCCGGGAGCCAAAAATCGCCGTGCTCTCGTGTCCTTATCGGTAGATCTCCCGGAAACATGAATGCGCCGGAGGACTCTCACCTCAACGGACCTCCAGGAGCGCCTTGACATCGGCCGGGCAGTTCTTACTTGTACAGGTGAGGGGAGAGGACGCCAGGCGCGCTGGGTCCGTGGTAACAAAATATTTTAGAAAAATAATAATTTAAGATCAATATGCCATTATATAAGAAAAAGAAGGGGTGAAGCGATGATTAAGAGAGAAGTGTGGTATTTCCGGGGCGTTGGTCCGCAAAATACCCCGGCTTGCCTGGACCTGATGGAAAAGGCCGTGGCTCAAAAGTTTCGCCACCTGGTAGTGGCCTCCACCACGGGGGATACCGGGGCCCAGGCCGCCCGGCGGTTGCAGGGGAAGGACGTCAACCTGGTGGTGGTGGGGCACTCCGTCGGTTTCAAGGGTCCCAACCTGGATGAGTTCCTGCCGGAGCATTACCAGGAGATCCTGGCGGCCGGCGGCAAGGTGCTGAAGGCCACCATCCTCACCCACTCCCTCGAAGCGAGCCTGGCCGAGCAATTCAAGGGCAGCGCCCCTACCCTGCTCATCGCCAATTCACTGCGGCGCCTGGGGCAGGGGCTGAAGGTTTGCTGCGAGATCGTCATGGAGGCGGTGGATGCCGGCCTCATCCCGGAAGGGGAAGAGGTCGTGGCCATCGGCGGCACCGCCCGGGGCTGGGATACCGTGGCCATCCTGAAAAGCGCCGCGTCCAAACGCTTCATGCAGCTTTCCGTCCTGGAGATCTGGGCCAAGCCTCGGGTCTAAGGGCAAGCGGCCGGGATTATCCGGACAGGCGCGGCATATGTCCGGCAATGACCCGTGGCACAGGCTTTCCAGCCTGTGGCGACCCGGCCAGAAGTCCGCGGCTAGCACCGAGCGCCTAATTTCGCACCAGGCTTCACCTCCAGGACTGTTTCTTACACCCCCTCTGACTCCCTCTCCCCGCCCGCTGATTGGACTGGGGAGAGGGGGTAGAGCAGGCCGCTAAGGATGAAAGGTTTTCCTGCCGGCGAAGGCCTGATCATTAAAAAGGAATATCCGTCTCCGCCACCTCAGCGGGCCTTAATGGTTCCATCGGTTCTCTCGGGTCACCGTTACCCCGATTGCCTAGCATCTCCATACTCTCGGCGATAATGTCGGTGGTGTAGTGCTTCACCCCGTCCTTCTCATACGACCCGTATTCAATGCGGCCCTCGATCATCACCTGTTCGCCCTTGGTGAGATACTGGGCGCAAATCTCCGCCAATTTGCTCCAGACCGTAACGCGATGCCAGTCCGGGGGTTGCTCCTCTCCCTGGCGCTTGCGCCGGTTCGTGGCCAGGGAAAATTTAGCCATTGCAGTCCCCGAAGGCGTGTAGCGGAACTCCGGGTATTAACATCACCTTGTTCATTGAACCTCCTAAAATGGCTCCGATCGACTAAGATCGCCAGGGCAACAGGATATGAACCGGCAAACTCCTAAAGGGAGGCAGCCGGGATCTTCCGCCCGGGAGGGCGAAGCGGCCTCAGAGCTGAACCCCCACCAGGAGCAAGGCCAGCCCCAAGATGACGCAACTGGCGGGATAAAAACCCTCCACCTCGAGCACTTGGGCTCCCCAAAAGACCAATGCCCCCGTTAGCGTCAGGACTGAGGCGCCGCTACCCCAGAAGTCCAGCATGTCTTCTCCCTCTCTTGATCCAGGAGAATGCAAAGCGCAGACCAGAAGCTGCCGCCGGGTAATTTTTTAGCCGCGAGACCCGTCAGTATGAGTCTTTCCGGCATCTTCCCAGCATCGAGGTTGACTCTTTAAGTTCATGGAAAACGCGCCAAAGCGTTTACTTCCAAAAGTGGACCGACACTGAAGTCTAGACTTAGCCGGCCAAGTATCCTTCTCATTGACAGGGCTGGCGGGAGTGGCTATAAGGGGGGGAAAGGAAACCCCTGATGGCTACTCATCCCCGCGTCCTCTACCTTATCGATATCAGCTCTTATTTTTACCGGGCCTTTCACGCCCTGCCGCCCCTGTCCAACTCCCGGGGCCTGCCCACCAACGCCGCCTACGGGGTCACCACCATGCTTCTCAAGGTGCTGCGGGAACGGCAACCCGAGCACCTGGCCCTGGTGTTCGACGCCAAAGGCCCCACTTTCCGCCACGACCTCTATAAAGAATACAAGGCGCATCGCCCTCCCATGCCGGAGGCCCTGGTCTCCCAACTGCCCTATATCCGGAAGATCATCGACGCCCTGAACCTGCCCTCCCTGGTGTACGAGGGCTATGAGGCCGATGATCTGATCGGCACCCTGGTGCGGCGGGCCCGGGACGAGGGTTACGAGGTGGAGATCATCTCGGGCGACAAAGACCTCTTGCCCCTGGTGCAAGACGGCGTGGATATGTGGGATCCCATGAAAGAGGTGCGCTATGATCCGGCCGCCATCCGGGAGAAATACGGCCTGGCGCCCCAGGAACTGGTGGAGGTGCGGGCCCTGGCCGGGGATGCCAGCGACAATATCCCCGGGGTGCCCGGCATCGGGGAGAAAACCGCGCTCAAGCTGATCGCCAGGTTCCACACGCTGGAAAATTTGCTGGCTCACGTCAATGAGATTAAAGAAAAAGCGGTGAGGGGCCGATTAGAGGAACATGCCGAGAAGGCGCGGCTTTCCCGCCGGTTGACCGAGCTCGATACTCAGGTGCCGCTGGAGGTGGACCTGGACGCCCTCCAGCCCGGCCCCCCGGACCGAGAAGAATTGCGGCGGCTGTTCGTTGAGTTGGATTTCAGCAAATTAACCAAAGACCTGGGCTTTGACACTCAGCCCACCGGGAGCTGTGCCCTGGTGGCGGGTCCCGAGGATCTGGACCGGCTCATCCAGGCGGTGCGAGAGACCGGCGAAATGGGCCTGTGCTTCGTTACCGGCGAGCAGCACCCGGTCATGGCCGAGATTGCCGGACTCGGGGTGGCCTGGCGTCCGGAGGAGGCCGCGTATATCCCCAGGGAACCCGGGGAATCAAACCGGGCGCTGTGGGAGAAGCTGGCCGCGGTGTGGGCCGAGGCGAGCGCCAGCAAAGTGGGGCCTGATCTCAAGGCCGCCCTGATCCTGACCCAACGGGTCGGCCAGGAGTTGCAGGGGATTACCGGCGACATCCTCCTGGCGTCGTATCTCCTCAACCCGGCCCGGTATGAGCAGACTTTGGAAAATGCCGCGCTCCATTATCTGGGCCTGAATCTGCGGGGTCCGCGGGAATTGGCCGGCCGGCCCACTACCGCGGCGGCCCTGGAGCCTGACCTGGCCTGCCAATATTCCGCCACCCGGGCCGAAGTGGCCCTCAGGCTTTGGCCCCTCCTGAAAAAGGAATTGGAAGAAGAAGGCCTTTGGGAGCTGTATAGCAAGCTGGAACTGCCGCTGCTCAGCACCCTGGCCCGCATGGAGGCCCGGGGCATCCGCCTGGACCAGGACTATCTCCGGCGATTCGGCCAGGAACTCGAAACCTCGATGCTGCGCTTGGAGCGAGAAATTTATGAGCTGGCGGGTGAGGAATTTCTCATCCAGTCGCCCCAGCAATTGGGCCGCATCTTGTTTGAAAAAATGCATCTCACGCCCCAGAAGAAGACCCGGGGCAAGACGGCTTATTCGACCGACATGGAGGTGCTCCAGAGTCTGGCGACGGAGAGTCCCATCGCCGCCAAGGTCCTGGATTACCGGAGCATGGGCAAGCTCAAGTCAACCTATGTGGACGCCCTCCTGAAGCTGGTGAACCCCGCCACGGGGCGGGTGCACACCACGTTTCTCCAGTCGGTGGCGGCCACCGGCCGTTTGAGCAGCCGGGACCCCAATTTGCAGAATATTCCGGTCCGCGGCGAGTTGGGGGGGCAGATCCGCCAGGCCTTTGTGCCGGACCCGGGCCGGGTGTTTCTGAGTGCGGATTATTCGCAGATGGAACTGCGCATCCTGGCCCATTTTTCGGAGGACCCCACGCTCCTCAAGGCCTTTCAGGACCAGATCGACATCCACCGGCAGACTGCGGCGGTGGTGTTCGGCATCCACCCGGAGCTGGTGACCTCGGAGATGCGCCGCCAGGCCAAGGTGGTCAATTTCGGCATCATTTACGGCATGAGCGGGTTCGGCCTGGCCAAGCAGTTAGGGGTGGGCAACCGCATCGCCAATGAATTCATCCAGCGCTATTTTGCTAAATATGCCTGGGTTAAGGCCTATTTAGAGGGGACTTTGGAGGAGGCGCGGCAGCGGGGCTGGGTGACCACGCTTTTGGGCCGCCGGCGCCAGACTCCCCAGATCAACAGCAGCAACCGCATCGTCCGGCAGGAGGCCGAACGCAGCGCCATCAACACCCCGCTCCAGGGGACCGCGGCGGATATCATTAAGAAGGCCATGCTGGAAGTGGAGACCGCGCTGCACGAGGCCGGGTTGTCCGGGCAGATGCTGCTGCAACTCCATGACGAACTGCTATTTGAGGTGGACCGGTCCGAACTGGCGGATACCGCCCGGGTGGTGCGCCGGGTTATGGAGGAAGTAGTCCGGCTCAAGGTGCCCTTGACGGTGGATCTAAGGGTGGGGGAAAACTGGGGGGAGATGAATCCGTTCGCGGCGCGCGGCAGTTGAGCCCAAAATTGCCGAATATGTGCTGATAAAATCGAAAAATTTAAAAAAATTAAGCGCAGGGGCAGAAAAAAATTGCAGATATGCGATTTTGCACTTGCATTTTATCGGGTCCTACTTATATTTTTAGCAACACTGGGTTCCTGGGGCTGGCCTGAATGACTCCGGGAAAAAAAAATTTCAGGAGGCCATAATTTTTCTTGATATTTGTAGCCCAGTATTATTAAATGTGGGCATCTTACTTACCTTTAACCATCTCTTTGAGAAGGGGGGATAGATGATGAGGAAAGCTTTGGTAAGGAAAGGCTTTGCATGGGCCATTCTTTTGGCGTTTGTTCTCGCCATGGGAATGGGGTGCTGCGACGCCTGCAAGAAGAGCGTTGACGAGGCAAAAATGTACGCCGACCAGGCGGCCGCTTCGGCTGCTAAGGCGGACACCGCGGCTCGCAACGCCGAAATGGCGGCGGCGGATGCTAAAGCTTCGGCTGACAAGGCTGAGGCTGCGGCTGATCGGGCTGAGGCTGCGGCAGCGAAAGCTGAAGCCTGCCTGATGAAGAAAATGCGGAAGTAGCACCTAGGGTTTGATCAGCTAATGGGGAGTGAAAAATTCTCTCCGAAAGGGGGTAATCGATGAGGAAGGCAATGAGAAAAGGCTATGCCTTGGCTCTCCTCGCGGTCTTTGCCCTGGTGCTGGGAGGTGCTGGCTGCTGCCAAAAGTACTACGATCAGTGCTCTATGTACTCACAGCAAGCTAAGGCTTCTGCAGATCGGGCAGCCGCGTCGGTAGTAAAGGCTGAAGCGGCCGCACAAGATGCCAAAGTCCCCGTACCTCGCGCTTCCGCTGCCGCCAACAAGGCTGAAGCGGCTGCTGCCCGGGCCGAAGACGCGGCGGAAAAAGTGTGCGCCAAGGTTAAGTACGGCAAAGCTAAGAAGTTTAAGAAACGGGCCAAAAAGGTTAAATGTCCTCCGGCCCCGAAGAAAGCCAAAAAGGCTATGTAATTCATTACTGAAGGTGCTGGGGGCAACCCCAGCAAGCTTCAGAGACAGAGGGTGTGGACTGAGCTTTGCTCACCACGCCCCCTGTCTTTTTTAGCTCCCCGATTCATCCTCCTCAAAACAGACTCTCAGCGCCCTGATCGCCAGCGGATAAGGTTACTTCTCCGCCAGGACTGAATCTGGGACCTAGCGAACCCTCCCTTTGTGCGCACTCCCGCTTTTCATCGGTGAGGCCATTCAGCCCGACCGCAGCTCTCGCTCACAAGCTATAATACCAAGTTGCGCCCATAGAAGTCAGGAAACCCTTGACCTGTAGGGGCGCACCTGAGTGTGCGCCCTCAATCCAGGGCGGACACATAGGTCCGCCCCTACGAGAGATAAATTACCGGTTCGATCGCATCTTGGTATAACAGGCCTGCGGCCAGGCTCCGGCGTAATGCCAGTCAAAGTTTTGTACGGGTATTCCACCAGAGACTTTTCAAAATCATTTTTAATCCCATTTATTCTCTATGAGGGCTTTATTTATCTTTCTTGGTGTGGTCAAGTGTTTATTGCATAGTATCATCAGGTATCGGGCCCGCCGCCAAGCCCCTTCTCCAAGCGCCACCCTGGCTGGATGCTTTTCTGGCTCCGGGGGTGGCGGGGCTCGTCCACCTCAGCACCAATCCGAATAAGGTAACATTGCCGGGAGGGATTCAGATAAGCCATGGATAATTTCTTTTCTGGACAAACCATCATGGTAACCGGGGCTGCCGGTTCGGTCGGGCAAGAGTTGGTCCGCCAGTTACTTCCCTTCAGGCCGGCCGGCATCAGGACTCTGGACAATAATGAAGGGAGATTGTTTTTATTAAAGGAACGGTACCAGGCTTATGACCAGGTCACCGCTTATCTGGGGGATACCCGGGACGTCAATAAATTATCGGCGATTGCCCGGGGTACCGACATTATTTTCCACTGTGCGGCTTTCAAACACGTCTACCTCTCCGAATACAATCCGTTTGAGGCGGTTCAGACCAATATCATCGGGGTACAAAATATTATCCAGGCCGCGATGAACAATAACGTCAAGCTGGTGATCTTCACGAGCAGCGATAAGGCCGTAAATCCTACCAGCGTCATGGGGACTTCCAAACTCATGGGAGAGCGCATCATAACCGCGGCCAATGTGGTTAACCACAACAGAATGCGGCGCTTCTGCAGTGTGCGCTTTGGTAATATCATCGGTTCCCGGGGTTCGGTCTTCTCCGTTTTCCACGATCAGATTAAAAGTGGAGGACCGGTGACCGTGACCGATCCGGGCATGACCCGGTTCATTATGTCGCTGGAACGGGCGGCCCAACTGGTGATGGAGGGGGCCGTCCTGGCCCGGGGAGGGGAGGTCTTCGTCACCAAGATGAAGGTTATCAACATTATGGACCTGGCTCAGGTGATGATTGCATTATATGCCCCTTATTACGGGCATAACCCGGCCGCAATTCCGATCAAGATCGTCGGTCTCCGGCCGGGAGAGAAGATGTATGAAGAGCTGGTCAGCCAGGAAGAAGTGAGGCGAACCCTGGAGCTTGAGGATCTGTTCGTGGTGCTGCCGGCCTTGGGCCAACGCATTTATAAAGGAATTGACCATACCTATCCAGGGGTTAGCCCCATTCAACCGGACCGCCCGCATAACTCCAGTATAGAACCGGCCATAACTCCGGAAGAAATCAAGGATTTTCTGATAAACAGCCGACTCTGGCCGGAGGATAACTTAGAGCGCAGCTTGAAGATCTGCGTGTCTTGAGCCGGGGCGCAAGGCGCGCCCCGGCGGCGTCCCAACCCGGGGCAGCCTGGAGAAAAATTGCTGTTTATCGGCCCTTCCTGACTTGGGAAGGGCCTTTTGGTGTTCCCAGACCGGATCAGTCCGGGTTTATTTCAATTTCTGGGCGCAGGCCCGGATGAACGCCGGGAGATCGGCGGGGCTGCGGCTGGAAATCAGGTTGCCGTCCTCGACGACCTCCTGATCAATAAATTCGGCCCCCGCATTTTTGATATCCTGGACCAGGGACTTCCAACCCGTAATCTTGCGCCCTTTGAGCACCTGAGCAGTGATGAGCAGTTGCGGGGCGTGGCAGATCAGGCACACCGGTTTGCCGCTGTCTACGAACTCTTTGACAAACCGCACCACCTGCTCATCGACCCGCAATTTATCCGGCGAATAACCACCGGGAATTAAGAGGGCGTCGAAGTCCCCTACCCTGACCTCCTGTGCGGTCTTGTCGACCTTCACCGGCGTGCCTTCTTTCTTGCCCTTCACGGTTACTCCGCCCTGCAAACCGATATGAGTCAGTTCGTGGCCGGCTTTCTTAAAGGCTGCCGCCGGCTGGGCATATTCCGAATCTTCGAACATGTCGGTAATCACGACCGCCACTTTACTCATGCTGGTTCTCCTCTTGCCGGCCCTTTAACCCAGCCACTGGGGATTGCGAGCCGTGCTGTCGAAATGATCCGAGGTTTTGTAAAGTTCATATTTGCCCTGCGCCGCGGCGTTGGCGGTCTTGGCCAACAGGGCCGCGACCTCATCGGCGCTCAGGGGCCGGAAGGTGCGGGCGGCAGTCAGGGCCTGCTCCAAAATGGGCATGGAGTCGCAGCCGGTAATCACCACGGCCACCGGCAGGTTCAGGTCATAGTGCAGGCATTCCATGGGGGTGACGGTCTGGCTCTCCAGAAGGATGTGGTCTCCCATGGATTTCATGGCCAGGGGCCCGATGCCGTGTTGCACGAGCACGGGCA
Source organism: Syntrophobacterales bacterium (assembly GCA_023229795.1). Lineage (GTDB taxonomy): Bacteria > Desulfobacterota > Desulfobaccia > Desulfobaccales > 0-14-0-80-60-11 > 0-14-0-80-60-11. The sequence goes on from JALNYP010000001.1 coordinate 161,178, forward strand.
GCACCTGCTTTTGGAAGCTGTCGTAGTGCGCGTCCATGAGGTTCAACGGCATTTGTACGGTGGCCGGGGTGAAGTTGTGGGCGAAGCAGAGTTCCAGCATCTTCAGGTGGATGGCGGGGCTCTTGTGCCCGGTGAAGCCGAGGTAGCGGATTTTCCCGGCTTTTTTGGCGACCAGCATGGCCTCGTAGGCCCCTTTCGGGGCAAAGATGCGCTCAGGGTCGGTCAGGCGAATGATTTCATGGAATTGCAGCAGATCGATGGTGTCCGTTTGGAGGCGCTTGAGGGACTCATCAAGTTGTTTAGTGGCGGACTCCCCGGTGCGCCCATCGATTTTGGTCATGAGGAAGACCTTTTGGCGGTAGCCGTCTCTCAAGGCTTTGCCCATGCGGATTTCGCTGGCGCCGGCGTTGTAATCCCAAGAGTTGTCCATGAAATTAATGCCGTGGTCGATGGCGGTGCGGACGATGCGGATGGCCTCGAGCTCCTCCGGCCGGCCGAGGTGAAAGCCGCCCAGACCAACCATGGAGACCTTCTCACCCGTGCTGCCCAACTGCCGATACGGGATCTGGCCTGGGGCCGGGGCCGCCCAGCTTTGGGGCACCACCCCGGCAAGCCGCGCCACACCTGCGGCCACTCCCAGAGCGGTGAGGTCCTTAATAAACTTGCGACGATCCATGTTTTGATCCTTGCCAAACGGGGAAATGGGGGTTTACGCGGGACAGAAAGAAAATCAAAACTACCCAGGGGGAATTTCTTGGTAAACCTTGCTGATAAGGTAGATACGCTCCTTTTTCTTGTCAAGTTCGAGATCCCTGGAATATTCAAGCGCCGATGCCATCAGTTAATTTACAACCTGTTGATTAATTTTTCGCCTTTGGTTGAAACCCTTAACACAATGATTATCTTTTTCAACATTAGCATCCTACCTCAATAAGCGGGCTATCCCAGCCACTTATGCCGATCCGAAAGCGCCTCAGGGAAGCAGCGGATTCTGAAGGCGATCCTGATTTTCGAGGGAGCGTACATGGCCAAGATGCAGGCAGTCCGGTTTCACTCCTATGGCGCCCCTGAGGTGCTGGTCCTGGAGGAGGCGCCCCGGCCGCAGGCAGGCGCGGGCGAAGTGCTGCTTCGGGTCCACGCCGCCGGCGTCAACCCCCTTGATTGGAAAGTGCGGGCCGGCCATCTCAAAGAGTGGCTGCCGCACCGGCTCCCTCTGATTCCGGGCTGGGATGTCTCTGGGGTGGTCGAAGCAGTCGGCCCTGAGGTTACCGCTTTCAAGACCGGCGAGGCGGTCTACGGCATGTTGGACTTTAACCGCCAGGGCGCTTATGCCGAGTATGTGGCGGCCCGGACCGGGGAGCTGGCGCGCAAGCCTCGGTCAATCGACCATATCCAAGCCGCGGCCGTACCCCTGGCGGCGCTGACCGCCTGGCAAGCACTGTTTGAGGTAGCGGGCCTGGCCCCCTGGCACACCGTGCTCATCCATGCCGCAGCCGGCGGGGTGGGACACTTTGCAGTCCAGTTGGCCAAATGGAAGGGGGCCAAGGTGATCGGCACGGCCTCCGCGGGCAATGCCAGCTTCTTGCGGGAACTGGGCGCGGATGAAGTGATCGACTATCGCAGCACGCGGTTTGAAGAGGCGGTGGGCGAGGTGGACGTGGTGCTGGATACGATGGGCGGGGATACCCAGCAGCGCTCCTGGAAAGTCTTGAAAAAAGGTGGAATTCTCGTCGCCACCCTGGGAATTTCTTCTCCTGTCGCCGCCCGTGAACACGAGGTGCGCGGCCAGGGGGTCAGCGTTCACGCCGACGCCGCCCAACTCATCCAAATTGCCGCCCTGATCGACGCCGGCGACTTAAAACCCGCGGTCACCGCGGTGCTGCCGCTGGCGGAAGCGGCCCGGGCCCACGAACTGAGCCAGGCCGGGCATGTGCGGGGCAAGATCGTGCTGCAGGTGGGCAATTGACGCCCTGCGCCCATTGAACTGGAGGCCCCATGCCAGGTAATCGAACAAGGTCAGGCATCATGAGGAAACCGGCGGGTTGGGCCGTGCTGGGCGGGGTATTGGCCGCGGCCATCCTGGCTTGCGGCGACAGGAACGTCTATGCCCCGCCGCCGCCGCCCCGAGTCGTGGCAGCTCAGCCCAGCCGCCAGCCGGTGGTGGATTACCTGACCTTCACCGGCAACACCCAGGCGATTAAAACCGTGCAACTCAAGGCCCGGGTGCAGGGCTTTTTAGAAAAAATCCTGTTTAAAGACGGCGACCTGGTGAAAAAGGGCCAGTTGCTGTTCCTCATTCAGCAGAATACCTATCAAGACCAGTTGCAGCAGGCAGAGGCGCAAGTTTTACAACAAAAAGCCAATTACGATCACGCGGTCATCGAGACCGCGCGTTATACCAGGTTAGTGCAACAGAAAGCAGCCGCCCAGTTGGACCTGGACAACTGGAAGTTCCAACGGGACGCTTTTCGAGCCGGGATGTTGGCCGCCCAGGCGGCTCAGAAACTGGCCCAGTTGAATCTGGACTATACCCAGGTGACCGCGCCCTTCGACGGCCGCATCGGGCGGCACCTGGTGGACGTCGGCAACCTGGTGGGCGCGGGAGAATTTACTCTCCTGGCCACGGTCAATCAGATTGACCCCCTCTATGTTTACTTCACCATGAACGAGCGGGATCTGCTGCGGGTCACGGGCCTGACGGGCCTCTCGCCGGCGCAGGCCCAACAGCTCAACATACCGTTATCCCTGGGCCTCGCCAATGAAACGGAATATCCCCATAAGGGCCGCTTTGATTTCGCGTCCATCAGTCTCACTCCCACCACCGGCACCTTGCTGCTGCGGGGCATCTTCCCCAATCCGGACGGTAAAATCCTGCCAGGGGCCTTCGCCCGGGTACGGGTTCCCATCGTGGGGACGGAGAAGACCGCGCTGGTGGTGCCGGAAGTCGCCCTGGCCTACGACCAGTTGGGTCCCTATGTCCTGTTAGTCAATGAGAATAACGTGGTACAGCACCGTTCGGTCAAATTGGGGGTGCGGGTGGACAGTAGCCGGGTGATCCAGGCAGGCTTGACCGGGGACGAATGGGTCATTATCCAGGGGCAAATACGGGCCTTCCCTGGGAAGAAAGTAACTCCCATCCGGAAACCTGGACCGGAGGAGGCGACAAAAACCAGTCCCCAGCCCGCGGGTAACCAGCCAGGGAAAGCCATCCCATGATCTCCGAGTTCTTCATCGAGAGGCCTATTTTCGCCAATGTCATCGCCATGGTCACCATTATTTTGGGCCTGGTGTGTTTTTACATTTTGCCGGTGTCGCAGTATCCCCCCATCGTGCCCCCCACTATCAGCGTCACCACCCGCTATCCCGGGGCCAGCGCCGAGGTGGTGGCGGCCACCGTGGGGGTCCCCATCGAACAGGCGGTCAACGGGGTGGAGGGCGCCATCTATATGTCTTCCACCAGTTCCAGCGATGGAAGCTACAGCTTAACCGTCACCTTTGACGTGGGCACCGACATCAATACTTCTCTGGCCCTGGTGCAAAACTATGTAAACAGCGCCCTGGCGCAACTGCCCGCGGGCGTCGCCAACCAGGGGATCACGGTCAGAAAGGTCTCCACCGATATCGTCCTGGTGGTCAGCATTGCCTCAAAAGATGATCGCTATGACGAGACCTTTCTCTCCAATTACGCGGTCATCAATCTGGAAAATCCCCTGGCCCGTCTCAAAGGGGTCGGCCAGGTCATTGTCAAAGGCGCCGGCCCCTACAGCATGCGGGTCTGGATGGACCCCAAGAAACTCCAGGATTACAGCCTGACGACTCTGGACGTCGTGACCGCCATCCAGGGCCAGAACGTGCAAGTGGTGGCCGGGCAGATGGGCGGCCCGCCGGTGCCGCCCGATCAGGTCTTTCAATTTACCGTCACCGCCCTGGGCCGCCTGTCCGACGTCTCGCAATTCGAAAACATCATTATCAAGAGCCCCCGGGGTTCGGAAGCGGCGCAAATCGTGCGGATCAAGGATGTCGCCCGGGTGGAGCTGAGCCAACAGAGCTACAGCAGTTTTGCCGAGGTCAACGGTCATCCGTCCGCGGACATCCCGATTTTTCTCCTGCCCGGGGCCAATGCCCTGACCGTCGCCAAAGAGATTAAACAGGCCATGGCGAAAATGAGCAAGAAATTCCCGCCGGGCTTGACCTATGAGACCCATTACGACACCACGAAGTTTGTGGAAGCCACCATTCGCGACGTCTATAAAACCTTATTCCTGGCCGGCATCCTGGTACTTATCGTGGTCATGGTGTTTCTGCAAAATTGGCGGGCCACTCTGGTGCCCGCGACCACCGTGCCGGTGACCATCATCGGCGCGTTTGCGGCCATGCTCATGCTGGGTTTCAGTATCAACCTGATGACGCTGTTCGCCCTGATCCTGGCCATCGGCATCGTCGTGGATGACGCCATCGTCATCGTGGAAAACTCCTCCTATCATATCGAGCAGGGCCTGCCGCCTAAAGAGGCGACGATCAAGGCCATGCGGGAGATTACCGGTCCGGTCCTGGGCATTACTCTGATCCTCACCGCGGTCTTCCTGCCGGCCGCCTTTCTCCCCGGCATCACCGGCCAGCTCTTCCGGCAATTCGCCCTGGTGATCGCAGCCACCGCGATCATCAGCGGCCTGAACGCCCTCACCCTCAAACCGGCCCAGTGCGCCATGTGGCTGCGTCCCCCCAAAAAGGGTAAACGCAATCCGTTTTACCGGGGCTTCAATAAAGTTTATCAATCCGTGGAGGGCGCTTATGTGGGTCTGGTGGCGCGGATGGTGCAACGCCCCCGGATTTCACTTCTGGTTTTTATCGTCATTATCGCCATCAGCGCTTTGGGGTTCGTGCAGCATCCCACCGGCTTTCTCCCCAATGACGACCAGGGTTATGCCGTGGTGATCTCCAAACTGCCGGAGGGCGCGTCCCAGCCCCGGGTCCGGGCAGTGGTACACCAGCTCAGCGGGATCATCAAAAAGACCAAGGGCATTGCGGCCTGGGTAACCTTCGGCGGCTATTCGCTGCTGGATGCCGCCAATGTGTCTAACATCAGCACCACGTTCATTGTTTATGATGATTGGAGCAAGCGTGGCGCCGCCCTGAGCCAGGATAATATTCTCGCCAATCTCCGGGGGCAGGTGGCCAAAGTGGAGGACGCCGAGATTTTTGTCATAGTGCCTCCGCCCATCCGGGGACTGGGCCAGTCGGGCGGCTTTCAGATGATGGTAGAGGACCAAGAAAGTCTGGGCCTGGAGCAACTCCAAAAAACCGTTATGGAAGTTATGCAGGCTGCGGGCTCCCAGTCCGGCTTGCGCAACTTGAACACGACTTTTAGCGCCTTAAGCCCTCAGCTTCACCTGGATATTGACCGGACCAAGGCCCAGTCGCTGCAAGTTCCCATGATCAGTGTGTTTGACACCCTGCAAGCTTATCTCGGCTCCACATTTGTCAATCTCTTCAATAAATTCAACCAGGTTTTCCAGGTTTATGTTCAGGCCGACGCGCCCTACCGCCTGCATGCCGATGATATTGAGAACCTCTATGTGCGCAACACTATTGGCGAAATGGTGCCCCTCTCCACCTTCATGAGCGTCAACCACACCCTGGGCTCAGAATTGGTCACGCGCTATAATCTCTATCCCGCGGCCCCGATTATCGGGATCGCCGCGCCGGGCTTCAGCTCGGGCCAAGCCCTGAGCCTGATGGAGCAGGTGGCGGCCAACACCCTCCCCCAGGGCATGGCCTATGACTGGACGGCGACGGCCTACCAGGAAAAGCAGATCGGCCTCACCCCCTACTTCATCTATGCCCTCTCCATCACCCTGGTATTCATGGTGCTGGCCGCGCTGTACGAAAGCTGGACAAGCCCTGCCGCGGTCATCCTGGTAGTGCCGATGGCCATGGTGGGGGTGCTCCTGGCCCTGATTATCCGGGGCCTGGAAAATGATCTCTACACCCAGGTAGGACTAGTCCTGATGATCGCCCTGGCCAGCAAGAACGCGATCCTCATTGTGGAATTCGCCCGGGACCTGCACGCCCAGGGCCTGTCCATCACCGAGGCCGCAGTGGAAGCGACGCGGCGCCGCTTCCGCCCCATCATCATGACCTCGTTTGCCTTCATTCTGGGGGTAACGCCTTTACTGTACGCCGGCGGCGCCGGCGCGGCCAGCCAGCGGGCCATCGGGACGGTGGTCTTCGGCGGCATGCTGTCCTCCACCCTCCTGGCCATCCCTTTTGTGCCGGTTTTCTTTGTAATTATGCAGAGTTTAAGCGAGAGAAGGGGCCGTCCTGATTCCGAGGCGGACGACGACAAAGCCGCGGCAGAGTGAAAAGCTAGCCCCCGGGGATGGGGCCCCGCCAGGGCCCCGAATTATCTCAGAACTCCAGGGATGACCTAAAATATCCCCACTCCACGGATACTTATTTGAAAGAGGGGGACTTATTGCTGTATAATTAAGCATGCCTGAAGACTTCAAATGCGGCTATATCGCCATCATCGGCGTCCCCAACGTCGGCAAGTCCACCCTCCTGAACCGGCTGGTGGGAGAGAAGCTGGCCATCACTTCGCCCAAACCCCAGACCACCCGGCACCGCCTGCTGGGCATCGTCAACCGGCCCGCGGCCCAACTCCTGTTTCTGGATACGCCCGGCATGCTTGATCCCCGGGGGGCTCTGAACGCTACGCTGGTCCAGGCGGCCCTGACGGCGCTTTCGGAAGCCGACGTGGTGGTGTGGCTGGTGGAACCCCGGCGCCCGGCCTCGGACGACAAGGTCCTGCTGCCCCACCTGCGCCAGTTGCACCGTCCCCTGATCGTGGCCATCAACAAGATCGACTCCGTGTCCAAGCCCCAGCTCCTGCCTCTCATCAGCGCTTACCATGAGCTGTTCCCCGCCTCGGCCATTATCCCCATCAGCGGCTTGCAGGGGGACGGCGTCGAGGCGTTGGTGGCCGAGATTCTCAAATTCCTGCCGGCGTCGGGGCCGCTCTACCCTCCGGACCAGGAGACCGATTCCACCGAACGCTTCCTGGTGGGCGAGCTCATCCGGGAACGGGTGCTCCACCACACCAGCGAAGAGATCCCTCATGCGGTGGCGGTGCAGATTGAGGAGTTCGATGAAAGCCGCCGCCCGCAGTTGATCAAGATCCGGGCGGTCATTTTTGTGGAGCGGGACTCCCAGAAAGGCATCCTGATCGGCAAGCAGGGACACATGCTGAAAACCATCGGAGCGGAGGCCCGGGCCGAAATCGAGCCCCTCCTGGGAGCCAGGGTGTTCCTGGAACTGTGGGTCAAGGTCTGGAAGAACTGGCGCAAGGACCCCAAGGCCCTCCGGGTCCTGGGGTATCAGGCGTAAAGGCCCGCAGCTTTCGCTCCGGAGCTTCCCCACCTGCCTCCAGGCGCCCGGAGGCCCAAATATTCATAGACCTTGATTGACAATTCTGCCGAAGATGCGCACAATATCAACAAGTGAGGCCCATCCCATGAGGCGTCGGTTATCTCAGGTCTGCCCCGCGGTTTTCGTCCTCGTCCTCCTCTCCCCGAGGTATGTGCAGGCCCAATGGGTCACCTGGTACCAATTCGGCACGGAAGGCTCCTATGTCCACGAGATTGCGCACCTGTTCTTTGCCTTTGCCATGCTCTTTTTTATCCATGAAATTTTTCATGCCGGTCTCGAGAAGTTCCGCGGCTTTCGGCTCCTGGTCTGGGCCTGGGCGATTTTAGCCTTCTGGAACCTGGACGCGTTTATCGGCCACTGGGCCGACTGGACCATGGAGAATCCCGTGATCATGGGCCAGGGCTGGGGCCGGCAGCTCCTCATGTATGATTTCCAGGCCTGGCTGGTTTATATCACCAAGATCGATCACTTCATCTTATTAGTGCCGGCCTTCCTCCTGTTCTATCTGGGGCTGAGGGCTCTGGTCCAAAAGCCGGGAGCCGAGTAGATGATTGCCCTGCCCCTTGCTCCCCTCTGGATCCTGGAATACCTGTGCGCCCTGATCGTCCTCATTTTGAACATCCTTTCCCTGCGCCTGAGCCAACGACTGGTGGCTCGGGACCCGGAAAATGCCTTGTGGCTGTTCCTCAACTGGCTCGCCATCGTCTTTTTGATTTTTTCCGTCACCCACATGATTTCCCATGCCATGCATGATCTCATCACTTACTGGGATCTTCCCAACCTGGCGCTGGCGCAGCGGATTTTCGGCGGCTTCGACACGGTGATTTACGTCGTCATCGCGTCTATCACTCTCTTTTTCCATCGGATTCAGCGGATGTACCGCCGCATGGAGGAGGATCACCACCATCTGGAAGAAACCAGCCACGAGATCCTGGCTCTCAACCGGGAAATGGAAGCCCTGGTGATGGAACGCACCATGTCGGAGATGGCCTTGGGCATGGCCCACGGCATCCGCAACCCCCTGCACGTCATCGGCGGTTTCAGCCATCGCCTGCTCAGGAAGACGGACGAAGACGACCCCAGCCGGGCCTGGGCCACCGCCATCGCCGAAGAAGCGCGGCGCATCGAACAGATGGTGGAGCGCTTTGAGATGCTGGCTCAGCGGAAGACGTCGTTCTTTGCCCAGGAAGACCTGAACGCCATCGTGCGGAGCACCCTGGAGCTGCTGCTACCGGAACTCAAGGCCAAACGCATCTCCCTGGTGACGGAAATTTGCCCCGAGCCGCTGGCGGGGCGCTTCAATAAGCACCTGCTGAAGGTAGCCCTGTCCCATCTGGTGCGCAACGCGGTGGAGGCCACCCGGCCGGGGGGCACCATACTGGTGCGCACCGCCATGGAGACCAAGTTTGCCGTACTGATCATTCACGATACGGGCCGGGGCATGCCCCAGGACGTGGTGGAAAAAGTCTTTGTGCCGTTTTATACCACCAAGATCGGCGGCACCGGCCTGGGCATGGTCTTCGTGCGCCAGATCGTGGATGAGCACCGGGGAATCATCACCCTGGACAGCCGGGTGGGTCAGGGCACCACGGTGACCATCCGGCTGCCGCATCGCTTCACCGACACCCCGGAAGTAGGGGAGGAGTTTTCACCCCCTACCCCGCCCGCCGCCCCTGCCGCTCCGGCAACCCCGGAGATTTCGGGAACCCCGGAACCTACCAAAGACGGCGATTAGCCGGCGGCCCTGGCGCGCTGGGGCAATTTCAGACACCGGCACCCGGGCTCATTAAGCTTCAACTTTTTAGGGATGTGAACCGATACCGCGGTATACTTTCGTCTTGAAACCGGTGGGCGCATCTTAGCCTCACCGGTTCTTATCGAGGTTTGAGGGGAGAAAAATGGCCACAAAGAGAGTTTTAGCACTGGGCGCCGGCGCCATGGGAGCTCAGGCCGCCGCCATGGCAGCAGCTTTTCCTGAGGTGGAGGGCTTGATTATTGCGGACCTTAACCTGGAGGCGGCCCAACGGGTGGCTGCCGCGTGCGGCGGCAAAGCCCGGGCGGCCGGCATTGATGTGACCAATCCCACTGAGCTGATCTCTGCTATGCGGGGCGCCGATTTAGTGATGAACTGTGTCGGGCCGTTTTTCCGGTTCGGCGTGCCGGTGTTAAAGGCGGCGATTGCCGCGGGAGTCGATTATCTGGATATCTGCGACGATCCCGAGCCCACCAGGGCGATGCACGAATATCGGGCTCAGGCGGAGAAGGCCGGGATTACCGCCATTGTCGGGTTAGGGGCCAGTCCGGGCCTCACCAGCCTGCTGGCGGCGCGGGCCCGGGCCGAACTGGACGAAGTGGAGGAATTGATCGCAGGGTGGAATATCGAAGAAAAGTGCGGCGGTGACGATGATGACAGGCTGTCCTATTCCGCGGCCATCGTCCACTGGATGCAGCAGTGCTCCGGGATGATTCTGGAATGTGACGGGGGCAGATTGGTGGAAAAGAAGCCGCTGCTGGACGTGAGCCTCGACTATCCCGGCCGGGGCCGGCGGACCGTTTACACCGTCGGGCACCCGGAACCGGTATCTTTTCACTATTCTTATCCGGATTTGCCGCGCTCCTTTTGCGTGATGGTCATGCCCGGTTCGTTCATCGGGGATTTTAGGAGCCTGGCCCAGCAGATCGAGGCGGGCCTGAGTCTGGAAGAGGCCGGGAAGCTCCTGGTGGAGAGTTCGGGTCAGGGGTGCGCCGAGCTGGAACATCCGGTTGATCGGCTCCGCCTGCCTCTATTCTTCGCGATCGCCAGAGGCACCAAGGCCGGCCGGCCCACCGCGGCGGCAGCCTCCATCAAGGCCATCCCCCCGGGGATGGCCAGGACCACCGGCATTCCGCTGGCCCTGGGGGCCCGCCTGGTGCTCCAGGGCAAGGTAGCCGCCAAAGGGGTTATCGCCCCCGAATTGGCTTTCGATGCCGCGGAATTCTTTCATCTGCTGGCGCCCCACTGCACCTTCCCGGCGCAGGTGGCGGCGTCCGAGTTGATTGAAGTTGCTCTTGCCCAGGGGTAAGGAGTAGCTTCTCCCGAAGCTATGGCGTCATGATTAGGATCCTGAAATCGACCGCTATCCTCCTGCTGGCCACGCTCTTGCTGGGCAGCGGCTGCGAGGACGGGAAACGACCCTGGTCTTCCGGCGCTGAGCCGGTAATCCGGCTCGACAGCGGCCCCATCGTGCCACGCCGGGACGGGGTGTACCGGGGCATTCCTTTTGCCGCGCCGCCCGTCGGGGCCGGGCGCTGGAAACCGCCGCAGCCGGTGGCTCCCTGGACCGAGCCCCGGCGCTGCGACGCCTTTGGGCCGGTGTGCCCTCAGCCGCACTACTCCGGCCCCATGAGCGAAGACTGCCTTTTCCTCAATGTCTGGACCCCGGCCAAGAGGGATGGCGAGCGGCTGCCGGTGATGGTCTGGTTCCACGGCGGGGCCTTTATTTCCGGCAGCGGCTCCGATGAACTCTATGACGGCGCCCCTCTGGCCGGCCATGGGGTAGTGGTGGTCACCTGCAATTATCGCCTCGGGGTCCTCGGGTTTCTGGCCCATCCGCTCCTGTCCGCCGAGTCGCCCGACCGGGTCTCCGGCAATTACGGGCTGCTGGACCAGGTGGCGGCCCTGGACTGGGTCCGGCGCAATATTGCCAAATTCGGCGGCGATCCGGGGAACGTCACCATCTTCGGCCAATCGGCCGGCGCGGCAAGTGTCTGCCTGCTGATGGTCAATCCCCTGGCTAAAGGGCTGTTCCACGCGGCCATTGCCCAAAGTCCGGCCATGGTGGGCATGCTGCGCCCCCTGCGGCAGGAGCAGTTGGGGGTGGCGCCGGCGGAAACGGTGGGCCTGCGGCTCGTCCAGGAGTTGGGCCTGGACCGGGCGCGGGATATGTTGTCGAACTTGCGCCAGGTCCCATGGGCCAAGCTTAACGCCGCAGCGGCCGGGCTCGAGACAGACCTGGGGGTGGAAGTCCTCAAGCTGGTGTGGGTCCCCACCGTGGACGGCACGGTTATCCCCGCTCATCCGGTCAGGCTGTTCGGGCAGGGCCGCCGGCAGCCGGTGCCGTTGATCACCGGCGTCACCGCGGATGAAAGCACCATCTTCCTGCCCCTGATAATGCCGCAATTTGCCAGCCCGGCGGATTACCAGCGGTCCTTGAAAGCGATGTTCGGGGAGAAGGCGGCAGAAGTTGAGCGGCTCTTGCCGGTGAGATCAAGTGCGGATTTGTGGCCTCGTCTGAAACAACTGCTCTCGGCCAAGTGGTTCGGCGCCTGGGCCGACTACCTGGCCGCCACGGCCGCATACAGCCGGCAGCCGGCCTGGTTCTACCGGTTCACCCGCCGGGCTCCCAAGTGGGCCGCGCAGGTGCTGGCGGAGGACACGGGCCAGAAGCAGCTCTCCGCTCATAAGCTGGGGGTGGCGCACGGCACCGAATTGTTCTCGGTCTTCGGCTTTACCAAAATACTCCTGGGCTTCGGCCCTAGCGATTGGCGTTTTTCCGACCAGGTCATGGCCTATTGGACCAATTTTGCCAAAACCCACCGGCCCCAGAGCGCCGGCTTACCGGATTGGCAGCCTTACGGCAGCCAACGGGCATATCTGGAATTCGGGCAGGAAATCCGGCCCCGAGCCCCCCTGGACGTCAAGCTTTATAAGCTTATTGCCGATACCTGGCTGGTGTCGGCTTATTGAGCGGCGGGCCTGATCTAGGTGTCCGTCGTTGGTTTAGGGCGCCCACGCAGGTGTGCCACTACGGACTTACGCCTTGCCCGCCTCGGCCCGGGATACCAGCCAGAAAATCACGCCGCATACCAGGATGCCGGCCAGGAAAAGGGCTTCGGTCCAGAGGTCGTGGCTCGTCAGGGAGGCCACCAGGACTTTCCGGATAAAAGCCACCAGGGCCAATCCCACAAAGAGTTGGAGCTTGAAGGCGCCGCCCCGGAGGCGGTCGATCTCCATATCCAGCAATTCGATGACCACCCACAGGATCAATACGGAGCCCATGGCGCTCACCAGGCCCTGGGAGAGATTCCCCTGGACAACATGAATTATGTCCTGCACCACGAGGCCCACCGCGCCCAGGGACAGGCCCAGCAGGCCCACCACCAGCAGGATGTTGAGGCCGAAGGTGAAGCGTTGGGAAAACCGGATGAGGAGGGAGTCCAGCTTATGCGAGAGGAAGACGCGGCGAAGCTCTTCTTCGTGGTAAGTCCGGGCGATGATGTCCAGGTTCAGGTCCAGGATCTTTTCCAGCGCCCTTAACGCTCCTTCCCGCTGCCGGGGGTCCACCTCGGTTTCGATGATCTGGTGGAGGTGCTGACGGATCAGGTTCATGCCGACGTAGACGAAATGGGCCGACAGATTGATGCGCACGTGGGCCTGGCCGATGCGCTGCAGACGCTGGAAATAGCGCTCATCATAAGGGCCCTGGAACAGGGCCAGCAGCCAGAGGCGGTGCATACCCTTCAGCCGGGCGATCAGGGCGTCATCTTTCAGGTACTTGGCGGCGTCGGGAATTTGCAGAAACAGGTTGTAAAAATCGTCAACCACCCGCTCCACGTGGGGTTCCACCACGGGTAACAGGCCTTTTAAAATCTCGATGTCCGGTTCGGAGAACCGGTAGTTGTCCTTAATCTCCTGAAAAGTCCGCATGGCTAAAACTCCGGGGCGAAAAGGGGAAAGGGCGAAGAGGCGAAAAGGGATGAACGTCCAAACTCCCATAGTAATTGGTCATATGCCCTCCACCAGCTTGATTTCCTCAGCGGTCAGATTATACAGTTCATAAACCAGTTGGTCGATCAGGCGGTTGGTGGCTGCGATTTGCCGTTCCAGCACCACCTCTTCCTGGGAGGTTTGGGCCGCGGCCAACTCCTGGTTCCGGACCAGCATACGTTCCACCATGGCTACCATGCGGTCATGGCGGGATTTGTCCTCAGGGTCATTAAAATTAATAAAACGGAATGGCATTGATTTTAGTTCGTTCGTGCCAACATTGTTATTAGTGCTTGTGCACTTTAAATCGCCATTGAAACAGAGAGGAATTAAATATACCAAGTAAATATTCTAATTTGTATTCGCTATGATCATTAATAGAAATAGAATTAGTAGAATCTGCAAAATACGTAACTGGCTTTATTAATGTTGCGACAATTCTTAAATATTCATCAACTCCTGTTATTCTTTGGGTTGCGATTCTCTGATGTTTTACTGATCCTCTTGCTGATTCTTTTTTTAAAAAATCCTCTTCATTAAAATATTCTCTATGACTCTGGCTTAATTTTTCTCTTATAATGTAACGTCCAACCTCAACTCCTTTTAACAAGCGTATATCATTTATGTTGTCAGTAATATAATCTCTAAAAATAGTCTGATTAATTTCACCTCTTCTAATTGTAAAATCAATAACTTCACCGAGTCGATTAACATTAGGTGCAGAATGTATTTTAAGACAAAGTTTCCAATTATTATTATCTACCAATGGTATCGGAATATTTATTGGATCAATTTGATATAATTCTTTCAAGGTAACGGTATTCTCGCGAGGATTATCATCGAAACTATTCCAAGGATAAACTTTTATATTTATTTCAGTCATCTCATTAAGAATCATACTTTTAATTCCAGAAATAATAACAGTCGATAGTTTTGCACCATAAAAGACTCTCTTGTTAGCGTTGTCTTTTTGGGGAAAGCAATCTGCTATCATATGAGTGAGTGAAGTTATCAAGTATTTGCGACTCCGTACGCAACTGATATCGGCTAAAATAGATAAAGGTACGATCATACCAAAGTTGCCATCATTTTGAAGAATAGAAATGGACCTGATTAAGAAAAATCGGTAAAGATTTAACTTACCACCCATTGCAGGCTGATATTCAAAATTTATTTTTACATAATCGCTAAGTGCAGTATGTGGCCATGAACTCTCTCCACGCTCTTTTTCCAATACATCATAAGGCGGATTGCCGATTACCACTTTAAATCCACCTGAGGCCATGATCTCGGGGAATTCGGCCTGCCAGTCAAAGGCGTTGACCCGATAAGTCTCCTCGTCATCCAGCAAGGTCATCTGGCGGCCATGATAGAAATCCGGGCCGATGAGGCTGTTGCCGCACTTGATGTTCTGCCCGAGGTCCGGCAAGGCCCGCTGATTTAACGTCAGTTGGCCCTTCACCGACTGGTCATTCTCGCCTTCCAAGACTTTGAGGAGCAAAGATAATTTGGTAACTTCCACGGCCTGGGAGTCGATGTCAACGCCGAAGATATGGTCCAAGAGGATGCGTTTGCGTTCGGTGATAGTCAATTTCCAGCCGCCGCCGGCGGCCTGGTAGAGGCGGGGATTTCGCCCCCTCGCCCACCGGGCGGGATCGTTTTGAAGATAAGCATTGAGGTGCCAATCAAGCAAGTATTGATAAGCGCCCAGGAGAAATGAACCGGAGCCGCAGGCCGGGTCAAGGATTTTTAGTTGGCCCGCGGCGCCGCGGGGGCCGGGTTTTTTCCCTTCCAGCCAATGGCCCACGGTCTGGCGGACAATATAGTCCACGATATAGGTGGGTGTATAATAAACGCCGCCCGCCTTTCTGACCTCGGGTTTATAATCCACCCTGGCCTGGTGGCCGGCAGTCAGGCGGATCACTTTCCCCAAGAATTGCTCATAGACCTGACCGAGGATATCCGCGGGCAACACCGAAAATTCGTAGGGGCTGTCGGGGTAGTAAAGATTTTTAAAGACATCCTTCAAAACTTTATCGTCTATGGATAGATTAGGAGTGAGGCTGTCGACGGACGATGACTGGCCTCTTTCGGCGCGGAAATGGAAAAGACCGGAATTATAGCGGTCATCGGCCCGACGAAACAGATGAAAGAGGCGCTGATAAATCTGATTGCCATTTTGCAGGGCCATCAGAGCGCCATAAGGTTCCATGCCCCGGTCTTCACAGATGCGCAGGAAAATGATGCGGTCAATAGTGACCTGGACGGCATAGTTAAGGTGGCGCTGGGTTAAGGCGGGATTTCTGAGGGCGATATTTTTTGCCAGTAACTCCCGCCAGCGTTCAATCTCCCCCAAAAAAGCGGCATCGACTTCGGCGGTGCCTTTCTTGGCTTTCTTGGACTCGGCGTATTTGTCAAATGATCCCTTGAGGACGGCTTCCCGGGAAAAAATGCCGGCAAAGTCGGCCCAGCGGTCCTGATAATCTGGGTATTCCAGCAAGAAAATCCGAGAATTTGAGGCCTTGTCGGTCTTTTCCGGCTTAATCCGGCAATCATAGACTGCGAGGTAGTCGAAATTAGTGAGGATGCTAAGAGGTAGTTTGGCGCTCCAGGCATAGCGCCGCAATTGGTAGGCTGAAGCTGAGTCTTCTTTGATATTTATGGCGGGCTTTTTGGCTTCGACAAAAAACTTGCGCGCCCCGCCGATGCGGAAACTATAATCCGGGGCCTTGGTAAGGCCGCCGATTTTGATGGCATCTTCGTGGACCACATCTTTATAAGGTTCGGCATACCCCCGTTCATTATCAACATCCCAACCCAAGGCTTTAAAAAACGGATCCAAAAACTCTCTGCGAAGCTGCGTTTCATTATAGGCGGCTTGTCGATAAGCCCCTAAATTACGGTGGAAACGTTCGATTAATTCAAGGATTTTTTCCGGTACGGCAATACTCATATTCCGGCCTGCGCTGATAATTTCTTTCATTGAGGCGCTCTCAGACTATTTATCTATCCTCTTTCTATCACATTCATTTTATTAATTAAATTGAAATTGATCCCTTTATTTTATGATAACATGCTCAAAAAGAAGATTGTTGACAGAAGCGGGGTTAGCTATAATTCGACAGATTATGCGTCTATGGGGCTTTATGGGACTTAAGACCATAGCTTTGTTGATATCTTCTCTCCTGTGGGCCGTCAGCGCCCCGGCCGCGGCCCCGCCCCTGACCCTGGGGGAGGCCATGCTGCTGGCCCTGAAGTACAACCCGGCGCTCAAGGCCGCGGGCATGACCGTGGAGACCGCGGAGGCGGACCTGGCCAAGGCCCGGGCCCGGTTCCTGCCCACGGTGAACTTCCAGGAGACCTACAACTATTCCAATAATCCCACCCAGGTCTTCATGAATAAATTGAATCAACGGGTCTTCACCGGCCAGGACTTCCTTCTCAATAACCTGAATAATCCCAATGCCTTCGGCGACTTTCGCTCCGGCCTGGTGATGCGCCAGCCCCTGTTTCAGGCGGGTGAGGCCTATCTGGGCTACCAGCAGGCCAGGTTGGGCCGGGAGATGGCCGCAGCTTACGTGCTCAGTGCCCGGCAGCAGTTGTTGTTCCAGGTGACGCAGGCCTATTTCGGGCTGCAATTGGCCCAGGCGAAGCTCTCCGTGGTGCAGCAGGCCCACAAGACCGCGGCAGAGCACCTGAAAATTGCTCAAACCCGGTTTAAGGCCGGCACGGTGGTCAACGCCGACGTCCTCTCCGCCCAGGTGCACCTGGCCAAACTTACCCAGGAAGAGATGACCGCGGCCAGCCAGGTGAAGATCGCGGCCAGCGCCCTGTCCACGGTGGTGGGCCAACCCGAGGCAGGGACGCGGCCCCTGGCCCCGGCTCCCACGGAGCCGGCCCCCGTGCCGGCCAAGCTGGACGACCTGCAGCGCACCGCCCAGGAAAAGCGCCCGGACCTCAAGCAGTTGGAGCTCACGGCCCGGGTGGCCCAGCAGGAATCCAGCAAGGCCCGCTACAATTACCTGCCCCGGCTGCACGTGGTGGCGGAGTACGACGTAGACCAGCGGCGGCTGTTCGGCACCAGCGCCGACAGCTACACGGTGATGGCGCTGCTCAATTTCAACCTGTTCAACGGCCTGGCGGACCTGGCCAGGGTCAAAGAGACCAGGGCCAAAGAGACCCAGGCCCGGGACCTGAAACGGGACCTGGAAGACCGGGTGCGCCACCAGGTGACCGAGACCATTCTCACCCTGAAGACGGCCCATGAGCGCCTGCGGGTGGCTGAGACCGCGGTGGCCCAGGCCCGGGAAAGTTTAAGGCTGATCCGCCTGCGGTACGAGACGGGTCTGACGATTCTGGTGGATTTGCTCACCGCCGAAGACGCGGCCAAAAACGCCGAACTGAGCCGGGTGACGGCCCTGTTCGACACCTACCTGGCCCAGGCGGGCCTGGACCTGGCCCTGGGCACCATCTCCGGGCCGGTGGCGGAGAATGCGCAGCACGAGAAGAAGTAACAACCGATCCTCGTAGGGAAGCACCTGCGTGTGCGTCCAAAAGAAGGGCGGACACTTAGGTCCGCCCCTACGGCGATTGGGTGGGTTTGACGAGTGGGGGCGTGTTTGAAACCCGTCCTTACCATCGACCTTGGCGGGACCTGAAAACATGGCAGATAAAAAGAAAATCATCGGTTTGAGCGTCCTGGTGGTGGGGGCCGTCGTGCTCATGGTCTGGCTGGCGGGGCTCCTGCATTTCGGCAAGATTGCGCCCGGCCTGGTGCCCCTGGCCGGCACGCCGCCCCCAGGCCGGGTCCTGATCGTGACGGAAACCGAGATTCCCCGGGACCTGGAGGTCCTGGGCGCGGTGATCAGTAAAAGCCTGGCCCAGGTGTCTTCCCAGGTCCCCGGCCGGGTGGCTAAGATTTGGGTGGAGGCCGGTAGCCGGGTCAAGCCGGGGGACCCTTTGGTGACGCTCTCCGCGGCGGAATTCCAGGCCCGGCTGAACCAGGCCCAGGCGCAATTGACGCAGGCCGCGGCGGATTATAAACGTTACCAGTTCCTGTTCAAGGAAGGCGCGGCCAGCCCCCAGGAGTTCGGGGCCATAGAGGCCCGCTATAAAACGGCCCAGGCGCAGGTTTCCGAGGCCGCGACGATGAAGGGCTATACCGTGGTCAAGGCCCCGGAGGCCGGGGTGGTGGCCGAACGCAAGGTGGCGGTGGGGGACCTGGCCCAGCCCGGGCAAATGCTGGTGGCGCTTTATAACCCGGACCTGCTCCAGATCGAGGGCGAAGTCAACGACAGCTACCGGGAACAGGTGAAGGTGGGCGAGACGGCCCAGGTGAGCGTGCCCGCGGTGAAATTCGAGGCGAGTCTCCCCCTGGCCGAAATTTTTCCCATCAGCGCCGCGGGCAGCCGCACCTTCAAGGTGCGCACCGCCAGGCTCACCAACCCGCTCCTGGTGCCGGGGATGTTCGCCCGCCTGACGCTGCCCCTGGGGTCCGGCCGGGGCATTCTTATCCCCAAAGAGGCGGTCTCCACCGTGGGCCAGCTCACCATGGTGCGGGTGGTGGTGAAAGAGGCCTCCGAACTGCGGCAGGTGAAATTGGGGCGGCAGGTGGGGGAGCAGGTGGAAGTGCTGGCGGGGTTACAGGCGGGGGATAGGATAATCTTGGCGAAGGAATAGTTTTGGGGAGCCGCAGGATTTACCGGAAAAGCCAAAATCCCCCTTTGCCAAAGGGGGACTTTAAAAACGCCTTTTTGATAACGGGGAGAATGGGGATTTTCATTGCCTAGGGTAAGACCCTTGTGGTTCAAGTCCTGTGCCGGCGCAAGCAGGACGCCTGTGTCACCATTTCCCTGGTTCCTAAGCTCGGATAGGGAACGAGAATGAAATGGTGGGCCGTGCCCACCCTACGGCTGATAGCTGGCCTGGGGCCGCCATAAAGCGGCGTGCGCAGCACGCCCTAAGACTTAATTGCTGACCTCTAACCATGAATCAATCCGACAAAGACCTCCATCTCGGCCCCACTGCTCGCCTGGTTAAGGTCTTTTTGCTGTCCAAGCTGCCGACCATCATCATCCTGGTGAGCCTGTTGGCCGGGTTGATGGCGCTGCTCTATACACCCCGGGAAGAAGACCCGCAGATCAAGGTGCCCATGGTGGATATCCTGATCCGCTTTCCCGGGGCCTCGCCTCAGGAAGTCGAAAACCTGGTGGTGATCAATCTGGAGAAGAAGCTCTGGGAGATGGAGGGGTTGGAGGACCTCTATTCCCAGGCCCGGGACGGCTTCGCCATTGTTACGGCCAAGTTCAAGGTGGGGGAGAACCTGGAGACCAGCCTGTTCAAGGTCTATAACAAGGTCTTCTCCAACATCGACCAGGTGCCGTCGGGGGTGACGGGCTGGGTGGTCAAGCCCATGAACATCAACGACGTGCCCATCGTCACCCTGACCCTGTACAGCAACCGGGCCGACGATTACCAGCTTAGACGGGTGGCGGACGAGCTGCTGCACCGCTTGCAGAGCATCCCCGATACCGGCCGCTCGTACGTGGTGGCGGGACGCAAGCGCCAGGTGCGGGTGGTTGCGGACCCGGCCCGTCTGGCGGGGCATAACCTGGATCTGGCCGCGCTGGCGCAGGCCCTGGAGGTCAGCAACGTCAATCTCCCCGCGGGGCGGTTTTCCCGCCAGGACCGGGAATACCTGGTGGAGGCGGGGCCGTTTCTCAAGAGCGCCGACGAGGTAGCCAACCTCCTGGTAGGGCTCAACCAGGGCAAGCCGGTCTATCTGAAGGACGTGGCGGAGGTCATCGACGGCCCCGAAGAGACGGTGGCCATGAGCAACATCGCGTTCGGGCCCGCGGATGAATTACCGCCGGGGTATGAACGGGGTAAATTTTATCCGGCGGTGACCATGGCCGTGGCCAAACGGACCGGCACCAACGCGGTGACCGTGGCCGAAGGCATCCTGGGCAAGATCAACGAACTGAAGAAGGAGGTCATCCCGCCGGACATCCGGGTGAAGGTGACCCGGGACTACGGCGCCACCGCCAACGACAAGGTCAACGAGCTCATGCGGGAACTGCTCATTGCGGTCTTGTCCATCACCGTGCTCCTGACGCTGTTCCTGGGCTGGCGGGAGGCCCTGATCGTGGCCCTGGCGGTGCCTCTGACCCTGGCCATCACGCTGACCGGCAACATGCTCTTCGGCTACACCATCAACCGGGTGACCCTGTTTGCCCTGATCCTGTCGCTGGGGCTGTTGGTGGACGACCCCATCATCGACGTGGAAAATATCCATCGCCACTTTCAGTTGCGGGAGCATCCGCCCCTGGAGGCCACGCTGGTGGCGGTGGACGAAGTCCGGGCCCCCACCATCCTGGCCACCTTCACGGTGATTATCAGCTTCATCCCCATGTACTTCGTCACCGGCATGATGGGGCCGTATATGCGCCCCATGCCCCTGAACGTGCCCCTGGCCATGCTGATGAGCCTGCTCATCGCCTTCACCGTCACCCCCTGGGCCACCTATCATTTTCTCAAGAAGGAGTACGGCAAAGAAGAGAAGCCCTTTGTCCTGGAGGAAACCTGGATCTACCGGGTCTATACCCGCATCATGACGCCGCTCTTAGAGAACCGGCGCCTGAGCCACTTTTTCCTGCTGGGGGTGGTGGGGTTGCTGGTGGTCTCGGTGCTGTTGCCGGTGGTGGGGCTGGTGCCGCTGAAGATGCTGCCCTTCGACAACAAAAACGATTTTCTCGTGGTGGCGGATTCGCCCAACGACACTCCCCTGGAGTCCAACCAGCAGGCCCTGAAGGAGTTCGGGAGATATTTGACCACGGTCTCGGAGGTGGACAACGTGGTCACCTTTGCCGGGGAGAGCGCGCCCATCGACTTCAACGGATTGGTGCGGCATTACTATCTCATGCGGGGGCCATGGGTGGGCCAGATTCGGGTCAACCTGGCGGAGAAGGAGCGCCGGTCGGCGGCGTCGCACGCGGTGACGCTGTGGATTCGCCCGGCCATGGAGGAGATCGCCCAAAAATACAAGGTGCGCCTCAAGATCGCCGAAGTGCCGCCGGGGCCGCCGGTGCTCCAGACCCTGGTGGGGGAGGTTTATGGGCCGCCGGGGGCGTCTTACGCCAGCATCATCGGGGAAGCAGATCGGGTGAAAAAGTATTTCCTGAAGACCAAAGGCGTGGTGGACGTGGACACGACGGTGGAGACCGCTGAGCCCCGCTTCCGGTTCCTGGTGGACCGGCAGAAGGCGGCCTTGAGCGGCCTGAGCCAGGCCCAGATCGCCCGAGGCCTGGCCGTGGCCGAGGCCGGGGAGGCGGTGGGCCGGGTGCACGCGGCCAGCGAGCGGTTGCCGCTGGAAATTTTTCTGCGCGGTCCTTTGGCTTGGCGCTCTTCCACCCTGAGCCTGGGGCAGCTCTATTTCAAGAATCCCCAGGGCGGCATGGTGCCCTTGCAGGAACTGGGGCAGTTCGACCTGGACCAGGCCCCTAAATCCATCATGCGGAAAAACCTGGAACGGGTGGTGTTCGTCACCGGGGACACCGCGGGCGCGAGCCCGGTGAACGCCATTCTCGACCTCATGGGCGACACGGACAAGACCCCCCCGCCGCCGGGCTACCGGGTCAATTACGCCGGGGAAGGGGAGTGGAAGATTACGGTGCAGGTCTTTAGGGACCTGGGGATCGCGTTTGCCGGGGCCCTGGTGGGCATCTATATCCTGCTGGTGCTGCAGACCTCGTCCTACACCATGCCCCTGGTGATTATGGTGGCCATCCCCCTGACCATGATCGGGGTGATGCCCGGATTCGCGCTGTTGAATCTGCTGTTCACCAGCCCGGTCAAGGGTTTTGCCAACCCCATCTACTTCACCGCCACGGCCATGATCGGCATGATCGCGCTGGCGGGCATCGTGGTGCGCAACTCCATCATCCTCATCGACTTCATCCACCACCACCTGGACCGGGGCTACCCGCTGGAGCAGGCGGTGCTGCGCTCCGGCGCGGTGCGCTTCCGGCCCATCGTGCTCACCGCCCTGGCCGCCATGTTCGGCTCCTGGGTCATCACCCTGGACCCCATCTTCTCGGGGCTGGCCTGGTCCTTTATCTTCGGTCTCTTCGCGTCCACCGCGTTTTCCCTGATCGTGGTACCGGTGATCTTCTACCTCCAGGCGTCCCGCCAGAATCCCGAAAAAATCCAAGTCCAATAATATTTTTCAAATAAATAAGATCAACACCCTTATTAGCTTAAAGATTAATTGAAGAATTTATTAAAATAATTATATTGTACTTTGATTAGTTTTGGCATTAGGGGGACTCAATAGAGGAGGTGGACGCGATGAGGGCCGCAAGATATCTTGTGCTCTTGATCCTGGCAGGGGCGGTTTGGGGCTGCGCCGCGCAGGCTCCGGTGAAAACAGATGCTCAAGCCCCCGAAACGGCGCAGGAGTTATATAGCCGGGGAAATGAGGATCTGGCCCGGGGTCAAAATGAGAAGGCTCTTAAAGAATATACCAGAGCACTGGAACTCGACCCCAAGCTCAGCGAGGCCTATACTGACCGGGGCATAGCCTATAAACGTTTAAATCGTTTTGACCTGGCTATGGCCGATTTCAACCGGGCCATCGAACTCGACCCCAAAGACGCCGACGCTTATGCCAACCGTGGGCTGATCCACAATACCCAACGCCGATATGACCTGGCCCAAGAGGATTTTGACCGGGCTATCCAACTCGATCCACAACTGGCCATGGCGTATTGGGGACGGGGTTCTGCGCTGATCGGCAAAGGTTCAAGGGGGCAGGCGATCCAGGATTTCAACAAAGCCATAGCGCTTAACCCCAACACCTTTGAGTTTTTTCTCAGCCGGGGCATGGCTTATCTGACCGGGGGTGAAACCGATCTGGCGTTGGCGGACTTCAATCGGGGAGTGAAGGTTAATCCCCGGAGGATAGAAGGCTACTTCCTCCTGGGAGTGATATATTTTGACAGAGGCCAGTATCAGCAGGCCATCGCTGTTTTGAGCCGGGGGATAAACCCGGGCCCGAAGATGGAACGGGAGGAGTTGCAGGCTCTCTTATTCCGGGCCCAGGCCTATGAAAAAACCGGAGAACGCCAAAAGGCCCTGGCCGATTACCAGGCCGTCCTCAAAGCCGCCACCCCGTCCCAGGAAAAAGAGAGCAGGTATGCGACCTGGAGGGTCCGGGAATTGGAAGGGGGCAGCTCGGGAAAGCCTTCCGGCCTGAAGCCCGAGCCCATGCCGGAACCTTTTAAGGTCGACAGCATTTTTAGGATTAAGGGGAAAAAGACGACACCGGCGAAAACAGGCGAGTGAGCCGGGCAATTTCAGTCTTATCGGGGTGGCCTCCGCCGCCTTTTCCCTGATCGTGGTGCCGGTGATCTTTTACCTGCAAGCCAGTCGTAACCCTGCGGCTAGCGAAAATAAAAAGTAGGGGCGGGTTTGAAACCCGCCCCTACGGTTCATAATTAATTGCGACTTCCTGGGGGACAATCCGTCCTCAACCCACCATCTTCTTGAACCGCTCGGTGCGGATGGCCTCGCCTTTGGCGGCCGTCGGGGTCTCGCAGGCCAGGGCCTTGACCTTGGCCAGGCGGTCGGCAGTGGCCGGATGGGTCTTAAAGATGCCGCTGGTGGCGCCCTTGCCCTTGGCTTCCATGGTGGTGAGGACCGCGACCAGGGCGGTGGAGTCATAGCCGGCCCGGTTCAGGGTGGTTACCGCGGCGGCGTCCGCAGTCTCTTCGGCCTGGCGGCTGTAGCCGTTAACCACGATAGTCTTGAAGACGTCATCGATGGAGCCCTCGAACAGGGTCACCAGGCCGGCGGCCACCGACCCGCCATATACGGTGACGGCTTCTTTGCCCATGGCGGTCCAGACTTCGGTCCAGCGGGCCTTGCTGATGGAGTTGATGCCGTCCTTGTTGGCCACGTGGGCCACTTCATGGGCCAGCACCGCGGCTAACTGGTCTTCGCTTTTACAGGTCTGGATCAGGCCCCGGGTGATGAAGATGATGCCCCCGGGACAGGCAAAGGCGTTGATTTCCCCGGTATCCAGCACCGCAAAGTGGTAGCCCCGGAAGGGGTTGGGGCGGGCGGACTTGCGGGCCACGGTGTCTCCCACCTCATTGACGTACTCGGTAAGCTTGGGGTTCGAGTCCAGTTTATACTTGGTCAGAACCCGGGCGGCCACGGCCCGGCCGATGTAGTATTCTTCGGAATCGGTAATGGGCCGGGAGGCATCCTGGGCCTTGGTCGCGCCCTTGTAAGCAATGGCGGCCATCGGGGCCACGGCCATGGCGGCGCAGCCTCCCACCAAGAAGGGCGCCACCGCCAATATAACCAACCAGCTCAGGCGTCTCATGGCTTCAGGTCTCCTTCCTGGATAAAGGCTTGCAGTTTGGCCGGGTCGACTTTAAAGCTCTCGATTTTGTCCACCTGGGCGAAATTCATCTCGGGGTGCTTGGACCGGTAGGAGTTTTCCACCTCAGGGGTGAAGCCCTTACCGGCCAGGGCCACTTCGTCGCTGCTGGTCTGCTTCACCGGGGTGCCGAACAGGAGCCCGGACAGGCCGGACTTGGCGGCGCCGGCCGGAGCGGTGAAGGCCTGGCGGTTGAGCCAACCGGTCTGGCCCTGGTAATCCACCTTGTACCAGTCTCCGGCCTGGCTCTCGACGTTCACTTCGGCCCCCGCCGGCACCGGGGCGACGGGAGTACTGGAGAAATCCGGGTCCGGATAGAGTGACTGGTTGGGCTGAGCCACCTTCAGGGTTTCGCCCCAGCCGATCGCCGGCATCAGGAGAACTAGCGCCAGCCCCAAAGCCAGAACAAAACGGACAAATTTCATGGAATAGACCTCAGGTCTCACATCAACCTCCTTTCTTTGGGCTATTTTACCATATTAATCGCTATAAAGTGAATTCTTGCGAAAGTCAGGGTAAGGGGATTAATCCACGGCCTGGGGGACAAGGCAGACCA
This sequence comes from Syntrophobacterales bacterium, assembly GCA_023229795.1. Lineage (GTDB taxonomy): Bacteria > Desulfobacterota > Desulfobaccia > Desulfobaccales > 0-14-0-80-60-11 > 0-14-0-80-60-11. The sequence goes on from JALNYP010000001.1 coordinate 186,351, forward strand.
GTCCCGGTCATTTGATTTGCGAATAAATACTCGCCAGGGCAATGGGAATCAAGATCCAGCCCAGGATCTGCTCCAGATGAAAGTAGAGCCAGATAAGAAAATGGGAGCCCTTGGAATTCCAATATTTGACCAGTCCCAGGTCGATGGGCAAGAATCGATCCAGACTGATCAAGAACCTGATGGCGACGGATTTATAGACTTTCCCATCCGTCGGTCGGCCGACTTTCAGGTGGCAGGGGTCGAATAACAGGGCGCCCAGACCGATGAGGGACAGGCTCACAAAGAATACCCGGTAAGGAGCGCGGCCATAACCTGCCAGCTTCCCCCAAAAAAACCACTCCAGCCAGCGCCGCACGGACCACCAAGGCATCTTCTCGGCCAAATCCCGATCGTGCATGCGGATAAAGACCTCATTAGCCCATTTGTCCCGGCCGAGGCGCTTGAGGAAGGCTTCCAACTGGACATAGCTCTGGGTATTGAAGGGGCTGGTTTCCACGAGGTTTCTCAAGGCCTGGTAATCTTTCGGACTATAATCCGCATCATCGATTTTATCGATACTGATGCCGTTATAGCTCAGGTCGGTTAAATAGACCTTGCGGATATGGGTGGATTTATCCGGTTCCGGGAATCTGACCTCCTTAAAGGCCAGGCCCTGGAAGGCGCTGCGGCGGAAGTCTGCCGACGTGACTATCTCAACATTGGTGAACTGTGCGGGACCCTTTACCTGCATATGGCTGGCGTCTAAGACCATGATCCTGGCATGAGCAATTTTTAACTCACGCTGCACCAGGGTCCCTCTCAGGTTTAAGGCGGGCAGGTTAACGCTTTTTTCCAGCCCTTTCCGGCCGTCGATCGGGGTTCCGGAAATTTCCAGATCATAGAAGTCCCCATAAGACAGGTCGAGATTGCCACAGACCAGGGCCCCATCCCAAAAGACCTTGTGGCCCACCTTCATTTTAGAGAAGTCTTGCGGTTGGCATTGATTGAGGAACTTAATCCCGGTGGCCCGGAGGTTCAAGCCGATATCGGCGAGTTCGAATTTTACGGGCCCATGAAATTGGGCACCCCGAAAAAAGATGGTGCCGCCCACCTTCAGGTTCCGGAAATCTGCCACTTTCACGGGGTTGAGAAACTCGGCCTTATCGAGACAAAATTGCAGGCCGACACGGGCCAAGACAAAATCAACCGGCCCATGGAACTTGGTGGAGGTAAATAAGGCATGCTGGTCAACCTTCATGGAGTTGAAGTTGGCGGTTTCCGCTTCGCTAAAAAACTCCGCGTTCTCGGCATCGAATTCTCGGCCGATGTGAATCAGGTCAAAGAGCACCGGCCCCTGGAATTGGGCGGATTTGAAAAAGGCGCTGGTGCCCACTTCCATGCCGCAAAAATCCGCTTTGCCTGTGGGGCTGCGAAACCCGGCGCCGTCGGCATGCAATTCCTTGCTGATCTTGGCGTCGCGCCAGACACTTTCCGCCTCAAAGAGGGTGTGGTTGCAAAAGACGCTGCCGTCAATTTTGATTCCCTTAAAATTGGCAGGTTGAAGAAATTTACCGTTGGTAATCGACAAATCTTTCTTAAAATGACTTTCCTTAAAGGTCACCGCGTCCGGGAAGGTGCAATCATCCAGGCGCAGGAGATGATCTATGGTGATGTATTCCAGGTTTAGCGGCCCCTCTATGACAGCGTGGGAAATTTGCACCCCCTGGCGCGGAATCCGTAAGTTACTGAAACCATTGGTCAGCAATTTTTCCAGGAAGGCGGCCCGAAGGCGGCGCTTGGTCTCCTGGCCAAAGCCCTGCAAATCCGCCGGGTGGCCTTGCTCTATCTGGCTCAGCACCCAACGTTCCGGCTCAGTAAGCTGGCCCGCACCGGTATTAGCCGCATAACTTTGGGCCCGGAGGACGAATAACAAAACTAACCACAGCAAGATAAATCTCTTTAACAAAGCAGAAGCTGTCATAACTTTCTACCTGACTGTCGTAATATTTCCTTTCATTATATTATACTTGACAAGATTTTCTAAAATAGATATTTTGGGAAAAATCTTCAATCAGGAGAGTTCTATGAAAAAATTGCTTCTGTTCATGTTGCTTGCCCTGTGTGTGGTCAATTTTGCCATCCCCACCTGGGCGGGCGTTCAGGGGATCAGCTCTCCGATCATGGATGGCCCTCCGGGTGAGCCTGCTCCTCCGGGCGGCGGTAAGTAATTTTATCGGATAGGAAAACAGTTAACTTAAAAGAACGGCTCTCATTCGACGAGCGCAAAGCAGGGCAGGGAATATCCCTGCCCTGCTTTTTTTGGCGGAAGATTTGGAAGAATGGCCCCACATGGCGCGGCCTAACGGCGGCGGCGGGTCACCATGAGGCCCAGGCCGCAGGCGATGACGCAGGCCCAGGCGAAGGCGTCGCCGATCCGGGTGTAGAGGCTGCCGCCGGGGAGCCAGGCTAGGTCCACGGCGTGGGCCTCGGGGACGTCGATTGCCGAGGTCCACAGGAGGCGGCCGGCGCCGTCGATGAAGGCGGAAATCCCGGTGTTGGCGGCCCGGGCCAGGCAGACGTGGTTTTCGGCGGCCCTGAGCACCGCCATGGACAGGTGCTGGTAGGCCGCCGCGGTCTTGCCGAACCAGGCGTCATTGGTGATGTTGACCAACAGGCGCGCCCCGTTGGCCACCTGGGCCCGGGACAGATTGGGAAAGATGGACTCGTAGCACACCAGGGGCCCGATGGCCCCTTCCGGCAGGGATACGGTGGCCCCCACCGGCCCTTCGGCGAAGTCACCCACCATGGGCACCATTTTGCCGATGAAGGGAAAGAAGCGCCGGAGGGGCACGTACTCGCCATAGGGCACCAGATGGGCCTTGTCGTAGTAGCCGATGGTCTCGCCCTGAGGGTTCAGGAGATAGGCCCGGTTGAAATAACGTTCGCCTTGAGAGGTGAGCTCAAAAGCGGGACTGCCGAACAACAGGTAGGCGTCGCTCTCCTTGGCGATGTTCCGCACCAACAGGTCCAGGTCCGGGGTGCGCATAAAGAAAAACGGCGCCGCGGTCTCGGGCCAGACGATGAGCCGGGCCCCTTTGACCTTTTGGGTCAGTTCGGCATAGCGCGCAATGGTGGTCACCACCATCTCTTTCTTCCATTTCTCGCCCTGCTTAAGGTTGCCCTGGACCACCGCCACCTTGAGCTTGGGGCTCCTGGCCGCCAGGGCGTCCACTTCGGCCAGGCGATAATAGCCGTAGCCGATCCAGACGACCAGGAGCAGGCAGACCGCCGCGGCCGGCAGGGAGCGCAGGGACTGGCCCCGGGGCGGGGAGAGAAGCAGATAGAGGGCGGCGTTCACCAGGACCACCAGGAAGGAGAGGCCGTACACCCCGGTGAGATCGGCGAGTTGGAGCAGCACCGGATGCCGATAGAGGCCGTTGCCCAGCAACTCCCAGGGAAAACCGCTGATGATGTAGGTCTGGCCGAACTCCAGGGCAACCCAGAGCGCCGGGGCCCACCAGAGGGGACTGAGGCCTTTGTTCTCGCTCCAGGCCATACCCCAGCCCCAGACCGCGGGATAGAGACTTAAATAGCCGGCCAGCAGCAGGAGAATGCCGATGGAGGCGATGAGGGGCAGATGCCCGAAGACGTGGGTGACAAAGACGATCCAATAGAGCAGCGCCACATAGTGGCCCATCCCCGACACGAACCCCAGCCAGAAGGCCGCCTTTAAAGACCGGCCCTGAAGGGCCCAGAAGAGCGGCACCAGGGCGAAGATCAACAGGTAGGACTGATCCCACTTGGGAAAAGCCGCGGCCACCAGCAAGCCGGAGACCACCGCAGCCAACAGATGCGAGAGGTTAGTGCGCTTGTTCATATGGGGGAATTATAGCCGGATTAGGGGGATAGGGGAAGAAAATTGGGATTAGGAATTAGCAAGGAAAGTTCTAGATGGAATAATACAAAAGGCGGGAGTCACCGCGTTTTCCCGCTGGGATATTGGCAAAGCAGGCGGGGCAGGTTATCCGGTTTCTTTGGACTCGGGGCCGAACCTTCCGGACTATCAAGGCACGGCGCACCGCGTTCCCTGGGGGAACGCGGTGCTCGGGGTGACACCGGGGGCTGAGTCGAGGAAGACTACCGCTCTAACCCCCGGCGGGCGCCCGCTTACTGGAAAGCGGGGAAGGGGTTAAGGGGACCAATGTTTCCTTCGCCATTAATGAGGAACCCGAAGTCCTGGAAGTTGAACGGGGGCCACGGTTCGCCGAAGTTGGTGCCTTCGCCGAAGATATAGTCAAAGATGGGCAGGCGATACTGCCCGGCGATGAGCCCGGCGAGGCCATTAGCCTGGGGAGGCAATTGCACCTGGCGCCCCGGCGGGGTGCCTGCGACTTCGTTCAGTTTGACGATATACTCCCGATAAAAATTCCCGGGGCCGGCGGCATTGGAGACGAAAACCTTACTACCTTTGGGAGGATTCTCGTTTTTGTTGAGCTGCAACCGGATACGGCCTCGGACGGGATCGTCCATTTGCAGTTCGTCGGGGTTGCTGTTGGGGGAGCCTGCGACGGTGTTGTTGGCGCCGCCACCGTTGGGGAACTCCACCAGAGACTCGGGGCCGCCAGGCGGGTTGTAAACGCCATAGATTCCGACCGGGTAGGGAGCTTTCGTCCCCGAGGGGATGTTCTGGTCGTCGGTGCAGAAGGCCACCAGCACGGCGCGGGTCGAGGTTTCCTGGGCGATGCCCTGGACGGTGGGCCCGTTATTGCCGGCGTTGCCCACGCCGAATAAGAGTTCCTCTACCCGGATATAGGCGGGATTAGTCTTCGGCGTGGTTTTAATGCCCAGGTGGGCGGTCAGACTGTGAACGGAGACGAACATGTTGGCGGCGGTGTTGGGGCCAGCGGGGTTAATCTTCAGCAGCGTGCCTGAGAAATCAATCCAGTCGCCCACCATGAGGGGGACCTGCTTATACGGGTCCGGTTGGGTGGTGTCGGCGCCAGCCGAGGCAGGCATGGTAAAGAACTTCAGGGGCGCGCCGATCGCCAGAAAAGGATCAGTACCGAAGGCTCCGCCGTTCGGAGGACGGTTGAAATACGGACGGTCCGGGTCCCCAACTTCCCCGGGGGGGATGGGAGTCGCCGTGGGCGCCACGGTGGGGATGCCACACGGGTAACCCGTGGCGGTGGTGATGGTGGGGTTGTTCCAGTCACATTGGAAGCGCTGGTCCGGGCTGTGGGCCGCGCCGAACCGCCCCATGGGGTCGTTGAGCTCACACAGAGTCCCGGTAGCCGAATTGCCGATGGTGCCGCCGACGCGGAACCGGCCGGGCATCCCTAAAACCGCGCCGGTATAGTCGATATAGTTGATGTACCCCGACTGGCCGTTCAGCCCCTGTTGGGCGGCGGGGAGGATCATAGCCACGATGTATTGCTGGGTGCCGGTGGTCTCGTTCGTTATAATGTTGCCCACTGCCCGCACCTCATAGGAGGGGAAGAAATTGGCTACGGGGTCATTCTGGGCGAGGCCCATTCTGCCGGCAGGTTGAACGGGCCTGGCCGGGGAATAGGTGCCGACCGGAGCCGAGACCGCGGGGTTAAAGAGGTCGGGCCAGGAGAAGGCCGCGGCGGGCATCTGGACGATGGAGTTCTGGGGAACGATCATCTTGATGCCGTTGACGGTTATGGAGCCCGCCCGGGTTGTCGGACCGGCGAACAGGCTGGCCTCCTGGATGAACCCGGTAATGTCGAACCCGGCATTCGCAGAGGGGAGCGTGGTTTGGGCCAGGGCCCCGGCCGCCCAAAGCAGCCCCACGACAAGAATAATCATGGTGAATTTCGATATGCGTTTCAAGGTGTCCTCCTTACTCTCATGGTGTGAGCTGCTTTAGAAAAGCTTGTCTAATTGCCTTAACCTTTCCTGAACCGCCTCAATCCCACCAGACCCAGAAGGCCGGAACCCAGAAGGAGCACGGTGGGGGGTACCGGCACCGGTGAGGTCCCGGTCGCGAAGTTGGGGCCGAAGTAACCGTTCACGCCCTCAACCGGGGCCGGAAAGGTTAAGTCGCCACCCGAAGCAAAGGCACCAGCAACGAAGGTAATGCCGGCGCCCACGGTAAACCCATTGGGGTCAAAGGTATATGGATCGAGAGCAGGATCACCCGCGCCGGTAACGCCCATGAGGTAATAGTTCCCTGGCGCCAGGTTGTAGGCGGTGGTGAGGGTACTCATCTGGAAAAAACCATTGAGATTACCGTTGCCGGCAGGCACAGTGGTGGAGACCAGCGGGGCGGCCGGGAAATCCGGGTTGTTCGGGTCATTGGCGTCGAAGATCCCCACCGCGTGGCTCTCGAGTAACCCGTCTAGCCCGGCGTCATAGTACCCCAGCGCCGTGATAAGCATCGAGGTGCTGGTGGTGAATTGGAACCCCACGTTCGAGAGACCGTTGTTAAAATCATTGCCGGGGGTGGGGCTGGTGAAATCCACGGCCAGTCCTGCCAGCGACGGGGCCGCCATTAGAACCACCAAGCCCACTGCCAGGAACAACTTCAGAAATGTCTTCATGCCTCCTGCCTCCTAAAATAAGTTTTTGGACTTCGGCAGCCTTACCCCAGGGCAACTGGGGTTGCGGCAATCGGCTTTTAAAGCCAACCTCTCCCGGAGTCATTCAGCCAATCCGGCTCTCTTGATGGTTCGAGACCCGTGACTTCCCGTCCCCGCCTCGCAACGGGTGATGTAAATAAATCTAATCATCATAAGGGAACCTTAGAAATAGGTATATTTTCCTAAATTTGCGCTAGGCATTTTGTCTATACTCACGCGATAGCTGAGGGGGTTTCTTGGAGATTGGGGGAAAAGACGTGACCAAGGAGAACCGGGAGATGGCAAAGGGGGGGGTAAGGCCCAGGTGATTGGGATTGACGACAACGACCTCGGGCGCATAAGCGCCGCGGTGCGGGCGGGGGTGAAGATCATGGACGCAGCAAATCGCGGCCAGGCGGCGATCTCAGGGCAGGCCCAGGCCCTGACGTTGATCCAGGCCCTGGAAGGCTGCGGCAGGGAGCCGAGGGTGAGGCCAGCGCCGCGCCATAATTGGCTGAAGCAGGCTCTCCAATTTTCTTTGGGGAGGGAGCCTTGCTTTTATGCAAACTGATACCTACTGTACTTAATAATGTTAAGGTGCATTATAATCTATTTCAAAATCCATATAAGGACTGCTCTCCATCAAGGTTGGAAAGGAGTTTTTGAGTCCCCCGTTTCTAATAGGGAAATTTAGGGGAATACCAAGGGGTTATCTAATCCTCCCTGAGAAAAGAGGGGTGAAAATTCATCTTGCTAATGATGACACCGGAAAATAGGTTTTAAAATGACTTATGGATTAGTCTTAAATGCCAACCCCCGATTATACGCCCCCTTGAAGCCTCGAACCCAGGTCCACCCCCCAAGGGTTTCTGCTGCAACATGGCCGGAGGGATAAAAACCATGACTTCCGGCAATCAGACCCAGCCTGCTTGGAATCTCCCTCACGTTGCGATCACCATTCTTGCTTTCCTAGCCGCAGGGCTCCATGGATTGACATATGTTCATGACGCTAATCACGAAGCAAATTTCCACGCAGGGCAAAGGCAACTCAATGCCAGAGTTCGGGCACGATGACCCAGTCATTGCCAGTCTGTTCCCCTGCGTCAGATGATTGATAAATTTGATCACCAGATAATTAGAATAAATTTTAAATTCGAAGTCAGAGAATTAGGAAATGGCGGATTCCTTTAAAGCAACCCCTCATTCCAGAAGGATTGTGTTTTTTCTGGCCTTTATCTTTTCTCTCCTGGCGGCTGGAATTTTGACCCTGGGCTGTTTGGCTTATCTGAGAATCAAAGCGAATTTCCTTAAGCATAAAGAGATGGAGCTTACCGCCACCGTTGAGATGAAAGCCGATGAGGTCAATCTCTGGCGTCAGGAGAGATTACACGATGCTCAGATGTTCCTGGAGGATCAGAACTTTGCGGCCGATGTCCAGGCCTGGTTCGACAGCACTTACTCGACCGTTGGCCGGGAAAAGATCGTTGCCCGGTTGAAGGGCCTGAAACAGGACTTGTACGGGGTTGTCGCTCTTTATGATTCTCAAGGAGTAGGACGGTTGGCCGTTCCCAGCCCGGAAAAGGGAATTCCGTGGGAAATGAAGGGGGCCGCGGCGGAGGCCATCTCCGCCAATAAGGTCGTCCTCACGGACCTTTACCGTCAAGCCAAAACCAATAAAGTATATATGTCGCTCGCCATCCCTATTAATTTAGCAACCAAGCATAAAATTATCGGCGCGGTGGTCTGCCAGATCGATCCTGACCTCTTTCTCTATCCCGCCTTGGCCTCCTGGCCCATAGCCGATAAAACCAGCGAGCTGGTCCTGATAAGCAAGAAAACGAGTGGGAACACCTTAATCTATCTTAATAAACTGCGCCTGATAGGCGCCCCGCCTCTCACGATACAGAAGTCCTTAACCGAGGTCCAGTTGCCCTGCGTCAAAGCGGCCATAGGGCAAGAAGGCCTCATAGAGGCCACCGACTGCCGGGGCGCCCAGGTTTTGGCGGCGGCTAAAGCGATCCCCGATTCCCCCTGGTTTCTCTTGGCCAAGGTCGATACCTCCGAGTTATACGGCCCCCTCCACTTGTGGTCAAAGGTGATTCTCGGCTTAAGCCTGGCCTTGATTGGGGTTGCAGGCTTGAGCATTAGCCTGGTTTGGCGCAATTGGGATGCCCGATATTACCAGCAGCAATACCGTTTGGAATCGGACAAAAGGACGCTGTTGCAGCGTTATGAATACATGATGAAATCTGCCAATGACATGATATTGGTCATGGATCAGGACTGGAAGATTATTGAAGCCAATGATCGAGCCCTGACAGTTTACGGGTATGAGCCTGACGAACTATTTAATCGCCAGGTTTGGGACTTATATGCAGATTGCCAGTGGGCGGTAATTACGGCCAGTTTGCCGGAAGTAGAAAAGAGAACCGGACTCAGGCTTGAAGCAGTCCATCGCCGGCAGGATGGCTCGACCTTTCCGGTGGAGATCAGTTCCTCGGTTATGGAGATGGAGAACCGCAGCTTTCATCAATATACCGTGCGCGATATTACCGAACGAAAGCGCAAGGAAAAAGCGGTGGAGGAGTCCAAAGAGCAGTTGCGGCTGCTCTACGCCAAACTCTTGACCACCGAGGAGAATGAACGCAGACGGATCTCGAAAGAGTTGCATGATGAGCTGGGACAGGCGCTGATGGTGCTCAGATTTCAAGTCTGTGCCATAGAAAAGAAGTTGCCCAAAAATGGGAAGACCTTAAGGGAAGAGTGCCGGCAGTTGCTGCAAGAATTGGAGGGGATTACCGAAGGGGTCCGGAGGTTAGCCAGGGACTTGAGCCCGACGGTGATAGAAGACGTGGGCCTGGGCGCCGCAATCGACAGCCTCCTGGCAAATTTTAGCGGGCGCTATGAGGTTCAATATAATCCCGCCCAACTGGAAGGGCTGGGGGAGCTCTTTTGCCTCCCCTTCCAGATTAATATTTACCGGATATTTCAAGAAGCAATGACCAATATCGCCAAGCACGCACACCCTGCGAAGATATGGGTAACGGTGAGAAAGGAGAACGGCGAGGTGGCCTTCACCATCGCAGATGACGGCAAGGGCTTTGATGCAGGGGAAGTCATGAGCTCGGGAGTGCAGGATCGGGGCATCGGACTGGCAGTCATGAGGGAGAGGGTCCAAATGATGGGCGGCTCTTTGACAATTTCCGGTCAGCCAGGCCTGGGCACAAAGCTCAGCTTTACTATCCCCCAAGAGAAGGAGGCTAACCATGAACCCTTACAAAATCATGATTGCGGATGATCACAAACTGTTCCGGGAGTTAATCAAACGAAGCCTGCAGGAAATCCCCGATTTTGCGATAGTGGGCGAGGGGGGGGATTGCTCGGAGCTGATGGATTTGGTGGAAACCACGAGCTGCGACCTGGTAATTTTGGATATCGGCATGCCTAGGGGTTCCGGCCTTGATGTAGCCAAATGGATCAAGACCTCCCACCCGGATATCGAGGTCCTTATACTGACGATGCATAAATCCATGGACCACCTGAAAGCCGCGATGAAAGCCAAGGCCGATGGATATCTTTTAAAAGAAGATGCATTTCAAGAATTAATCGTGGCAATCAATAGTATCCGCAAAGGAAATAATTATATTTCTCCTCTGTTAAGTAAAGTAATGGCCGATCATTTCATGATAAATATGTCCAAGCCCGCCAACAGTAAGTTAAGTTCCAGGGAAATAGAGGTAATAAAGCTTTTTTCCGAGGGGAAATCGGTTAAGGAGATAGCGGAGTTACTGGTTATTTCATGGTCAACGGCGCGCAATCATCTCCATAATTTAAAACGCAAACTCTCTATTAAAAGAAATATCGATCTCGTAAAATACGCCATCAAAGAAGGGTATATCAAATAAGGGGCAGCCATCGCTGCGGCAAAATTATCTCAAGGTGTCCTCGATCAGACTAAAAGATGAGATCCTTCGCTGCGCTCAGGATGACAAAAAGAGCAATTTTGCAAGAGCCTCAAGCGTATCATTTCTTCTTTTTAAAAATTACCTTGCCTTGGTTCTTAGGCATCGTGATAGTGAGGGTATCCCCTTCCAGTGATCCCAGCATAACTATTCCAGGAACCTCTATTTGCACACGGCCATCTTTCAGAATGGTCCAGGTTCCTTTTCCCGATGGCAGCATCACGGTCTTATCGTTGAAGAACTCGATGACAAAACCGATGGTCTGCCCGCCGCCCAGAGTATAAGCCTCTTTTTTTACCGCCACCCATTTGCCTTCCAGATCTTGCATGGTCGGCATAGGCCGGCTGCATCCAATTACAAATATGGCCAGGAATGATAATACCAGGAATAATCCAATCTTTGCATTTGCAGAACGCATAGAAATCCCCTTAGGCTTGATAAAGTAGTAAGAAATAAAATAGATTAGCGCCCCCCTCTGAAACTGCCGCCCAGCCTTCCGGACCCTAAATTCGGGGGTGCGGCATCCGGCGCGGCTTGGCTAACCGGCGGCATTTGATCTCCGGGCTCGGCCGCCGGGGCCGCGATCACCGGGGGCGGGGCGGTTGGCGGCGGCGGCTCGGTTGCTTGCTCCTGAAGCCGCTGGGCGCGCAGGGTCTCGGAGAGGGTCGAAAAAATGGGCGCATACCTCTTCCGATTTATTGGCGCCTGCGGACCTGCGGCGGGCTTGCCGGGCCCCGCTTCGTCGGAGTTGGAGATGTGCAGGGTTCCATGGTCATCCTTGAATTGCTGGATCTTCGCCGCCTGTCCGGGAGCGGCTAACAGGACCACTACCGCCACCAGAGCCACTGCCAGGCGCCATCTGGGGTTTATCTGCATACCGGCGCCCCTGGTCTGATCCGGCTTTCGGGCTTGGAGGCCAAGCTTATCAAAAATTCCCTCCGGGAAAAAGATGCGCACCGCGCTCCCTCAGGGAACGCGGGGCGCGGCAGCCAGTCAATTAAGGGGTAAATGGCGGGAACGGAGTAAGCGGACCGTCGCTGGGATTTCCCCCCTCCCCCTGAGTCAGGAACTTTAGGGTGTTGAGGTTATTAGGCATAACGGGGTAGCCCGGGAAGGTATCCGGGAATTGGAATCCGAACTGGGGATAACGATACTGGCCGGAGAGCAAGCCCGGCAACGGCGCGCCGTTCAGCCCGGTCTGGTCGGGCAACTGGAGGGTGCCATGCCGGCTCCGGAATTTATACACCCGGGTGGGAGGCAAGAAGTTAGTTTTATCCACCTGGAGAACGAAGCGGCCTTTTTGTCCCTTGCCGAGCGCTTCACCGGGTAGCGGGAGCACGGTGCCCAACAGCCGCGGCACCTCGGCGCCGCTGACGGGATCGATATCCACAGCATAGATGTCCACGAGATTGGTGGAGTCAGTGCACCACCCCGCGGCCACAAAGTTTAATTTGGGCTCGGGAACCGGGATGACCCCGCCGATGATTCCGAGAGACGGATCGGGCGGCACCGTAAGGGGCGTGCCGCCGGTGCCGATAATGGAACGGCGCAAAGGACCCTGGAGATAGCAGGGACCGACCAACGCGGCGGGTCCCGAGGCGGTGAAGATGGCCAGTTTATCGGAACTCACCGTATTGGCCGAGATGTACACCTGTTGGTTCATGGGGAGCTTGGGAGTTATGGCGGCGCTGGGATTAAACTTGGCCAGGATGCCCGACCAATCCACATAGTCGCCCAACATAAAGGGCGCTTGTTTCCACGGGTCGGGGGTGGTGTCGCCGGGGGCATTGGGGGCAGCCTTAGGCGGCATGAAAAAAGTCTGGAAAGGCACGCCGGCTTGCAGAAAGGGGTCGTGATTCGCGTCCCCGATCGGCGGGTTCAGCGGCCGGTTGTAGATCGGACGGTCCGGGTCAATCTGGACGGCGGGATCATACTTCGGGATGCCCATGGGATAGCCGTTGCCGGCGGAGACCGTCGGGTTGTCCGAGTCCACGGACCAACGCGGGTCAGGGCTGTGGGCCAGGCCGAAACGCCCCAGCGGGTCATTGATCTCGATGACGGTGCCGGTGCCCGGGACGTTTAAGGTGCCGTTGGCCTCAAACCGCCCCTTCTCATAGTCGATATAGGTGATGAAACCTGACCCGGCATTCCCCAAATCTTGGTCAATAGGAAGGATCAGGCCGATGATGTAGGCGTTAGGGCCAAACCCAAGGCTATTTTTCACGTCAATGTTCCCAAGCACAATCGCATTGAAGCAGGGGAAGGGACCGGGGAAGAGCGGCCCGCGTCTGGGCGGCCCGGTGGGCACGTCCGCCAGCGCCAGCCCCGTCTGGCTGGCGGGATGATTGATCGGCGGGGTCAGTTGAGCCGGAATCGAGTTGTCATAGACCGGGGCGGACACCGCGGGATCAAACAGTTGGCCCCAGGTGAGGGTGTTGGCCGGCATCTGAACGATGGTGTTGGCCGGGACGATCATGGTGATGCCGTTGATGGTCAGGGTGCCCCCGGCGTTCGGCCCGCCACCCGGATTAAGGGTGGCAGCCTGGATGATTCCGGCCTGCTCAAAGCCGGGCGGCACGTTGCTATTGAACACAAAATTCGGGGGTAGAGCCTGGGCATTACCCCATGCGGCCCAGAGCAGGCTTAGCGCTATGATCACAGCCATGCTGGTCGTCAACTTCGGCTTCATGGCAATTCCTCCTTAAATTCTCTCCAGCCCGCTCATGGGCTCATCTGGCTGGAACCATTCTGCCTCCCGGAGGGAGGAAAACCGGGCCGCCCTGGCGCCGCGGCCCAGGTGAGATTATGGCGTCTGGGGATCCAGGTTCAAGAACGTGGGCAGGGGCGCGGCTCGGCCATCTTTGCCCACGGCCGGGATTTCCACCATCACATCCTGGCTGGGGTCATTGTCATCGGCGCCGTTGGGAATGAACAACTGGGGATGATCGAACGGCCCCTTTTCAAAAGCCACCCGCTCGTCGGTGAGGCCATCGGCCAGGAAGGCCACCAGGGCTTGAATACTTTGCAGGGCGCTGGGGATAAGCTCCGGGAACATTAAGGGGGAGATGCCTTCCATATCCCTCGCCAGATCATGCAAGTTGGTGTTGGGGAAATTACCGCCCCGGACATAAAATTCCACGGCCTGGCGCAGGGTGGCCGAATCCCCGGTGCGGAAATAGGGGCCACTGAATTTAATGTTCCGCAGGTTGGGCACCTTGGTGGCGCCATTAGTCACCCGGCGAGACAATACCGACGTGTTCGGGACAAATCTGGCCACATCCGGGGGCAGTTGATTAAACTGCCGCAGGCCTGCCAGTTCCGTCACGGAAAGCGGAAATGGGGCGTTGGTCAAAGGGTTGATAAACGGCGCGGTGGCGGCCCGGCCAATGTCCTCAGAGGTGCGGCGGGCGCCGATGTTGTACATGCCGTGGTCATAGCTGGCTGATTCGAGGTTGTCGCCCATGATCATGAACTGGATCGCGCTTAACTCATCGCCTCCGACCGAGGGCACCCCCTGGGCATCCGGTTGGTAATCTATAACGCTGTGGCTGGTCGTAACGGGCGGCACATGACAATTGAGACATTTGCCGCCATGATTTACGTTACCGTCCAGGAAGATAGAAAGTCCGAGGCTCTGGTCGCCGGTCAGGGCGTTGGGATCCGGGGCTATACCTTTACTGGGAGCGCCCATAAACCGGTCAAAGGGAGTGTCATCGGAGACGAGGGTGGCTTCATAGGCCTGCACCGCCAGTCCGAAGAACAGGGAGAAGTTGTACATCATCAGGGAGTACTGGTGGGCGGTTAAGGCGCGGGGCGGCGACCTGAGCGCTACACCCTGGCCTGAATTCAGCGTCATGGTCCGGGGATCTTGGGCTGAAGGCGGCTGGATCAACACGGTGGCGGGGTCCACCTGAATGATTAAGGGGGAATTCCACCACTGGTCCTTAAAGGCGGCCTTGATCATGTCGGAATAAGTGGCAATGTTCAGGCCGTTCTGGCCCGGCCGGGCATAGGGGCCCAGGACGCTGTCCTGGGGATGCACCTTTTGCTTGGCCAAAGGACGCAGGGTTACCAGTTTTTTGCCGATATCGGCCAAGCTGCGGCCGGCAAAGGACATTTCGAAGTCGCTCCCCGGAGGGCCAACGGCCTGGGAAGCCAGGCTCGAGTTGGTAATCCGGAGAAATACGTCCGTCAGCGCGCGGCCCGACACTTTTTTGAGGGTACTGACCCGATCTCGGAAGCCGAAGGGGTTACACCCGTTAAAGATGAAACTGGCGCGGCCATCCCAGAAATTGTCGAAGTTGAAAACTGCGTTGATCGGGGTAGGGGCGTTGCGCGGTTCCACCCGCCGGACCCTGTTGTCCAAATTGAGTTGACCGGGAGTGAGGGTGTTGAAGATGTCGGCGAGAGGGGTGCCCAGTTCCTCGGCCTGGCCGGGCTGGAGGCCCACGAATTGGGTGTGGCGCACCCCTGCGGAACTAACCACGTCATTGGTGTCTTTCGTCGCCGTGGCAAATTCCTGGACAAAAGTGACCCCAGGCCCCCGGGGGACCAGCTGGGTGGCAGGGTCCCATTCACTGAAAGGGAAGTCCAAGTTCGTCACCTGGTAGTTAACGGTGAATTGCGGGAACCCCGGCACGTTCAGATTCGCCGGGGGGGGATCGCTGGGGCCCGGGGGGGTAGGCGTATTGGGGTCATTGGCCGTGAACGGCACGCAGGAATTGCCGAACAGGTTGTCGCCGCCGAGGGGGCCGTTAAAATTCGTGTCTCTCAGCCCCGGGTCCAGCACGTTCTTGGTGCGGATATCCGCTCCGGCGTTAAAATGACAGGTGGCGCAGGCCTGGACCCCGTCGCTGCCCACCTGCATATCCCAGAACAGGGCCTTGCCCAACCTGATCAAGGCGGCCTGGTCTTTGACAATTTCAGTGGTCAAAGGCTGAAAATTCAGGTCGGTTCCCGGACCGGGGATATTGGTGATCGGCCAGGGAATGATCGCGGCCATGGGAACCGGGATCGGCACTTCCTTCAAAGACACGACTTGATCCGTCGTGACCTGCGCCAGGCCAATTCCGGGGGGGATGGCGGGGATGGCCAGGGCAAGGCACATCAAATAAATCATGGCCCTGGCGAACCCCTTAGAGGCTCGCTGGCCTATCCGGGTAACGAGGCGGAAGGAGCACTTGGCTATCATCTGGTTATTTCCTCCTTTCCTGCGAACGGCGGGTGGTTTGTTTGGCACGTCCTTCCAGGGGTACTCCATCTATAAAAAAGGGTTGCCAAGAAGTTTACTTCCAGCCAACCCTCTTTCCTCCCGCTCCCTCGCTCCATGCTTCATTCATCCTGGGCCGCGGTGACAGAAACCACCACGGCCCAAAACTTTCTCAGGTAATGGTAATGGGAATCATGGCGGTCATCAGCACGTCCCCGCCGCCGGTGAGTGAAAGCGGGCTGGTGCTCCGGGTTTCCAGGAATTCCACCTTGGCGAAATCGACAACCGGCGTAGTCGATCTCAATATGGCCCCCCAGCGCCGCGCCGTACTGTGAACGATTGGGGTCCCGGCCGGAACCAGGTGAGGCCGGGTGTAGCGGTTCAAGGGCGGCACCCCTAAGGCGCGGCCATCCCATTCGATGATGACCACGTCCACCGGGAACGTGACCCGGGCGGAATTGTAAGACCCGCAGAGGCAACGGATGAAGACGGTATCGCCCAGGTTGGCTTGAATGGAGACCTGGCTACCGATAATGCCGCTGTTCAGCTCGGCCGGATAAAGGATGCCGGCTGGTATTTGCGCCGTGCCTCCCTTGGCTGCAGGCACCGGCACGCCGCTGATAAACCAGTAGTCGGCGTTGAAATCGTTGAAGGCAAAAAAGGCGTTGCCCGCCTCAGGGCTCAGGCTTTTGCCGCCGTTGTGAAAGCCTTCGTTGAAGCCGACATAAACGTTGGTGCCGCCGATATTGGCGCCCACGGGGAAGGTGGCAAAGGCGTCATTGGTAGCCTGGCTCCATTGCGAGGAGCGGTCATCCACAAACCAGAGGGCCTCCACATCATAGGGCACTGTAAAGGCGTGGGGGTCATATTTGAATTTCAGGAACGGATCTCCCGTCCAGGGGTCCGGAGTGGCCACCCCCTGGATAGGATCGCCCCCGACGAACCCCGGGAACTGCGGCAGCCCCGAAAAGTTGAGGTTGGCCGCGGTCCGGCGCCGCCCCTGGGGTGCGGCGGGCAGTCCGCCTTCGCCAGCCGGTTCCGGACGGCCGTTGCCGATGGGGATGCCACTGAGCGTCACGGTGCCTTTATCCGGGTCCACGATCGCACCGATGGACGCAAAATAGGCGTCCGGGGGATCGAAGAGCATAAAACCGGCCAGGCCATACTCGAAGTGCATCATGGTGTTCCGGTGGCAGTGATAGAAATAGGTGCCGATGAAGTTGGGCTGCCACTGGTAAATGTAGGAACCCGTTACCTCGAAGGAGCAGTGCCCCACCCCGTCGTTCATGGGGGTGGGCTCAATGCCGTGCCAGTGGATGGTGTGCGGCGGCGGCCCTCCGCTCGCGGTAAAGTTATGACAAACTGCGCCTCGGGGGGCCCGGTAAGTGGGTCCCGGATACTGGGGGGCACTGGCGTTGATGAGACCCCCAGTTTGGGGGTCAAACACCTTCCCAATCAGAAAGTCGTCGGCGAACATCATCCAGAAAAGTTGCGTCGCGCCGGAACCCGTGGCGATGCCGCCGTCCCAGGTAGGACGGGTTTCGCCGTGCATTAAGGACCGCATGACCGTGTACGGCTGGTTGGGGTTATACATCCCCGCCGCCTCCAGAACGGACGGCACGGGATTGGCCCGAACTCCGGCCGGTATCGCGGGGTTGGTCGGGGTCCCGGACAGGCCGATGAGTTTCAGGTCGATAAATTCCGGAGTGGGAGGGCCCATTCTGGGCGGATCAAACATCTTGGTCCATATTCCTTCTGAACCCTCTACCGACTGGCGCGGAATGGTAATACCGGATTTTGGCAGTGACATCTTATTTCTCCTTTAAATCCATATTTCACGCCGCTACGGTAGCGTGGGCATCACGAACGGCGGGGCTGTCACCTGGCAACCGGCCGTGCGCGGCATGATAACGGGGCCATGGGCCACCGGCATCATCGGATCACCGCTTTCCGGGCGATCCGGGAAGGTGATAACTTTGCTGGTCTGGCCCGGGCGGCCCCCTTTGCGGTCGCCGGTGAATAGGATCCCACAGATCAAACCGCAGTTATAGTTGCCACCCTGGGCCACCTGGGTTGCCTCGGAATGGTCGTGCATGGGAAAGCAGACGGGCGACAGCCGCACCGCGCAGTCAACCAGGTTGCCGTCTTTGTCCTTTCCGAAGACCTGCTGCACGTTGGGAATGAACATCTGCAGCTCCTGGAGGGGCGGCCAGGTGGTTTGGGCCGCGGAGGCGGGAACGTCGCCCTTCGTGTATGGCGGCCCCCCCGGTCCCAGGCCGAAGCCGCCCAGGCTCACCGCGGTGGCGCTCACATCCAGCGATTGCTGGAGGTCATCCCGGCCGATGCCCAAATCGCTGGGCACATCCGGCGGCCGCATATAGGGGATCAGCCATTCGTAGGTATCCAAAGGGTTGGCGGTATAGACGTCCACCCAGATGGGATTGTCGTTGGCGCCCGGGAATACGTCGAACGCGTTGTTGTGACTCAAGACAAACACATGGTTGGCGTGGATGTGGGTGGAATGGAGCCACAGGCCGGCGTTGAGCAAACGGATCAGATAGGGTTCACCCACGCGGCTGTACGGACACAGCCAGGGATTGTTATGGGCGAAGTGCCCGGACTGGCCGCTGATGGTGAAGTACTGGGCTACGTAGTTTTGGCTGGTCAGGTTGAACGGATCATGGGTCGGATTGAAGGAATCATGGAGAAAGGCCTTCGTAAAGACCACCGGATCCCGAGCCGGCCCGCTGACTGGTTCACCGCTGGTGGTGGTGAAATTGATCACCGCATTGTTCCCCACCGCGTCGAACAGCTTGGGGCTGGCCTGGTGCATTACCCAGATATTCTGCCGGAAAGGCGGCGTGTCGGTGGTCGGGTCCCCTTCTTCCCAGGCCAGGCCGGGCCACCAGGAGGCGGTGCCCAGGTCGTCAAACAGTTGCTGGATGTTGGGCGGGGGATTGTCAAAGGGGGTGAACTTATGACCCGTCACGGCCTGGTACGGCATGACGATGAAAGCGCCGTGGAGCCCCATTACCCGGTTCACCGGAGCGTTCAGGTCGTCATAATAGAGAAAGGTGCCGGCCTTCGACGCGGTAAAGGTGACCGACCCGGTGGCGCCGGGAGCGATGGGTCCGGTGGTGACTCCCAGACGGGGGATGGAAAAAGCGTGAGGCTCATCCAGCTCATTGGTCACATTTACCGTTAGTCTGTAACCCTTGGTGGTGAAGATGACGGGCCCCGGACAATCGGCAGGCAGGTTCTGGTCTTTAAAGATCCAGAAGTAGCAGCGGGCGGGGTTGCCCGGCCCCACTACGGCGCCATTGGGTAACTGACCCGTGTTATGGGTCACCATTTCTTTAATGGCGTCGGTGACGGTTAAATTGATGACCCCGGCATTAGCCCCGCCCTTCCTCGGGGGGGCCGCGGCGTTAGCCGAGTTGCCCAGGATTCCCGGGACGTTGCCCAACACCAAGGCCGCCAGGCCGCAAGTGCCGCATTTGATAAAATCCCGTCGTTTCATAAGGTTTTCCTCCCAATTATTCAAGCGCCCTGTGTAGATGATATTTATTGCAAGATTTGAAAGAAATAGGGGAAACAGCCTAATTTTTTAATAGACAAATCACCTAAACATAAAAAATTATCCAACTTGGAGGCTGACCAACTACAGAAACAATCATCATCGCGATTGATACCTCATAAAATGAGGGTAACTGCCAAATTGGCGGTACATTGCGCCATCAATGTTATGGAGATTGATCTTGAGAAGGGCATAGAGCTGAGAAATGTTATGGGGGAATAATTACGGCAGATAATGATGACCTTCTCAGTGCAAGGACCGGGTTACTTGCAGAAGAGGATCTCCGGGAAAGGCCCCCGCCCTGAGACGCGGGGGCCTTCACGTCGGCATTTAGAATAGACCTAGAGTTTAACCTTGCGGCGCAGAAAGCCCAGTCCCGCCAGGCCGCTGCCGAAGAGCAGCAGGGAGGGGGGAAGGGGAACCGCCCGCGCGGTGTCCAGAGTGTAGGAATCCCAAACTGGGTCGCCATTGGGCCCCAGGGCGATGGTCACTGAGTTGAAGGCGGCAGAGGAGGAGAAGCCCAAGAATTGCCCGATGCTAAAACCCGGGAAGGGGTCGTAGAAGCTCAGGGCAACGTCGCTCAGGTTGGTGGTGGCCTGGTAAGCGCCGTCAAAGGGGCTAAACGAACTGATGTCGATGCCAAAGGCCGTGAGAGGGTGCGCAAAAGCAAAGGTGATGGAATCCAATGAATCAAAATAAAAGGTGTCATAGGGCCCATTGATGTTGGATTCGAGCTGACCTGACCGCCCCAGGGTATTTAGACCCGAAGAGGAAACAAAATCGGCGGTTACCACGGGATTCCCCGCCGAAGAGTTATAGGTGATGCCATTGACCGTGCTGCCGTTGGGAAAGGTGGTCCCGACGGTGGTGATAATGCTAAAGTCATTAGGGTCGGTAGCCCATCCGGTAAAGGAATCCCAGGTTTCCACTGCGGCAGCCGGAAACGCGGCATCAAAAGCGGCCCGGGTGCTGTAGGAGAAGATGGCAGCATGGGCCTGGACTGCAGTGAATGACATCACCAGAAAAAGGGCCAAGACCGCAGCCCGGTGAAAAGATAATTTGCATTTTTTCATGGAACCTTCCTCCTGCCCGCGAATAGGGTTACGAATCAAATTACTTCCATACCTTTTGCCAAATTTCCTTCTACCGGGGCGCTTTTTTTAAATATGTAATGATTTCGGGAATTGAAAGAAATAGGGGAAAAAGCCTAATTGCGCGCTAGGCAATTTGTCTAATCATAGACACAATGGTGTAGTTTCAGGCTCGATTTGACGCCGACTGATAAAAGGGATCAGAGTATCCCCGGGGAAAAAGAAGCGCAGGAAATATCATGACCCAGCGAGAGAAGCTCGCAAGAGCCGAGATGAGTTTGATGAAACGGAAAACATACAGGTTGGTGCAGGGGGCAGGATAGGGGAAGAAAATAGGGGTTAGGTATTAATGCTAAAGGCGGGATGACGCGGCGCTTTCCCGCCCTACTGACTACCCTTCTTCCTGGGGGAGGAGGCGGGCCTGGACCTGTTTGGCCCGGCGTTCGTCGGCGGCGATGACGGTCATTTCGAGGTTCTGAATTTCGACCCGGTCGTTGATTTGGGGGACCCGGCCCAGGAGGTGGATTAAGAGGCCCCCCACGGATTCGAACTTGCCTTCGGGCCGGGGCAGGTCGAAGTGGTCCATCAATTCTTCCACGTCGAGGCGGGCGTCCACCAGGACCGAGCCGTCTGCCTGGGGCGCGAGACGGGGTTCCTGGAGGTCGTATTCGTCGTAGATTTCGCCGACGATCTCTTCAAGGATGTCTTCGAGGGTGATGAGGCCGGCGGTGCCGCCGTACTCGTCGATGACGATAGCGATTTGGGCCTTACGCTCTACCAGGTCCCGCAGGAGATCGCTGATCTTCTTGCTTTCGGGGATGAAGTAGGCGGGGCGGAGCACCCGGTCCGGGTCCCAGGTCGCTTCCTGCTGCCAGAACACCAGGAGGTCTTTGGAGAGCAGGATCCCCTTGATATGGTCGATATCGCCGTCGAAGACGGGCAAGCGGGAATGGCCGGACTCGAGGACCGTGGGGATGATGCGCTCCAGGGGCGTAGTGCGGTCGACCCCGACGATTTCGAGGCGGGGCACCATGATTTCCCGGACGAGGGTATCCCTGAATTCAAAGATACTCTCGATGAGTTCGCCTTCCTGCCGGGAGATGAGGCCCCGCTCCTCGCCTTCATCGATGATATGCTGGATTTCACGCTCCAGGTCTTCGGGCTGCGTGATGATCCGCCGCGAGAACAGCCGCCGCAGGCGCTGGAGGAAGCTAGGGTGAGGACTATCGGCCTCGTCCATGCTTAACCTCGCATCTGTTCCCGCTCCTGGCGCAATATGTGCTCCACGGTTCGGACTTCTCGGGGAAATTCCAGGCCCCGGTCCAAGAGATTGATTTCGTGGTGAGTGAGGCCGAACAATTCGGTGACATAATCCACCGCTTGCTGGTAATCGAAATCCTTGCAGGAAAAAACATCCAGACTGAGGTAGTTTCGGTCTGGAAAGGTGTGAATGCTGATATGACTTTCAGCGATGAGTACAAACCCGGAAACCCCCCAATCTTCAGGCACTTTGCCATGATACTTAAAAACATAAGGGGGCATGATCTTGGTCATGTGGATCATATCCGGGCAGGTATCCAGGAACTGGTAAATGACGTCCAGGTTCGTCAGTCGCTCATAACTGCCGCCGTAACCGTCGAGGGTCAGGTGCAGTCCAAAGCCAACTTCCGGTTTTTTCAATAGTCCGTCCTCCTCGCACCGAGGTAAAAGCGTCACCGGGGAATGCCCGGCGGTCAAACCATGCGCTGTGGCCAGCGCGACCCCGGAATGCCGCCATTCCGGAGAAACTAAGGTCTTGGGCCCCGGCAACTGGTCCGGAGAGCACGAGGAAGGGAGCCTAGCGCCCCAATATGTTTTACCCCGAAACCTTGTTAACCCCTTTCCCATCCTGCAAAAGGGGTCATCTGCATAAGCCCATCCCTTAATCCAAAAGTTGATTCGAAAAATATAACCCGCGATCTGACATCGGTCAATAATTTTTTGGAATGAGGGGGAAAGATAAAGGCAGGCGGCCAGATTTTCCGGCATTAACTATTGACGCTAAGCTGATAGGTGGTAAATTTAAAAGGTTATTAAGTATATTCAGGAGGACCGATAAGGTGGCCTTCATCGCCCCGTTTCGAGGGCTTCATTATAATACGCTCAAGGTGCCCAATCTCACCGAGGTGGTCACCCCGCCCTATGACGTGATCAAGCCGGCGGAGCGCGAGGTTTTCGCGGCCCGGCATCCGCATAACATGGTCCACCTGATCCTGCCCCAGCCCCGGCCCGGCGACGACCGGCTCGCCAACCGCTACACCCGGGCGGGGTCGCTCTTCCGCCAATGGGAAAAAGACGAGGTGCTGGTGCGGGACCCGGAGCCCGCCCTCTATTACTGGGAGACCGAATTTGAGCACGCCGGGCGCCTGATGCCCCGGGCCGGCCTGGCCGCGCTGGTGCGCCTGGAGCCGCTAAGCGGCGGCGGCATCAAACCCCACGAGCAGACCTTTTCGGCGGCCAAGGCCGACCGGCTGGAGCTGCTCAAGGCCTCCCAGGCCAACTTTTCCCCCATCTTTTCCATTTATCCCGACCCCGCGGCGCGGGTGGTGAGCCAACTGCGGGGCCACCGGCCGGACGCTGCCATGATGGACTTTGAAGACACCCTGGGTTATCGGCAAAGACTCTATCGCATCACCGATGCCGAGGCCATTCAAGGGGTGCACCGGGCCTTCCTGGAGATGCCGCTGTTTATCGCCGACGGCCACCACCGCTACGAAACCTCGCTAAACTACCAGAAGCTGATGAAGCAGCGGTACCCGACGGCCTCCCCCGAGGCGCCGTTCAATTACACCCTCATGTACCTGTCCAACATGTTCGACCCGGACCTGGTCATCCTTATGGCCCACCGCCTGCTGGGGGGCTCCCGGATCAAGCGGTTGGAAGAGGCCTGGATCATGGGGCGCCTCAAGGAATACTTCGAGATCGTGGCGTTGCCGTCGCCCCAGGAATTCGGCGAGGCCTATGAAGAGTTTCTCCAGCAGAGCCTGGCGGAGGTCCCGGCCTCGGAGACCGCGTTTATCCTGTTGGGATTCGGCCACAAGGCCTGGCGGCTGGTGATGCGCCCGGGAGTCCGGCAGAGCGTGCTGGCCCGCCAGATGCATCCGGCCCTGGCTCAACTGGACGTGGCGGTCTTGAACTACCTGATTTTTGAAAAGGTCCTGGGGCTCGACGCCCAGACCCTGGATGACCAGGAAACCTGCAAATACACCAGCAAGATGAGCGAAGCCGTGGACGCGGTGAGTCAGGGAACTGCCCGCCTGGCGTTTCTGCTGAATCCCACCCGCATCGAGCAGGTGCAGGAAGTGGCTTCGGCCGGTCTCACCATGCCGCGCAAATCCACCTATTTTTACCCCAAGGTGATGACCGGTTTGATCCTGAACCCCATCGATCCGCAGGAAGAGATCATTATTCCGGGCTAGCCGGCGGGCCGGGGGGCCAACGCCCGCCTCGGGTAGGGGCTTACCGCGGCCCCGGAGGCCGGAGAGAGCTTCGGCGCCTGGCAAAAATCTTAGCAGGCCTTGCAGCCCGTTCCATATAATAGTAAACTTACTTAGTGCTTTGCTAAGGAGACCTCTCCATGCATGACCAAGAAAAGGGCAGTCAGGCGCGTATCTTGGTGGTGGATCAGGAGGAATGGTGCCGCTCGTTTTTATCGTCAGTGATCAAACTCCTGGGCTTTGAGGATTGCCGGCTGGTCAACAACGTGGCCGAAGCTCTGGCCGCCCTGGATGAAGCCCCCTTTGACCTGGTCATTACCGACCACCGGCAGCCGGAGTATCAGCGTCTCCTCGAAAACGCCCGTTCCCGCCATCCCGGCACCCGCTTCATCATTATGATGCAGCAGCGGACTCAGACCCACCACCTGGTCTATATGGAGCAGGTGGACATCGTCTATAAACCGCTCTCTCTGGATGACATCGCCGGCAAGATCCGCCACGCCATCCATCAGAAAAACCTGCGGCAGGCGGGGGAGGAACTGAAGCGGCTGAAACAGGAAGCCCTGCGGCTGTTCTTGCGGTAAGGATAAGCAGGCCACGGCGAGAGTGGGAGGCCCATGTGACGGCTGACACCATAATCGAAAGGAAAGGGCGGACCTGCGGGGCCGCCCTTAGTCGTTTGGAGCACGCCAAAGGGCACGGCACGCCGTGCCCCTACATCAATGAGGCTAGCGGAAGGAACTTTTGGCAAATGCTAGATCTTTCCTTCCAGAACCATGTCGGTCCGTGCCCTCCGGACTGCCGACCATATCCTTTTCCGGGTTTTTATTTTTTTTTCTGATCACTGACCACCCGCTACTGTCTGCTGCCCAACTCCCGCCAGAGGCGAACCAGGGGCGGGGTTGAAGCCGCGGCGTCTTCGGCTGCGGGCAGGGTGGCAAAGAAGGCCCGGGCGAGGGCCCGGCCTTTATCCGCCTGGGCCGTAGGCCAGTCGCCGTAGGTCAGGGCCCCCACCTTGCAGGCGGCCACGCAGGCCGGCACTTTCCCCACTTTTTCCCGATCCGGGCATTGATCGCACTTTAAGGCCACCGCGGCCTTCTCCGGCGCGGCGTGCACCGGGGCGTAGGTGAGGACCCCGAAGGGGCAAGCCATGGCGCACATGGCGCAACTGATACAGCGGTGAGGGTCGATGTCCACCGTGCCCCGGGCCGCATCCCGCTTGATGGCCCCGGCGATGCAGACCTCCTGGCAGGGGGCCGGGTCGCAGTGGCGGCACTTGTTGGGAAAGGCCAGGTGGCGGCTCCCCGGATAAATGCGCAGCCGGGGCTGGGGTCGGGCGGCCTCGCTGAGGGCGGCATACAGGCTTTTACCGGCGGAGTGCTCCACCGCACAGGCCAGCCGGCACTGGAGACAGCCGACACAACGCTCGGGGCGAACGATGACGGTTTTCATAGTTCAGAGCTCCAGAAAAAAGGGTAGAAACGGGCCTCCTGGGCCGCAATTGGTGTTCAGCATCTATAGCGTTTGCCATAAATTCATTCTACTTGCTGATTTTTAAATCCCCCTAAATCCCCCTTTTCCAAAGGGGGACTTTTTAAAGCAATTCCTTGTAGTTCCCCCCTTTGACAAAGGGGGGTTAGGGGGGATTTTGGTTTTTTGAGCATGCCCTAACGGAAAAAACTTTTGGCATTCGAGCCTCTTGCAAAATTCACCAAAATTTTGCAGTTGTTCTGGCTCTTTTGAGGTTGGATGCAATGCAATCAAATTTTTGGGGTCCAGCTTACTGCCAAAAAGGCCATTTTCAGCGAACCAGGGCGGA
>JALNYP010000128.1 GCA_023229795.1 Syntrophobacterales bacterium
GATGAATCCGAAGAGACAGATCACATAAACCAAGGCCAGCTTGCCGATGCCTTCTTCCCAGAGCTTTTTGAAATTGGACACCATGCCGATGGTGAAGAAGGTCAGGACGAAGAACATCACCCTAAAGGTGTCCATTCCCGCCACCGCGGCGTTGGCCGTCTTCAGGGCCGCGGGGGAGGTCAGGCAAATAATCAACATCAGGAAGAAGGTCAAGACGTAGCCCAAAACGAACTTGGGGAACCGCTCCCAGATCTCGATGGCCTTGATGCGGCCGCCGGTGCATTCGATCTTGGTGCACCAGACCACCGCCAGGATGAAGGCCCAAACGCCGATGAAGATATCGATGAAGATCTTCACGGTAGTGGCCGTCATGACCATAAAGCCCGCCTGGTAATTGATGCCGCTCTCAGCCAAGGCCTTGGCCCGGATCAGGGAGTCCACGATGGCGCCGGACGCCACCGCGGCGCCGTCGGTCTTGACCGCCAATCCCATCCAGGCTCCGGCCACGAGAGGCTCTTTCCACATCATGATCTGGGCGAGGAAGGGCAGGATCAGCAGTTCCACCACCGCGAAGATCACGACCAGGGAAGAGACCATAATGGGCACCACCGGCCTGGCCCGGATGGCGCCGCCGGTGGCGATGGCCGCGGAGACGCCGCAGATGGAGATACCGGAGGCCAGAGGCGCGGCCCATTCCCGGCTGAACTTGAAGTATTTGCGGGCGATGAAGTAGACCACCGCCCAGTAAATCAGATAAGCCTCGATGATGGCGCACAAACCCCGGAACATGACTGCCGAAGCCAGCCCTACGGACCCCGCGGCCTTGACCCCTAAGAGCGCGCCTAAGATAACGATAGCGGTCTTAATATAGAGCTCGGGACGGGTGGCATCCTCCATGACTTTGGCAAATCCCGGGAAAAAGTTGCCGACGATCAATCCCGCGATGAGGGCGACAATAAATCCGCCTTCTCCCGTGAGTTTCAATGACCACCCCAGACCCATGCTCTTCATCATCTCCGGGGTGTTGGCCGCGAAATAGGCAAAATGTCCCAAAAGAAAACAACCGTAACTTATCCAGAAAATGAAGGTAAAACCCACCATGAAACGACCGGCGTTGACCCCCATGGACACCGCGCCGACCTGCGTAATGAAGAGCATGAATAGATAAGTCAGAAAAAGTGCAGTGAACCCCGGCATGCCTTTGAGGGTTCCGGAGATGGGCGACAGGGCCTTATTGATATCTATCCAGATGCTGGTCTTGATGCCCCAGCCCAGGAGATCCATTCCCACAAACATCCCCAGGCCGAGGACGAAGATAAACAGGCCCATCCATAAGGATAACCAGTCCTCGCTGATGCCTTTTTTTCCTTCCATGTCATAACCTCCTGATTTTACCGTCGATTAGGTGGCGCTGGTTGGTCATAGACACTCCTCCTCCTTGATGGGCGGGACTCAGGAGATCGACCTCAGTGATTATCGTCGACCGCTCCTTTCCCGCCTTAGGCTCATAAAGCTTCACTATGTTAATTTTCCTAAGCAAAGAGAGTGCCAAGGGAGAAAACCGGTGGCGGCTGAAACCTAAGAGCTAATTCATCTTTAATATTAAGGGGATATATCAGGGTCGTTTGGGAAAAGGCAGGAGCAGCAAGCCTATAAGATGCTTCCCTGAGGAAGCACTAAATGCTGCTTTAAGTTGGCATATCGGCGATTTTTCTTTATAGTGTGATTACATCCTTTTTTTCGGGCCATCTTGGTTGGAGCCCAGGCAAGGAGTTCCCGGTCATGTCCACAGCACAGGCAACTTCCCCGCAGCAAAAACCGGCGCGTCTGCACCGGTCGCTCAGTCTCCAGCGCAAATTCCTCCTGGGAGTCGGGGTCATTTTCCTGGGATTTTGCTTGATTATCGCCCTGCTCATCTACTCCCGGGAAAAGCGGCTCCTGGAAGAAGCGGCCCATGAAAGGGCCGAAATGGTCATGGCCGCCGCGGAGGCCGCCCGCAGTTACGTCCAGGAAGTGTTGCGGCCCAAGATGTACCAGGTTCTGGGCCGCGACGCCTTTTTGCTGGAAGCCATGTCCACCTCCTACGTGGGCCGGGCGGTCATGGACCGCCTCAAGGAGAGCACCCCGGAATACCAAATCCGGCGAGTCGCGTTACACGCCCGCAACCCGGTTTCGGACCCCAAACCTTTCGAAGTAAAGCTGATTAAGTTTTTCGCCGCCCATCCCGAACTGCAAAGCTGGCAGGGGATCGTGCAGATCGCCGGCCAGTCCAGTTTCGTGCACTCCCGCCCGGTCTATTTCACCCCGGAATGTATGCACTGCCACGGCAGCCCTGACGAGGCGCCCCCGGACCTCATCAGGATTTATGGCCGGGAGCGGGGGTTCGGCTACCAGCCCGGGGATATCGCCGGGGTGACCGCGGTGAGCATTCCGGTGGACCTCGCCCTGGCCAAGATCAAGGAGCGGGCCATTTCCATCTTTGGCCTCAGTCTCTTCGGCCTCTCCCTGCTCTACGTCGGCATCTTCTTTTTTTTCAACCGGGTGGTGATCCACAGCCTGCGGGATCTGCTAGAAGTCTTCCGCCACGGCCTGCGGGACGAAACCGAGCTGCAACTGCTGACCGAGGCCAAGGCCAAAGACGAGATCGTCGAACTCACGGCCGCGGCCCAGGTCATGGCCGGGCATCTCCACGATACCCGGCAGCAATTGGCGGAATACACCGGAAACCTGGAAATCATGGTGAGCCAGCGCACCGAAGCCCTGGAGGCCTCGCAAAGCCAATTGCAAGAGAAGATCACGGCGCGCAACCAGGAATTGCATACCTTAAACACCATCGCGGAATTGATTACCCGGGCGGTCAATCTGACGGATATTCTGCCCCGGGTACTGCTCCAGACCTTAAGGCTAATACCGGCCCGGGGCGCCGCCTTGTACCTGCTGCGGGACAACCCCGCCCGCCTGGAACTCCAGTATCAGGAAAATGCCGACCGCCTCCCGCCCTGTATTCGTCTTGCTCCCGGCGAATACGATGCCGGCGAGGAGGACATCGCCGACCTGCCCTCTTCCCTGCACCAGGCTGTGGGCGGCCGCATGAGTTTTTTTGCCTGCGCCGAGGAACAGAATTGTCTCAATGTGCCCCTGGTCTGCCGGCGCCAGGTGCTGGGGGTCATGAGCTTCGTCCAGGTGGATTTCAACGAGATCACCTCCGAGCGGCAGGAACTGCTGCACTCCGTGGGCCAGCAGGTGGGCATTACCATCGAGAGTCTGCAGAACGTGGCGCAACTGACGCACAGCAAGGACCTGCTGCAATCGGTCTTCGACGGCATCACCGATATGATGGTCCTCCTGGATCGGGACCTGCGCATCAAGATGGTCAACCAGGCCTATCTCCGGCATTATGGGGTGACCTTGGAGGAGATTTTGGACCAGCCCGGCTGCTCCCTTGACGGCGAGGGTTACTGCCCCATTTCCCAGGAGAGCCTGAAGACCGTGTTCCGCACCAAAAGGCCGATGACGGAGGAAGTGCAGAGCGGCAAGGGGGAAATTTTCCGGGTGCACTACTACCCTATTGTCGATGAACAGGGCGAAGTGGTCAGCATCGTGCGCAATGCCAAGGATATTACCGCGGAAAAGCGGGTGGAGCAGCGTATCCAGCACGCGGAAAAGTTGGCCTCCTTAGGTCAACTGGCCGGGGGCATTGCCCACGAAATCAACAACCCCCTGGGGGTGATTCTCTGCTACGCCGATTTACTCAAGAGCCAACTGAATGATTTTCCGCAGGGTTACAAGGATGTGGCTACCATCGAGAAACATGCCCTCAATTGTCAGCGCATTGTCGCCGACCTGCTGGATTTTGCCCGGGGCCAGGAAACCGCGCGCCAAGCCACCGACCTGAATCCCACCATCGAAGAGGTGGTGCGCATGGTAGAACACCAGTTCCTCCGGCAACATTGCGTCATCGAACTGGATCTGGAACCCGCCCTCCCCCAGGTCAAGATCGATGCCAACAAGATGAAGCAGGTCTACCTGAATCTCCTGATGAATGCGCGCCAGGCTATCACCGGCCGGGGCGTCATCCGCATCCAGACGCGCCAACTACCGGACGCCGGCCAAGTGCAGATTATCTTTCGCGACAACGGTATCGGCATTCCGCCGGAAATCATTGAGCGCATCTTCGATCCCTTTTTCAGCACCAAAAAGACCGGGGAAGGAACCGGCTTGGGACTGTCGGTCAGTTATGGGATCGTCAAGGATCATGGCGGGGATATCCACGTGGACAGTAAACCGGGCCAATGGACCCGGTTCACCATCGAGTTGCCGGTCGAGGAACTGAGGTAACCAGTGATGCCGCAGGAAAGAATCCTCATTGTGGACGACGAAGTGGATATGCTGGAAGGCATGCAGCGTATCTTCAAGCAGCATTTGGGGGAGGTTGAAGTCACCACCACTTCCCGGCCCCGCCAGGCGCTGCGCCTGGTGCGCCAGGTGCCCGTTGACCTGGTCCTGCTGGATATCCGTATGCCCGAAGTGGACGGTTTCGAACTCCTGGAGTCCCTCAGAAAAGAGGACCCCTGGCTCACCGTGATCATGATGACCGCGTATGGGAGCATCGAGATTGCGGTGGAGGCCATGCAGCGGGGGGCCTATGATTTCATCACCAAGCCCTTCCATAAAGACTCGCTGCTGCGGGCGGTGCGCAAAGGCCTGGAACGCAACCGGCTCATCCGGGAGAACCGCCATCTGCGCCTGAAAGTGGCCGATACTACCGGATTTGAAGGCCTGGTGGGACAATCGCCGCCCATGCGCCGTCTTTTTGAGCAAATCCAGGCTATTGCTCCCACCGACTATGCGGTGATCATTCGGGGGGAGAGCGGCACCGGCAAGGAGTTGGCAGCCCGGGCCATTCATGGCCTGAGCAAGCGGGCCCAGCGCCCCCTGGTGGCGGTAAGCTGTCCGTCCATTCCCGAACATCTCCTGGAAAGCGAGTTCTTCGGACACCGGCGCGGGGCTTTCACCGGGGCCGATCGCGACCATATCGGGCTGTTCGAAGCAGCCCACGGCAGTTCCCTGTTTCTGGATGAAATCGGCGACATCCCGGTGGCCCTGCAAATCAAATTGCTGCGGGCCCTCCAGGAACAGGAAATCAAACCCCTGGGGGCCGCGAAAAACCTCAAAGTCGATGTCCGCATTCTGTCGTCCACGAATCAGAATATCGAAGCCAAGATCCGGGACCGCAGTTTCCGGGATGATCTCTACTACCGCCTGAATGTCGTTACCCTCCAAACCCCGGCCCTGGCGGCCATCCGAGAAGACATCCCCCTGTTGGTCAACCACTTCTCCCGCCTGGCGTGTTCTGAACTGGGCCTGGCCCCCAAGCGCTTCACCGCGGAGGCCTTGGAAGCGCTGATGCAGCGTCCCTGGCCCGGCAATGTCCGGGAATTGCAGAATCTGGTGCGGCGGGTGGTGATGTTCTCCCCTGAAAGCATGATTCGCACCGCGGAGGTCCGGGCCGTGGAAGGGTTCGGCGGAAACGGCGCGGAGGTCCTGCCCCTCTGGCCCCCAGGGATCGGTGCGGAGCAGGAGTCCTATAATCAGGCCAAAGAACGCCTGGTCCAGCAATTCACCTTTAATTACGTGTCGAACCTGCTGGAAAAAACCGGCGGCAATGTCTCCAAGTCCGCGGAATTAAGCGGCCTGGGCCGGGCCTCGCTCCAGAAGATCATGCGCCGCCTGGGGATCAAGTCTGATAGTTACCGGGGAGATTAATGGCGTTTGCAGTTTCCTTTATTATGTTTTCTATCAAAAAAGTAATGTTGGGTGCGTCTTATATCACGCACCATGAAATGGCGTAAAACGCGCCCTCCCCCAGCACAGGCTGAAAGCCTGTGCTACTGAATTTGAATTTCTTGTTTTTTGACAAAGATTTATCTTTCATGCTGCTAATTTGATTAAGGAATCAGGGCTGGCATGCAGGGCTGCAATGATGGCGGTGATAGCCTTGGAG
>JALNYP010000036.1 GCA_023229795.1 Syntrophobacterales bacterium
CCTGAACACCCTGGGCAACGCCTACTTGCAGCGCCGGGGCCCGGGGGACTTGGCCCAGGCCATCACCCACCTGGATGAAAGCGCCCGGCTGGCCCGGGAAGTTGATGATAAACCGCAACTGGCCATGAGCCTGAACACCCTGGGCAACGCCTACTTGCAGCGCCGGGGCCCGGGGGACTTGGCCCAGGCCATCACCCACCTGGACGAAAGCGCCCGGCTGGCCCGGGAAGTGGATGATAAACCGCAACTGGCCATGAGCCTGAACACCCTGGGCAACGCCTACTTGCAGCGCCGGGGCCCGGGGGACTTGGTCCAGGCCATCACCCACCTGGACGAGGGAGAAAAGATCGACCCCGATCCAGTGAGCAGAGCCATGACTCTAAACACATTAGGGAAAGCTCATATTTGGAATAATGAACCCCGTAAGGCCGTGGATCGTATTCAGGAAGGCTTGTCGATGTTGGAAGGAACAAGGAATCTTCGCACCAGAGCTGCGGCACACGCTATTTTAGGACAGGCCCATGAAAAATTGCAGGAATATGAATTAGCCTATACAAACTACAAAGCTGCCGCGGCTTTTAATCGAGATATCGGGAACCATTCCCTGGTTGAGAGGGATGAACGACGAGCGGAGAATATGATGCGGGCTTTGCGTAACTGAAAACCGTTGTATCTGTAATAACAGGGAGAAGTCGGACTCTTGTTAGACTTCTTCCTGTTTAATTTTTAGGATTAAAGGGGGATGATATGGCGAGCAGGTAGATGACCTGCCCCCCCAAAAACTGATCCACATGTTAGGTCATAGTGATAGATCGAGGGGAGGTACGGAAATGAGCAGGAAACGGTTTACTCCGGAGCAGATCATTGTGAAGCTGTGGTAATCAGAGGTGGCGTTAACTGCTATATCTATGCTTCTGGCTAAAAAGGGTACCGCAGTTGATATGAGATTCATAGGCGGCGGACCAATCGCGTAACCTACTTACTATTCCCCTTCGTGAAGTTTTTCATGACGCCCTCCAGTTCTTTGTTCAACCATATAGTTATCTGGGTAGTGTCCAGGTCCTCGTGGCCCAGGCCAATCTCCTAACGATTTGACCATTAGGGCCGGCTCCCCGGCTCCGGCCGGGCATTTTTCTTTTTGCTTTTGCCGGCCCGTATGATTTAATATACCGGGTTTGTGAAAAGGAGGACAAAGCATTGCCTAATGTAGTGGTGGTGGGCACCCAATGGGGTGACGAAGGCAAGGGGAAGATCGTCGATCTCTTGACCGAGCAGGCGAAGCTGGTGGTGCGCTATCAGGGCGGCAACAATGCCGGCCATACCCTGGTGGTGGGCGGGGAAAAATTCATCTTTCATCTGGTCCCGTCGGGGATTCTCCATCCCGGCACCGTCTGCCTCATCGGCAACGGCGTGGTGCTGGACCCCGAGGTCCTGTTGATGGAGATCGACCGGCTGAAGGAACGGGGCATCAACGTCACCCCGCAGCACCTGCGCATCAGCGAGCGCACCCAGGTCATCATGCCCTACCACAAGCGCCTGGACCTGGCCCGGGAGCGGGCCAAGGGCGACGGCAAGATCGGCACCACCGGCCGGGGCATCGGCCCCTGCTACGAAGACAAGGTGGCCCGCCGGGGCATCCGGGTGGCCGATTTGGTGAACCCCGAGATTCTTAAGGCCAAGGTGGCCGAATTCCTGCCGGAGAAGAACTTCTACCTGGAAAAATTTCTCGGGGATGCCCCCTTCTCCCCGGAAGAGATCATCGCCCCTTACCAGGAGATGGCGAAACGCCTGGCGCCCCTGGTGGCCAACGTCTCGGTGCTGATCGGCGAAGCCGTGCGCCGCGGCGACAACGTGCTCTTCGAAGGGGCCCAGGGCACCCACCTGGACATCGACCACGGCACCTATCCCTACGTCACTTCCTCGAACCCCATCGCGGGCGGCGCCTGCGCCGGCGCCGGGGTCGGGCCCACGCAGCTTCACCAGGTCCTGGGCATCGTCAAGGCCTATACCACCCGGGTGGGGGGCGGTCCTTTCCCCACCGAATGCCTGGATGAGATCGGCGACCATCTGGTGGAATGCGGGGTAGAATTCGGCTCCACCACCGGGCGCCGGCGGCGCTGCGGCTGGCTGGACACGGTGGTCCTGAAGGACTCGGCCCGCCTCAACGGCCTCACCGGCCTGGCCATTACCAAGCTGGACGTGCTGACCAACATCAACCCGGTGAAGATCTGCGTGGGCTACGAGGTGGGCGGCGTGCGCCGGGAGACCATCCCCCCCACCATCCAGGAACTGGAAAAGTGCCGGCCGATATTTGAGGAAATGCCCGGTTGGACCGATGATATTCGGGGAGTGCGGCGTTTTGGGGATTTCCCCACGACGACCCGGAACTATCTGCAGCGCCTGGAAGCCCTGGTGGGCGTGCCCATCCGCATCGTCTCCGTGGGCCCGGACCGGGAAGAGACCATCGTGATGCAGAACCCGTTTAAGGTTTAAAAGACTCAATTAAGTCTGGAGAGCCCGGTAAGCACCGCCGAGGGCGGCAGTGCCACATAATTAAGCCGGCAGCAGTTTAAACAGCTTGGCTATAGTTATGACCAAAGAAGAATCATCCCCGGAAGCTGATATTGTTCCTGTGGCGCCGCCGCCCTCGGCGGCGTCTTGGGCCAGTTCAACTAGGCCGCTGGCCAAACCCGCCCAGGCCGAATACCGGCGCGATCTACCCCATTTACAGGTAGAGGACAAACCGCTCTTTGTTACCTTTGTCACCTATAATCGCTGGGTCCGGTCCGAGTCGGTGAGAGGGGTGGTCCTCAGACATGGTCTGCATGATCATGAGATCAAGCTGCAGATGCGCCGCACCGCTGGACGCGGCTGTCCAGACCTTGATTGCCCCGGCCAGGGTGTTTATCTTAACTGCGGGCAGGATTGATGTGAGTCTGTGAGGCAAACCTGATGGAGGCTTGCGGCCCTTGGCACACCTGCGAATCCTTCAGATGAGGGCAGTTTCAACCCCGTAAGAAAATTTCTGACAAAGGAATCGAAGTTTTCCCGACTTCCCCTAACCGCTGGTGAATGCTATAAAAAGAACGTCTGATGGCCATGGTTAGGGAAAGTGTAAACGTAATCAACGCTTCAATATGTGAAAGAAAGATCAAACATTTCACTACGACATAGGAAAACACCATGATCGAAATCCGCTTTCATGGCCGCGGCGGCCAGGGCGCGGTGACTTCGGTGGAACTGCTGGCCCTGGCGGCTATTGAGGAAGGCAAGTTCGCCCAGGGTTTTCCCAGTTTCGGTCCGGAGCGCCGGGGCGCCCCGGTCCTGGCCTTCTGCCGGGTGGACGACCGTCGTCTCCGCCTGCGCTGCAAGATCCTCAAGCCCGATGTGGTGGTGGTCCTGGACCCCTCCCTGCTGCGGATCCAAAACCCCCCGGCCGACCTGAAGGAAAACGGCATTATCGTCTTGAACACCGCCAAGACCGCGGCGGAGATTCGCCAGGAGTACGGCTACAAGCACACCCTGGTCCTGGTGGATGCCAATAAGATCGCCCGGGAGGTCCTGGGCGTGCCCATCGTCAATACCACCATGATCGGGGCCCTGCTGCGCGCCACCGGCGTGGTGGCCGTGGAGGCCATGGAGCATCCCCTCAAGGAACGCTTCGGGCCCCTGGCGGTCAAGAATTTCAACGCCCTGAAAGTGGCCTATGACCAGACTATCATTGAGGAGCGCAAGCCGTGAGCAAACCATGGGATCAGGTTACCTGGCAAGAGATCGAAATCGGCGGCGTCCTCACGGAGCCGGGTAGCGCCCGGGCTTACAACACCGGCGACTGGCGCTCCCAACATCCGGTGTGGACCAAGAGCCGCTGCATCCGGTGCGGCGTCTGTTGGACCGTCTGTCCGGAAGCCGGCATCTCGGAGGAACCGGGAGGCTACTTCGATATGAACCATTACTGCAAAGGTTGCGGCATCTGCGCCAAAGAATGTGTCACCGGCTGTATCAGCATGGTGCCGGAGGAAGAATAATGGCAGCCAAGGCCCATCGAGTAGGGATGGAAGTCTCCATCGCCGTCAGCCACGCGGTGCAACTGGCCCGGGCCGAGGCCATCGCCGCCTACCCCATCACGCCCCAGACCCACATCGTGGAGCATCTGTCCCTCATGGTGGCCAACGGCGACCTGGAGGCGGAATTCGTTAACGTGGAGTCCGAGCACTCGGCCATGAGCACCTGCATCGGCATGTCCGCGGCCGGGGCCCGCACCTTCACCGCCACCAGCTCCCAGGGCCTGGCCCTGATGAATGAAATCCTCTTCATCACTTCGGCCATGCGCTTCCCCATTGTCATGGCCGTGGCCAACCGGGCCCTGTCCGGCCCCTTGAGCATCTGGAACGACCACGGCGACATCATGGCAGCCCGGGACATCGGCTGGATTCAGGTCTTCGTGGAAAACGGCCAGGAGGCCTTCGACCACACCATCATGGCCTTCAAGATTGCCGAAAATCACCACGTCCTGCTTCCCACCATCGTGAACATGGACGGCTTCATCCTCACCCACGTGGTCGAGGCCTTGGAGATGCTGGACCAGGAGACGGTGGACAAGTTCCTGCCGGAATATCATCCCCACTTTAGTCTGGACCCCAAGCATCCCGTAACCATGGGCGCCTTCGCCATGCCGGAACTCTTTACCGAATGTAAGATGGCGCACCAGATGGCCCTGACCAACTCCTACGAGCACATCCTCAACGTCTGGGCCGAATGGGGCAAGCTCACGGGCCGCCACTACAAACCCGTGGAGCAGTACCGCACCGAGGGCGCCAAGACCCTGCTGTTGATGATGGGTTCCCTGGCGGAGGTAGCCGAAGTCGCGGTGGACGAATTGCGGGACCAGGGCGAAGCCGTGGGCCTGGTGAAAATGAGGATGTGGCGCCCCTTCCCCTTTGAGGACCTGCGGCAGGCAGTAGCCGGGGCCGACCTGGTCATTGTCTGCGATCGGGCCCTCTCCCTGGGTGGCGCGGCCGGGCCGGTGCTGGCCGAAGTGCGCAGCGCCCTCTATCCTCTGGCTCAAAAGCCCGCGGTGGTGGGCTATACCGTGGGCCTGGGGGGCCGGGATGTCCAACCCGAGGCCTTTACCGAGATCGTGCGCCTGGGTCAGACGGAAGCCGCCACCGGGCCGACCGGGGAATTCTTTCTGTTTGGAGTGCGAAGCTAATGGAAAAATTCGGATACGCCCAAAGCCAGAAATTCGATACTTACGCCTCCCGGCTGATGCCCCGGAAGGAATATTTTACTTCGGGCCATCGGGCCTGCCAGGGCTGCGGCGAGGCCCTGGCCGTGCGCTGGGTGACCAAGGCCATCGGCGAAGACGCCATCATCGCGCATGCCACCGGCTGCATGGAGATCGTCTCCTCCGGTATGCCCCAGACCTCCTGGATGCACCCCTGGATCCACGTGGCCTTTGAAAATACCTCGGCGGTGGCTTCGGGCATCGACGCGGCCCTCAAGATCCTGGCCCGCAAGGGCAAACTCAAGGGCAAAATCCCCGCGGTGGTGGCCATGGGCGGGGACGGCGGCACCAGCGACATCGGCCTCCAGTCCCTTTCCGGCGCCCTGGAGCGGGGCCACAACTTCACCTATGTCTGCTGGGACAATGAAGCCTACATGAACACCGGCATTCAGCGCTCCAGTTCCACGCCCTACGGCGCCATGACCACCACGTCGCCGCCGGGGAAGCTGAGCATCGGCCAGCCCACCCAGAAGAAGAACATGGTGGCCATCGCGGTGGCCCACGGCATTCCCTATGTGGCCACGGCCAACCCCAGCTACCTCTTCGACCTCTACTTCAAGATTCGCAAGGCCATCGAGACGCCGGGTCCGGCCTATGTGCACGTGCTCTCCGTCTGCCCCACGGGCTGGCGCTGCGCCACCGACCTGAGCATCCGCATGGGGCGCCTGGCGGTGGAGACCGGGGTCTTCCCCCTCTTCGAAGTGGAAAACGGCCGCTATCGCCTGACCGTCGAGGTCCCCAAGCTCCGGCCGGTCATTGACTATCTCAAACCCCAGGGGCGCTTCCGGCACCTCCGCGCCAAGGAGCTGGAGTTTATTCAGAAACATACCCAGGCCCAGTACGAGCTGCTGCTGGACAAATGCGGCGCCGCTTATCCTGAGTTTCCGCTCATTACTCCTCCAGAAGAAGGCCACGAATAATGGACGCGCAACGCCTCGATACCATACTCTCCCGTTACGAATGCGATCCCTGGGACCTGATCCCCGTGCTTCAGGATATCCAGGATAACTACAGTTATCTGCCCAAGGATGAGCTGAATGAGGTCGCCCGGCGGCTCAACGTGCCCCTGACCCAGATCTTCAGCGTCGCCACCTTTTTCAAGATGTTCTCCCTGCTGCCCAAGGGGCGCCACCAGGTCAAGGTTTGCCTGGGCACCACCTGCCATTTGCGGGGCGGCGCCCGGCTGGTGGAATCCCTGAGCAATCGGCTGGGGGTGGAGCCGGGCTACACCACCAAGGACATGGAGTTCTCCCTGGAGACCGTGGGTTGTCTGGGTTCCTGCGCTCAGGCCCCGGTCATGATGGTTGACGATAAGTATTTTGGGCGGACCTCGGTGGACAAGGTGCCCAAGATCCTGAAACTCTATAAATAAGACGACCGAGATAAAGCCATGCCAAGATTTGAATCCGTAGACCATCTGCGGGAATATCGCCGCCAGCTTGCGGCCCGTCTGGATCCCAAGCAACAACAGGTGCTGGTCTGCGCCGGTCCCGGCTGCCTGCCCATGGGCAGCGACGAGGTGGCCGCCGCCTTCCGGGAGGAACTTCAGAAAAACGGCCTGGAAGGCAAGGTAGCCTTGAAAGAATGCGGCTGCCAGGGCCTCTGCGCCCGGGCAGTGAAGGTCCTGCTCAGACCCCAGGAGATCGCCTACCAGCACGTCACCCCCGAGGACGTCCCGGAGATCGTGGAGGCCAC
Source organism: Syntrophobacterales bacterium (assembly GCA_023229795.1). Classification (GTDB taxonomy): domain Bacteria; phylum Desulfobacterota; class Desulfobaccia; order Desulfobaccales; family 0-14-0-80-60-11; genus 0-14-0-80-60-11. The sequence continues at coordinate 6,983 of JALNYP010000036.1, forward strand.
CCTGAAAAACGGCCAGGTGGTGGAACGCCTGGTCTATGAGAACCCGGAGACCCACGAGCACATCGCCCACAAGGCCGACATCCCCTTTTATAAGGGCCAGCAGCCCATCGTCCTGCGCAAGCTGGACCTCGTTGACCCCGAGAGCCTGGACGATTACCTGGCCCTGGGGGGCTACCGGGCCCTGAGGAAGGTGCTTGGCGAAATGTCCCCGGACCAGGTCATCGAGGCGGTGGATAAAGCCGGCTTGCGGGGCCGGGGCGGGGGCGGCTTCCCCACCGGCCGCAAGTGGCGCGTCTGCGCCGATGCCCTGGATGAGGTGAAGTTCATCATCTGCAACGGCGACGAAGGCGACCCCGGGGCCTTCATGGACCGGGCGGTAATGGAGGGCGACCCCCACGCCGTGATCGAAGGTATGATCATCGGCGGCTACGCCATCGGCGCCCAACGGGGTTACATCTACGTGCGCCATGAGTATCCCCTGGCGGTGAAGCGCCTTAACCTGGCCATCGAGCAGGCCCGGGAAGTGGGGCTGTTGGGGGCCAATATCCTCCGCTCCGGGTTCAGCTTCGACATCAAGATCAGCCGGGGCGCCGGGGCCTTTGTCTGCGGGGAAGAGACCGCCCTGATTCACTCCATGGAAGGCTTCATCGGCGAACCTTCGCCCCGGCCGCCGTACCCGGCCCAGCAGGGTCTCTTCGGCAAGCCCACGGTCATCAACAACGTGGAGACCTGGGTCAACGTCCCCGAAATCATCAACATGGGGGCCGATTGGTTCGCGGGCATCGGCACCGAGAAGAGCAAAGGCACCAAGGTCTTCTCCCTGGTGGGCGCGGTGAACCAGACCGGCCTGGTGGAAGTGCCCATGGGCACTACTCTCCGGCAGATCATCTATGATTTGGGCGGCGGCCTGCGCCCCGGCCGGGAATTCAAGGCGGTGCAGACCGGCGGCCCCTCCGGCGGCTGCATCCCCGCCGAGTTCCTGGACCTGCCCGTGGACTACGACAGCCTCCAGTCGGTGGGCTCCATTATGGGCTCCGGCGGCATGATCGTCATGGACAACACCTCCTGCATGGTGGACGTGGCCCGCTACTTTATCTCCTTTCTCCATCAGGAGTCCTGCGGCAAATGCACCCCCTGCCGGGAAGGCTTGAAAAATCTGCTCTTTCTCCTGGACGAAATCATCGCCGGCCGGGGCGAGATGGCCCACCTGGACCTCATGGAAGAGCTGTGCGCCACCATGGCTTCGGCCTCCATCTGCGGGTTGGGCAAGAGCGCGGTCAACCCGGTGCGCTCGACCATTAAGTACTTCCGGCAGGAATACGAGGCCCACATCCGGGATAAGAAGTGCCACGCCCTGGTTTGCCGGCCTCTCCTGAAGTACACCATCGACCCGGAAACCTGCACCGGCTGTCTGGCCTGCGTCCGGGAATGCCCGGTGGGGGCCATCTCCGGCCAGAAGAAGCATGCCCAGGAAATCGATCAGGAACTCTGCGTCAAATGCGGCCTGTGTCATGAGGCTTGCCAGTTTGACGCCGTGAAGGTGGAGTAAAGTTCATGGACTGGAAAATCACTGACGAAGTCTTCGAAACCATGGCCGGGGCAGTGCGCCTCACCATTAACGGCTTCAACGTGGAGGCCCCCCAGGATCAGAGCCTGCTGGTGACGATTCGACAGCAGGGCATCGACATCCCCACCCTCTGCCATCACTCCGATCTGCCGTCGGAAGGGCATTGCCGCCTCTGCGTGGTGGAGATCGGCGAGTACCCCAAAACCCGCATCGTCAACTCCTGCACCTACCCCACCGAAGGGGGCCTGGTGGTCCAGACCCACTCGGAGCCGGTGTTGCAGGCCCGGCGCATGGTCCTGGAGCTGCTCCTGGCCCGCTGCCCCCACGCCAAGCTCATCCAGGAGATGGCCGCGGAGCACGGCGTCTATGAGTCCCGCTTCAAGACCGACGACCCCGACGAACTCTGCATTCTCTGCGGCCTCTGCGTCCGCGCCTGCCGGGACATCGTGGGAGTGAGCGCCATCAGCATGAAGGGCCGCACCCCGGACAAGCAGGTGACCACGCCCTTCTCGGAGAAATCCTCCGCCTGCATCGGCTGCGGTTCCTGCGCCTTCATCTGCCCCACCGACGTCATCCCGTACACGGAAAAAGACGGCATCCGTACCGTCTGGGGCCGGGACTTCGAACTCCAGCCCTGCCTGAAATGCGGCAACTACATCGCGCCCAAGGCCCAACTGGAACACTGGGCCAAGATCACCGGCGATCCGGTGGAAAGTTTCTTCACCTGCCGGGACTGCCGGTAGATCCGGTGGTCACGAAAAAAAGGGGCGGTGCGGGCACCGCCCCTTTTTTATTGGCAATGAAGCTTGGCGCGACTTTCTGGGGATGTAAACCACGCGCCCCGCGATACACAGATTCTCGGAGATCGGCCTTACCGCTTCTTGAGCGTCACACTGAGGCCCGTGCCCTGCATATTATGGAAGACGGTCTCCAGGCTGGGGTTGGTGGTGATGGCCTTGAGGAAGGCCGGGGAAGGCCCGGGCCGGCTGACATTGTCGGCCAGGATGAGGCCCCCGGGGCGGACCAGGGGCAGAAGCTTGGTGAAATAGTCGAGGTAGCCGGGCTTGTCCGCATCGATGAACACGAGATCGAGGGGCTCTGAAAGCCGGGTGATGGTCTGGTGGGCGTCGCCTTCCACCACGGTGGCGAGGTCATCCACCCCGGCCCGCTTGAAGTTGGCCCGAGCCATCGCGGCCCGTTGGGGGTCAACTTCATGGGTAATCAGTTTACCTCCGGTGGTCCGCAGGCCCAGGCAGAGCCAGAGCGCGGAATAGCCGTTGGAGGTGCCGATCTCCACGACGTGCTTGGCGCCCGTGGATTCGACGAGGATACGCATCAACCTGCCGTGCCGCGTATCCACGTTGGCCATCCACGGCCCTTGCCGGATGTCATCCAGGACGCTGAGGATTTTCATCTCGGCTGCGTCTTTGGCCAGGGGCGGATTATCCGAGGCGGCTGATTTCTTGCCCCAGTGCCAGCCGCTCGTTTCGCCGGGAGCCTGCCCGGGGGCGAAGGCGATAACGAGAAGCGCCAGGGCCCCTAACGCCAAAATCATCCTGCCTATCTTTCCCATCTGCCGCTCCTGTTTTCGCGGCGCCCGCCTGTACCCGCTACTCCCGGGACCCTATACTACAAGTCCTTTCCAATACCTTGAGTGAGAATTGTCATTCTGAGCGCAGCGAAGAATCTCGCCTTTCCGGTGAGTTGAGATCCTTCACTTCGTTCAGGATGACAAAATCAGTGGGGAAGTTGCATGATCAGCCAGACATAAAATCAGGTCCGCGGCAGACTTGGCAGGACAAGTCCCCTTTGAAAAAGGGGTATTTAGGGTGATTTCAGGTACTTATAAAAATTCCCCCTGACCCCCCTTTTAGAAAGGGGAGTAAAAGACCTGCTTTTCAAGGTTCCCTTTCCTGAAACACAGCACTAGTTTTCCCATGGCCTTTGGGCATTACTTACGTACCCGCACCGGGCCGGGCGTTTTTGAGCATGGCGATGGGTTTGGCCATGTCCAGGACGTGCTGATGCATGCTGGCCAGGGCGCCGCCGGGCACCCCCATCATCAGGTGACAGGCGTCCAGCGCGGATTTCAGGCGGCACCCCAGACCCAGAAAGGTGACGTTGGCAATCCCCTGGGTCAGAGGCAGCGCGGTAATATCCGCACAGCCCCCCAAGGCCCCGCCCGACTGCGGCAGGTCCATACGTCCGCCGCGCTCGTAGTTCACCGCATAGAGGAGCCACATGACCTGCTCGCTGTCGGCCGTGAACACCACCACCTCGGGCGTCTCCTTAAATGCCGCCAGCGGCGCGATCAGGGCCGCCTGGGTCTGGCCTCTCTTGAGATAAGTGGATTTCAGGATGGTGGCGGCAGAGGCTTCTTCACTGGCATAGAGACCCACGCCGTATTTTTCCAGGACGCCGTCGTCTAGAAAGGCCTCCATGTCCATCTCAAACCCCAGCACCGAGGTGCCCAACTTGCAGCCCATCTGGTCTTTGCCCAGGAGAAGGGTCTGCCCTGCCCCGGCCAGCACCAGGGCCTGGCAATAACTCTTCAGCTTATCCGCGGCCAGGGGCACATCTGCCGGCAGGGGCTGGTTTTTCAGGTACAGGGTGACGCCCACCGGCGCGTATTTGAGGTTCAGGGCGGCTATCAGATCCTGGGACATAGCTTTGAAATCACGCATGAAAGCTCCGCTCCTAGGGTTTACAAGCCATTTCAAACTTATATTCTACAAAATTGTCATTCTGAGCGAAGCGAAGAATCTCGCATTTTAAAATACCTGAGACCCTTCGCTGCGCTCAGGGTGACAGAAAACTAGTTTTGAAATGGGTTGCAGGGTTTATGGCCCCTTGTAGCACAATTCCCCCGGCCGGGCAACCGGGAGGGGCCATTACGAAAGAACTCCTAGCCGCTGGCCTCCGTAATAAACTCCCCCGGAAACCAGGAGGTACAGGCCATGACGTGGGTGATCGCTTCCCGGTCGTATTCGTTGCCGGAGCGGTAAGTGGCAAAGAATTCATGGAGCCGCCGCACCCGTTCCGGCTGGGCCCCCACCGCCTGGAGACCCAGGGAGACGCCGTAGTTGGTGAACGCGAACTTGACCTGGCCCAGCCCCGGATGGCGGCAGAAGTACCCGGGCGGGTCCACCCACATGGCCTCCAGGGTGTCCAGGCAGCGCTGCCGCTGCAGGACGGCCCAGGGCTCCTCCGGAAAGAAGTGGGTGAACCAGAGCATCATCCCCAGCCCCAGGTCCTGGTTGAGCCCCAGGGACCGGTAACTCCGCTCCACCAACTGCCGCATCTCGGCGATCTCCGGCGCCAGGGCCGCGGCGTCCAGGGTGCGGTAGACCACGTAGCCGTGGAAATGATCCAGACCCCCGAAGCCGTAACCGGGATAAGGCCCGCTCAGGTCTTCCGCCATCTTCCACCAGACCCCGGTGCCCGGCAGGACAAAGCGGGGATGGATCTGGCGGGCCAGCTCGACGGCCCGGTCCCGGTAAGCCGGCTTGAGGTGGCCCAGACACCCCAGGGCATAGAGCCACATGGCCAGGTAGTGGAAGTACTGGCCGTCCCGGTCCGGGGCCTCGCCGATGCGGAGGCCCCGGGCGCGCCCCAGGACCCGCTGGACTTCCGCCACCATCGCTTCGGCCTCAGCCAGAAACCGCTCATCTTTCAGCTCCCGGTAGAGGGAAACCAACAGAACCACCCCGAAGGCGTCCGTCCACAGGTAGCGCAAGCCGTTGGGCCAGATGCGTTCCGCCCGCATCCAGTCGAGCTTATCGAGCACCGCGGCAATTTCCCCGGTCATGGCGTCTCCTCCGGCAGCCTTGAGGCGGCTGCCAATCAGGCTATGATATGCTAAGGTAAGACGGCTCAGCCCCGGATGCCAGGGGACGGGCCCGATCCGGTTTACCGCTTGATAGATTCAAATAAGGGGATTTCGGGATGAGGGAGGCTTTTATGGTCTCGCCTGACGGAGGAAGCAAATTTTGAAGCCGAAGGTCCTCTTCATCTGCCTGGGGAATTCCTGCCGCAGCATCATGGCCGAGGCCCTGACCCGGCACCGTTGCGGGGAGGGCTGGGCCGCGGCCTCCGCGGGGATCAATCCCCTGGGCTGGGTGGCGCCCGAAACCTTGGCGGTGCTGGATGAGTTGGGGGTGGACACAGCGGGCCTGCGCTCTAAGGGCCTGGACGAGTTCGACCTCGCGGAGTTCGGCCTCCTGGTCAACCTGTCCGGGCACTCCCTGGAACGGCGCCTCTCGCCGGGCGACTTCGCCAGAGTTATCCACCGCCCCATGCCCGACCCCTTCGGCGGCAGCCTGGAGAGGTATCGCCTGAGCCGGGAGGCCATCGACGGACTGATCCGCCGGGAAATCTGCGGGGCAGAGCCCTTGCCGCTAAAATTTCCCGTCACCTAACAGTTCAGGCGGTGGCTTGGGCTCGCTCCTCCTGGGACAGGCCAGCCAGGCGTTCAATTTCCCCCAGGTCTAACCCCAGGCCCTCGGCGACCCGCCGGCCGTATTCCGGGTCCGCCTTGAAGAAGAGCGCGGTCTGCCGCAGTTGGATGCGTTTTTGCGCGCCCCCCAGATGGTCCACAATATTTCCCACCAGATTGGTGCGGTCCTGATCCGTCATCGCCTGGCGGTAGAGGTTGCCGGCCTGCACAAAATCGTCGTTGGGGAAGTTGAAGTCGAAACGCCCGGCCGGCCCGGAAACCTCAAACCGCGGCTCGCCACGGTTCGGGTCCGGCTCCGGACCCCCGAAGCTGTTGGGCCAATAATTAGGTCCCCCGCCGCTGTTGGCGTCCACCCGCATGAACCCATCACGCTGGTAGCTCGCTTCCGGGGCGGTATTTGGGGGCGTTCACCGGGATCAGGTGATAGTTGGGCCCCAGCCGGTGAATGTGGGTGTCGTGATACGAAAACACCCGGGCCTGCAGCATCTTATCCGGGGAGATGGCGATGCCCGGCACCAGATTGCCGGGACCAAACGCGGCCTGCTCTACTTCGGCAAAGTAATTGACCGGGTTGCGGTTCAGCACCAGTTTGCCGACCTTGATGGGCGGCACCTCGCCGTGGGGCCAGACCTTGGTGATATCCAGGATGTCCCAGCGGAAATCCTTGGCCTGCTCCGGGGTCAGGATCTGCATCTCCAGGGTCCAGGAAGGATGATCTCCCCGGGCGATGGCCTCATACAGGTCCCGGGTGGCGTGATCCGGATCATCCCCTGAGATCCGTTGCGCCTCCTGCCGGGTCAGGTTCTTGATGCCCTGATCCGTCTTAAAATGGTATTGCACCCAGAAGTAGTCGCCCTTGTCGTTGTACCATTTATAGGTGTGGCTGCTGTAGCCGTTCATGTTGCGGAACGTGGCCGGCGTGCCCCGATCAGAGAAGAGAATGGTGACCTGATGAATCGATTCCGGCGTCAGCGAGAGGAAATCCCAGAACATGTTCGGGTCTTTGCAGTTGGTGGCCGGGTGCCGCTTTTGGGTGTGGATGAAATCAGGGAACTTCAAGGGGTCCCGGATGAAGAAAACCGGGGTATTGTTGCCGACTAAATCGTAATTGCCTTCCTCCGTGTAAAATTTGACGGCGAAACCGCGCGGGTCCCGGGCCGCGTCGGCCGAACCCTTCTCGCCGCCCACCGTGGAAAAACGGGCAAAAACCTCAGTGCGCTTGCCGATGGCCGAGAGAAACTTGGCTTTGGTGTATTTCGTCACGTCGGCAGTAACTTCGAAATAGCCACCCGCACCCGCACCCTTGGCGTGGACCACCCGCTCCGGAATGCGCTCGCGGTCAAAGTGCCCCAGTTTCTCCAGGAGATGCACATCTTGCATGAGGACCGGGCCGCGCTCGCCGGCGGTGAGGCTGTTCTGGTCATCGGGTACCGGTATCCCAAACGCAGTGGTTAAGGTCTTTTTATCCTCGGCCATTTTCTGCCTCCTGATTCAGGCCGTGTGCTCCGCCTTCTTACCGCGCGGGCCAAGGCCAAAGAAGTTCAACTGATGATGGGTGATTTGCTAGCCGGACTGATTGGCCATTGCTTGGGTGATCTCAGCCAGAGCGGTCGGCAGACTATTCACCGAATATCTTGAGGTAAAATAAGTATTGATTTTCACTTTGTCGAGGTCATGGGGGGCATACAGGCAGAAGCAAAGTATTGGAGTGATCATGGGAAGCCGCGTCTCGACCCTCAGACGCGGCTTTTTAAGCGAAGGATTTCCTACTTCCCGGCTCTCTGCCGGGCGGCCTCGTAGGTATCGGTGATGATGCGGGCCGAGACTTCCGCCATGGCCCGGCTCATGGCCTGGGCCAGGCCTTGAGGGGTCTTTTCCGGCATGGGCGTCAGAGCCCGGTAGTTTTTCTGGAAGACCACCCGCTGGGGCACCTCCTCCCGGGTGACGTCCAGGAGGGTGGCGGTCACGGCCAGGACCGCCTTCCAGCCGTCGGGCTCATCCACCTCCTGAAATTCCTCCACCCCGCCTTCCAACTGGAACCGGTATCTGCCGGTGGCGGCGGGTCCGAACACCGCATCGAACAGGTAGGCGTCCCGGAAGTCCCTGACCAGATAGTCGGTGACCAGGTAGCCGGGATTGGCCCGCCAGCGGCTGTAATTATAAGTCTCGCTTTTAAAGGGCTGGGGCTGGTAAACCATGGCGTTGGTATTAAAGGCCTGGGCCACGCTGAACTGCTCCACCTTGACGACCTCGGGGATCTTGGCTTTACGGCCGATCACCGGCGCGGGGTACTCCAGGATGTACTGGTGCACCAGCATGGGCGGCTTGCCGCAGCCGCAGGGCATGAGGAGCGCCGCCGCTACTAAGCCAAGGCCTGCTATCCTCAACAAGAACGCCGATTGGGAGTTTCCGGTGCGCGTGGGCTTGGTCAACAGGTGCGCCATGGGCATCATTCATTCCACCTTTTCTTGGGGGGCTTGCCGAACAAGAGGTCCGAGGGCCGGTTATAGAGTCTCTGGAGCAACTGCTCCATGGTTTCGGAACTTTGCCGCAGGGTGGTGCTGGTGGCCTGCAGTTCCCGGGTGATATCCCGGGTTTTTCCCAGAGTGGCCGGCAGTTGCATGGCCAGGATCTGGTCATTGACGGTGGCCAGCATGGTCCGGGCGTTCTTGAGGGACTCCCGGGCCTCCGCCAGGGTCTGGTCCAGCTTAGAGTCGGCCAGCACCTTGTCCGCCCGCCCGGTGAGCCGCTCCAGGTTGCCGGCGGAGGCGTTCAGGCGGGTCATAATACTCGCCATCTCCTTGCCTTTGAGGAAATCTTCCATGGCCTTGGTGGTGGCGATCAACTGGTTGGAGATGCCTTTGGCATCAATATCATTGAACTTTTGCACGATGTCGTTGATGCCGGTCATCAGCCTCTGGATTTCGGAAGGCCGGGTGGGAATAATGGGAAATTCCGACGGGAAGTCGATCTTCGGGGATAAATCCGGCTCTCCCGGCTTGCGCAGATCCAGGTCCACGAACATGATGCCGGTGATTCCCGCGGCTTTGAGCTGAGCTATCGCCCTTTTTTGCAGGTTATTCTGCATGTTGATCTTCATCACCACCCCGATGAGGCGGTTATCGGGGGCTACTTTGATCTGCTCCACCCTGCCCACATCGACGCCCCGGAACTTGACGCTGGAATCCATCTGGAGGCCCTGGACCGATTCATCGAAATAGGAAATATAGGTCTCCCCTTTCTGGAAATAGCTGGTGGCCCCTACCCAGATGACGGCGATGACCCCCAGGACGACGCCCAGAATCACGAAGGCCCCGAGGATTAAGTTGGTGCTCTTTTTGGCCATATCAGGTTACCTGCTGCCCGAAGCCGGTGGCGGGCCGGCGATTGAAGAAGTTCAACACCCGGGGGTCGTCGGAGTGCTCTTTCAACTCCAAAGGATCGCCGCTGGCGATGATGCCCCGGGCGCTCTTATCCAGCATGATTACCCGGTGGGCGATGTTGAAAATGGATTCCAGTTCGTGGGTGACGATTACCATGGTGGTGCCCATACCGGTGTTAATGCCTTTTATCAGGATATCCAACTCCGCCGACGTGATGGGGTCCAGCCCGGCGGAGGGCTCGTCGAAGAACAGGATCGTGGGGTCCAGGGCCATGGCCCGGGCCAGCCCGGCCCGCTTCTTCATGCCCCCGGAAATCTCGGAGGGTAGATGGTTTTCATAGCCCGACAGGCTCACCAGCCCCAGCTTCATCTTGACGATGAGCTCGACGACGTCGGAGTCCAGGTCCGTGTATTCATAAAGGGGCAGGGACACGTTCTGCGCCAGGGTCATGGAGCCGAACAGCGCCCCGGACTGAAACAGCACCCCGAACCCGGTGCGCACCTGCCGCAGGAGGCGCTCGTCGTTGGTATTGATGTTGACGCCGTTGACCAGGACTTTGCCGGCTGCGGGCTGATACAGGCCGATCAGGTGCTTCAGCAGGGTGGACTTGCCGCAGCCGCTGCCCCCCAGGATTACCAGGATCTCCCCCTGGTTGACCTGAAAACTGACCCGCTCAAAGATGGTATTATCCCCGAAGCGGGCCGTCAACTGGTCAACCACGATGACCGGCGCAGGGGTATCATTGGCCATAATTCATCCGTCTCTAAATATGCAAATACTGGAAGACCAGGGCAAAGGCCGAATCCGTCACGATAATGAGAAAAATCGCCGCGACCACCGCGGAGGTGGTGGCTGACCCCACTGCTTCGGCGCCGCCCCTGACCTGGAAGCCCCGCTGGCAGCCGATCCCCGAGATCAGCACCGCAAACACCCCGGACTTGATCAGGCTGGTGATGATATCCAGCAGGGTCAGGCTCCTCTGGGTCTCCTTCAAATAGGTGTAAACCGTCAGATCGAGGCCCAGGACGCCCACGATCACCCCGCCCAGGATGCCGAACAGGTCGGCATAAAGGGTGAGCAGAGGCACCACGATCATGGTCGCCAGGACTTTGGGCACGGCCAGAAACCGCACCGGGCTGAACCCCATGGAGGTGAGGGCGTCCACCTCTTCGTTGACCATCATGGTGCCGATTTCGGCGGCGAAGGCCGATCCCGACCGGCCGGCCACCAGGATGGCCGTCATAATGGGCCCCAATTCCTTGACAATGGCAATGGCCAACAGGGAGGCCACGTAGATGTTGGCCCCGAACTGCTTGAGTTGCAGAGATGACATGAAGGCCAGAATGAGGCCCAGCAGCAGGCTGATGAGGCCCACGATGGGCAGCCCGTCCACGCCGGCCCGTTTCATGTAGAAGGCCACGTCATCCCAGCGCACCGACCGGGGATGGAAGAGGTCGTAGGCCAGGGCCGTCAGGAGTTCCCCCAGAAACATCACCACTTGCTTGAAGTCGTTGAGAATCTTGAGGGTTTCATCCCCCACCTGTTCGAGGATGGTGCCGGTGCGGCGTTCGGTGATCAGCGGCGGCGCGGTCAGGGCCTGGGGGTCGATGAGGCCCATGATGCCCCGGGCCTTGTCGGTGAGATTGATGAACTCGAAGGTCATCGACCGGCGCCGGGACTCGCTTTCCAGTTGCAGCAGGGCCAGGGCCCCGGCGCTATCCAGATAGGCGACCCCGCCCAGGTCCACGGTGAGGGTGGCGGGGATCATCTCCCGCAGGCGGGCCTGAACCTCGGCATCGAACGCTTCGAGGTTACCCAGGGAGAGCCGGCCCGAGACCGCCAAGGTGACGTGCTTGCCCCGGTCACCGCTCACCTCGATACTATGACCGTTCCTTGGTCCTCTGGCTTTTTTCATGGTTATGGAGATGCGTGGACCAATCTAGCGCTCAGTGCCCCGGTCCCGGGGCACCTCTCTGACCTAAAGCACTTAACCGGCTCGGCCCAGGCGCCCTCTCGGGGCTTTCCGGCCGCGCCGGCAACGGGATCAAGTATTAAAGTTCAAGGCCAGGAATTCCTTCTCGGTAATGCCCCAGCGTTGTTGGGCTTCCTCGGCGTTGATCGCCACCGCGGCCAGCCCGAGCACCCGGTCAGCGCGCATGATGGGGGCGCACACAATATAGAGGATGGCGCCGTCCTGTAAGAAAAACCTCTGCTGCTGTATCTTTTTGGTATTAATGGTCTTGGTTACCAGTTCATAATTGGAGAAATTAGTGGTAACCTCCCTGGGAGGATATATCGCCAAAGTCTCGCCGTAACGGTTCAAGACGCCGATACTGAAAGGACACATCCGGCATAACTTCACGGCTTGGGGCTCAATTTTCTGCAAGGTGGATTTGATGCCGTTCAAGTCACGCTTGGCGATCGGCTCCACCAAATCGACGGAGAGCGTGTCGAGGCAGGCTTTTACTTCTTTCTTGAAGGCCAGGGCACCGGTGCTTAACGGCACTGGCTTGGCCTGACATCCCAGAGAAAAGGCGATCGCGCCCGCCAAGATAGCTCCAAGACAGAACTTCAACGCGGGTCCCTTACTCCAAACAGGCGATTTCATAGCTCATTTACCAACTTGCTTTATTTCTTAAATACTTATATCCTATTTCTTGTTTCTCTGCCAAGAGAATTGGCAAGCAGGGCAGACGAGCGGAGAAAATCGCCCTGCGGTCCCAACGGCATACAGGATCATGGTGTGGCCGGGTTAAAAATTTCCGGTTGACAAACGGCCCCAAAAACCATTAACTAATGTGCAATAATTGGGATAAGTGCGGACGGGCCCGCTTAGGCCCGGGAGGATGAGGTATGACTGGTTTCAAGTGGACGAGACCGTATCGTCGCGGGTCCCTGGAGATCAGCAGCCGGGGCTTGCGCTCCCGCCGGGAGGGCGATTATGGGCTGCCCGGCTATGGTCCGGCCATGTGGTGGGATATTCCGGCGGCCAGGTCCTATGCCACCCTGGAAGAGGAACTGTCGGACCTGTGGTGCCGCGCCCAAATGCTGACCCAGGAACTTGCGACCATCCAGAAGCGCCTCACCGAGTTGCAAGAGGTGGTGGAACAGACCCTGGACGGTTAGAGCAACTCGTCAAGTTGGGGCAGGAGGCCAGGCGCCGAACTCAAGGTCTCGTGGGTAATTTTTCCACGCGGCGCGCCGGACTGGCGTCACCCGGGGCCGGCTTCGCTCCGCTCCCCTAGAAGCGAGCTTTCGCCGTGCCGGCCCCGCTGATTATCCCCAGCCGTACCCACGTATTTTTTCTTTTTAATCCGGCCCTTCCCCCGACCTCTCCTGTCCTTAAGCCTCCCGGGCTTCCGCCTGGGCCAAGGCCAGTTTGGCCTTTAGCAGTTTGCGGTATTTCTCCGCGGCCTTGGTCAGGTTATTGGCCTGCACGGCTTTGAGGAGGTCCCCTTCGAGTTCGGCCACGTCCAGGCGCTGGTAATAGTCCATGGTCTCTTTCAGGTGGGCCAGGACGATCTTGCCCGTCAGGATGGGGTGGTTGTTGGTGACATTGGCGTCCGCGAAGCGGGTGCCGTGTTCCAGTTCCACTTCCAGGCCGGCGCTGAATTCGCCCAGGGGGATCGGCATGCCCTCGACGTTGACTTCTTGAAGAATCACCTTGGCCTCTTCGGCCAAGACTTTGCCCTCCGCCAGTCGGGTCCAGTCCCGAAGGCCCAGGGCCTTGCAGACGCGTTGCACTTCCTCCACGGTGATATACACGGGCAGTTCCATGAGGCGCTCCTTTAGCTCGGTTTCCCGGTTGCCTTCTCCAAATTAATTATGTGCCTTCATTATACCGAAACCCCTCTTAAGCCAGGCGCTTGAAGTCGAAAACCTCCTGGGCCAGGTCCCCTTTCAAGGCGCTGATGTCCCGTTGCTGCTTGATGGCGAGCTGGATTTCGGAGTTGCCCCGGATATCGCCCACCAGGATGGCGCCCACCAGGACGTTGTCCCGGATCACCAGTTTGCGGTAGGTCTTTTTGGCTTCATCTTTACGGACAATGGCTTCCAGCTTGCCGTCGGCGTCGATGTCTCCGGCGGCCACCAGGTCGATCCCGACCACCTTGAGGACGTTGGACGGCAGGGTGCCCTCGTAAGTGGCGGCCTGGCCCGCCATGACCGCGCCCGCCACCCGGCCCTGCTCCAGGGCCGCGGGCCAGATGCCGTAGAGACGCCCCCGGTGTTCGATGAGGTCCCCCGCCGCGTAGATATCGTCCCGGGAGGTCTGCATGGTGTCGTCCACCTTGACCCCTTTGTCCACCTCCAGGCCCAGGGCTTGGGCCAGGGTGAGATCGGGCCGGACCCCGGCGGAGATCAGCACCAGGTCCCCCGTGAGCTGCTCGCCGCTTTTGAGATAAACCTGAAGCCCTGCCGGGCCGGCGGCGATCTTCTCGGTCGTGGCCCCCAGGTGAAAGGTAAAGCCCATGTCCTCCATCTGCCGCTGCAGGATGGCGGCGCCGGCCACGTCCATCTGCCGGGGCAGGAGCCGGGGAAAGAACTCCACCACGCTGATCTTCAGGCCCAGCTTGCGGAGGCCGTTGCCCGCCTCCAGACCCAGCAGGCCGCCGCCGATCAGCACCGCGGTGGTTGCCGTGTCGGCACGCTCTTTGATCCGGTCGGCGTCGTCCAGGGTCTTCAAGGTGAACACCCCGGGGGTGTCCGCCCCCTGCATGGGCGGCACAAAGGATCGGCCGCCGGTGGCCAGCAGGAGCTTGTCGTAGGGGAAACTCTCGCCTTGGTCGGTCGAGACCACCTTCCGCTCGGGGTCGATCCCGGCGGCCCGGGTGTTCAGGCGGAGGTCGAGGCGGTGTTGCTCGTACCATTCCAGGTGATGGATGATCACGTGATCCGCTGGCTTTTCCCCGGCCAGGTACTCCGGCAGGGCCGGCACATAGTAGAACGGCCGGTTCTCCCGGGAAAAGATGACGATCTTACCTTCCGGGTCATATTGGCGAATATTTTCCGCCGCGGCATTGCCTGCCACGCCGTTGCCGATGATCAGATAGGTGGTCATGCTGGGCTCCTTTAGGCCGCAAGCTTTAGTAGCCTAGCGGCGCGCCGCCGGGCCGGCCCCGCGGCTCTCCTGGCCTCTGCCGGCTGGCCTGGCGAGCCGGTCCGGCAGGATCGGCGAAAACGCTGCCATAAAACATTCATCAGTTAATAACCGCTACTTTGACTGTCAAGGCAAAGGGAGTCTTTTATGGAAATCGGCCAACTTCCCCTGGCGCGGCCCCGGGGCCTCATAATATGCCTATGAAGCGATGCAAAAAAGACTTGACGGACCTTTGGCGTTCATCTAATATACCGGCCAGTCAGTATACCTGAAAGGATGCTTGAGATGAGGCCCCGCCCGCGCACCCGCGATTTCATCTTGGACGCCGCTGAATTGTTGGTCCTGGACGTCGGCGCCGGGCACATGACCCTCGACGCGGTGGCTGAACGGGCCGGCGTCAGCAAGGGCGGCTTGCTCTACCACTTCCATTCCAAGGAGGCGCTCCTGGAAGCCATGGTGTCCCGGCTGCTGCAGCGGTTCGCCGCCCGACAGGCCGAAACCACCCTGAACCTGCCGGAGGGTCCGAAACGCGGGCTGCGGGCCTATCTGATGGCGTCGCTCACCGACGCTGAAGCCACCCAACGCCTCAGCGCCAGCCTCCTGGCCGCCGGGGCCAATAACCCCAAGTTGCTCGAACCGGTGCGGGAGTACTTCCGGGAATGGTTCGCCCGGTTGGGGACTTTCGGTCTGGAGTTTGAACGCGCCGCGGTCATCTCCCTGGCGGTGGACGGCCTCTGGCTGCTGGAGCTGCTGCAACTCTCCCCCCTGGATCAGCGGCAACGGGCGGGAGTTTCCCGGGAACTCTTTCGGCTGGTGGACGGCAGCGCATGATACTGGCCGAGTTTACCCTCTTTAGACTGGGGCAGGTCTGCCTGGCCGTCGCCCTGCTGGCCGGCCTGGCGAGCGGTTGCGCCATGGTGGGACCGGATTATTCCCGGCCGCCGGTCAAGTTTGAGCAGGCCTGGCTGGAAACCGCCGACAAACGGGTGAAAACCCCCTATGAGGACCAGCGAAACTGGTGGAAGGTCTTCAAAGACCCGGCTCTCGACCGGCTCATCGACACCGCCTACCGGGAAAACTTGACCCTCCGGATTGCCGGGGTGCGCGTCCTCGCCGCCCGGGCCCAACTGGGCATCGCCACCGGCCAACTCTATCCGCAAACCCAGCAAGTCACCGGCCAGGTGCAAAAGCAACGCATCAGCCCCGGCGAATTCATTACCACTACTGGGCCAAGTTCAGCGTCTTTCGGCGGCCTCAGTCTGTTTCAAGCCCAGGTCGGCCTGACGGCCAGTTGGGAACTCGACTTTTGGGGCAAGTTTAGGCGGGCCATCCAGTCCGCCGACGCCAGTTTGCTGGCCAGCGTGGCCAATTATGACAGCACCCTGGTCAGCCTCACCGGCGACGTGGCGAGCTTTTACATCGCGATCCGGACCTTGGAAAAGCGCCTGATTATCGCCCAGGAAAACGTCGAAACTCAGAGGGAAAGCCTGCAAATCGCCGAGGCCCGGTTCGCGGGCGGCACCACCTCCGAGCGCGACGTGGAGCAGGCCAGGACCGTCCTGGCCAGCACCCAGGCCACCATCCCGGTTCTCGAAACCCAGTTGCGCCAGGCGAAAGATGCGCTGTGCGTGCTGCTGGGGATGCCGCCGAAAGAGCTGACGGACCTGATGAAGGGGAATGCGGTGATCCCCAAACCGCCGGCCGAGGTGGTGGTGGGCATCCCCATCGACCTGCTGCGCCGCCGGCCGGATATCCGGGCGGCCGAATACAATGCCGCGGCCCAATGCGCCCAGATCGGCGTCTCCAAGGCCCAACTTTTCCCGGCTCTGTCCTTGACCGGGAACTTCGGGATGCTCTCGACCGATGTGGGCAAAGCTACCCTGGCTGACATGTTCAACTGGCGCAACCGGGCCGGCGCCGTCGGGCCGACTTTACAGTGGAATATCTTTAACTACGGTCAGATCACCAATGATGTCCGGTTCCAGGACGCCAAGTTCCAGGAGCTGCTCATCACTTATCAAAATCTGGTGCTCACGGCCCAGAAAGAGGTTGAAGACAATCTCATCGCCTTTTTGAAAACCCAGGAACAGGCCAAATTTCTGGGAGAAAGCGCCGATGCCGCCTTGAGATCTGTGAACCTGGCGGTTCTGCAGTATCGGGAAGGGATCACGGATTTTACCACGGTGCTGACCGCGCAGCAGTCTCTCCTGAGCGCCCAGGATACTCTGGCCAGCGCCCAAGGCAGCATCTCCAGCAACCTGGTAGGGGTCTTTCGGTCCCTGGGCGGCGGCTGGCAAATCCGGGAAGGCCAGGATTTTGTGCCCGCCTCGACCCGTGAGGACATGGAGAAACGCACTAATTGGGGGAAATTGTTGACCCCGGCAGGTCAGGCGGCGCCATCGCCGGAGCAGCCTAAGAGCCTCATCCGGCCTCCTGATTGGTAAGGAAACTTAGGAATATGCGCACCGTGAAGGGAATCACCAGTGGGAGTTCGGGAAATGATGTCTGAAAAGCCAAGGTCATTCATGATGGGGAAACTAACCGGCTGGCTGGCGCTCTGCGGGGTTCTGCTCCTCATGGGCTGCGGCGACCGCAGCGCCTATGCGCCGCCGCCGCCCCCCCAGGTCACCGTCAGCGAGCCCGTGACCCAGCCGGTGACCGACTACCTGGAGTTCACCGGCAACACCCAGGCCATCAACACGGTGCAATTGAAGGCCCGGGTGGAAGGCTACCTGGAACAGGTTTACTTCAAGGACGGCGACCGGGTGAAAAAAGGGCAATTGCTCTTTCTGATCCAGCAAAACACCTATGAAGCCAAGCTCAAGCAGACGGAGGCGGAGATCCTCTCCCAGAAGGCCAAACTCTTGAATGCCCAAACCGAATATGCCCGGTTTTCGAAACTGGTGACCCAAAAGGCCGCGGCCCAAACCGACGTGGACAACTGGCTCTACCAAAGGGATGCGGCCAAGGCCGCGGTCATGTCTGCCGAGGCCCAGCGTGATCTGGCCAAACTCAACCTGAGTTATACCAAAGTCACCTCGCCCTTCGACGGCCGCATCGGCCGCCGCTTGAAAGACCCCGGCAACCTCGTGGGCGCCGGCGAAGCCACCCTGTTGGCCGACGTCGATCAGATCGATCCCCTGTATGTCTATTTCACCATCAATGAGCGGGACCTCCTGGACGTCACCCAGACGACCAAGGAATCGGTGGGCGAATCTATTCGCCGGAACATCCCCCTCTATCTCGGTCTCACCAACGAGGAGGGCTACCCCCATAAAGGCTACCTGGACTTCGCCAGCATCAGCCTCAACGCCACCACCGGCACCTTGACGCTCCGGGGGATTTTCCCCAATCCCAAGGGCATGATGCTGCCGGGGTTGTACGCCAGGATCCAGGCGCCGGTGACCCATGAAAAGGCTGCCCTCCTGGTCCCCCAGGTGGCCGTCGGCTACGACCAGTTGGGCCCCTACGTCTTGCTGGTGGACAGTCAAAATGTGGTCCAGCGCCGAGCGGTCAAGCTCGGCACCCAGGTCAAGGACCTGGTGGTCATCACCGAAGGTCTGACCAACCAGGACTGGATCATCACCAACGGCCTCCTCCAGGCCATCCCGGGCAATAAGGTCACTCCCGTCAAGGAAGAGCTTCCGAAGGCGGAGACCCCGACGCCGCCGCCGGGCGGACAGTTGAAGAAAGCGGCCCCATGATCTCCGAGTTTTTCATCGATCGGCCGATTTTCGCCAACGTCATCGCCATCATCACCATTATTCTGGGACTGGTGTGCCTGTTCGTGCTGCCGGTGGCGCAATATCCCGAAATCGTGCCCCCCACCATTCAGGTGACCACCAGATATCCCGGGGCCAGCGCCGAAATCATCGCCAATACCATCGGGATCCCCATCGAGCAGGCGGTGAACGGCGTGGAAGGCTCCATTTACATGTCGTCCACCAGTTCCAGCTCCGGCAATTACACCCTGACCGTGACCTTCAATGTCGGCACCGACCTCAACGCCGGCTTGACCCTGGTGCAGAACATGGTGAACGGCGCCATCTCCCAGCTTCCCGAGGAGGTGCAGTCCCAGGGCGTCACCGTCCGCAAGGTCTCCACCAACATCCTGCAGGTGGTCAGCCTCTACTCCGACAACGACCGCTATGACGCCACCTATCTTTCCAACTATGCCATCATCAACCTGCAATACCCGCTGGGGCGGCTGCCGGGCATGGGCCAGGTCCAGGTGTTCGGGGCCGGGCCTTATAGCATGCGGGTCTGGCTCAACCCCGACAAGCTCAAGTATTACAATCTCACCACCCTGGACGTGGTCAGTGCCATCCGGCGGCAAAACCTCCAGGTGGTGGCGGGGCAATTGGGGGCTCCGCCGGTGCCGCCGGATCAGGTCTACCAGCTCACCGTCAATGCCTTGGGCCGGCTGGCCGACGTCAAGCAGTTCGAAGATATCATCGTTAAGAGCGTCCGCGATGAAACCGCGCAGTTGGTGCGGGTCAAAGATATTGCCCGGGTCGATCTGGACCAGCAGTTTTACAGCAATTTCGGCGGCTTGAGCGGCAAGCAATCCTCCCAGATCCTGGTCTATTCCCTGCCCGGGGCCAACGCTATCGACGTCGGCAACGAAGTCAAAGCGGCCATGGCCGAAATGAGCCAGACCTTCCCCGAAGGTTTGAAGTACGCCATTCATTACGACACCACCAAGTTCATCGGCCAGGCTATTCACGCGGTTTATGAAACCTTGTTCGAGGCCGGCATCCTGGTGCTCATCGTCATCATGGTCTTCCTGCAAAATTGGCGGGCCATGCTGGTCCCGGCCACCACCGTGCCCGTCACCATCATCGGCGCGTTTGCGGCCATGGCCTTGCTGGGCTTCACCGTCAACCTGATGACCCTGTTTGCCCTCATCCTGGCCATCGGCATCGTGGTGGACGACGCCATCGTCATTGTGGAGAACTCCGCATTTTATGTAGATAAGGGCCTCTCCCCCCGGGATGCCGCCATCAAAGCCATGCAGGAGTTGACCGGGCCGGTCATCGGAATCACCCTGGTGCTCACCGCGGTCTTTCTGCCCGCGGCGTTCATGCCGGGCATCACCGGGCAGCTCTTCCGGCAATTCGCCCTGGTCATCGCTTCCACCGCCATCATTAGCGCCCTCAACGCCCTGACTTTGAAGCCTGCCCAGTGCGCCCTCTGGCTGCGCCCCCGGGTCGAAAAGACCCCCAACTGGTTTTACCGGGGGTTTAACCGGGCCTACGGCGTCGTGGAGAACGCCTATGTCTTCCTCATCCGCTGGATGGTGGAACGCCCCGGCGCCATGGTCCTGGTGTTCGTGGTCCTCATCGCCCTGGCCGGCTGGCGCTTTACTCAGCAGCCTACCGGTTTTCTGCCCACCGAGGACCAGGGCTACTGCATGGTGTTGGCCCGGCTGCCTGAAGGCGCGTCCCAGCCCCGGGTCAAACGGACCGCGGACCAGATCGATGCCATCCTCAAGCGCTCCCACGGCATCGATGCCTGGGTCACCGTCGGCGGCTTTTCCATCCTGGACGGCACCAATGTCTCCAACATCATGACTACCTTTGTGATCTATCAAGATTATAGCAAACGCGGCGCCGAGCTAAGCCAGGAGCATATTGTCGGCGGCTTGCAACAGCAATTCTTCGGCATCCAGGACGCCCAGGTCGTGGTGCTGGTGCCGCCGCCCATCTCCGGCCTGGGCGCGTCCGGCGGCTTCCAGATGATGGTGGAGGACCGCAGTAGTCTGGGGCTAGCCGAACTCCAAAAGGCGGCCATGGGCATCATTCGGTCTGCGGAAGGCCAGGAGGGCCTGTATGGCCTGGCCACTACCTTCAGCGCCCGCAGCCCCCAGCTCTATCTGGACATTGACCGTACCAAGGCCGAATCCCTCAATATTCCTTTGAACAACGTCTTCGCCACCCTCCAGGCCTACCTGGGGTCCACTTACGTCAATCTGTTCAACAAGTATAACCAGGTATTCCAGGTTTACGTCCAGGCGGATGCCGCCTACCGCCTGCAACCCGAAGACATCAACAGCCTCTACGTCCGCAACCTCAAAGATGAAATGGTGCCCCTGGGTAGCCTCCTCAAAGTCAACCGCACCCTGGGCTCCGAGCTGGTCACCCGTTATAATCTCTATCCCGCCGCGTCCATCTTCGGGGCCGCGGCCCCGGGGTTCAGCTCGGGCCAGGCCTTGAACCTCATGGGACAGGTGGCCAAGAATACCCTGCCCCGGGGCATGTCCTACGACTGGACCGCCACCTCCTTCCAGGAAAAGCAGGTGGGCAACCAGGCCTATTTCATCTATGCCCTCTCCATCACCCTGGTCTTCCTGGTCCTGGCGGCCCAATACGAAAACTGGCTTAACCCCGCCGCGGTCATTCTCGTGGTGCCTATCGCTATGGTGGGCGTTCTCCTGGGCCTCATGGTCCGGAACTTCGACAACAACATCTATACCCAGGTGGGCCTGGTGCTGATGATCGCCCTGGCCAGCAAAAACGCCATCCTGGTGGTGGAGTTCGCCCGGGAACTGCGGGAAGGGGGCATGTCCGTCACCGACGCCGCTGTGGAGGCCACCCGCCGCCGTTTCCGCCCCATCGTTATGACCTCCTTCGCCTTCATCCTGGGGGTGGTGCCCCTGATGGTGGCCGGGGGGGCCGGCGCCGCCAGCCAGCAGGCCATCGGCACCGTGGTCTTCGGCGGCATGCTGGCCTCGACCCTCTTGGCCATTCCCTTTGTGCCGGTCTTCTACGTCGTTACCCAACGGGTGAACGAACGCCGGGGTAAGAAGGCCGCCGTCACCGCGCCTCCCCCCGAGGAAAAGGCTCCATAAACCGGTGCCGGGCGGACGGGGCCTGGCCTGCGCACCAGTTGTAACCGACGCCGGCCTCAATCCAGTATGAAGACCAAATCGCCAGCAACTATACTCAAACCCCCTTCCCAGCCCGCGCCGGCCGGCCCCGTGAAGTTCGGTCCCATCACCTTCGTCCCGGGGCGCAAGGGCGGCCGTTATCCCTACTGCCATTCCCTGGTGGTGGAGCAGGGCCAGGTTGCCTGGGTGGTGGACCCCGCCGCGGACAAAGACTATTTCGCCGAACTGGCCCGGACCCGGCGAGTGACCGGAGTCTTCCTCAGCCACTTCCACGAAGACCATCAGAAGTACAATCACTTCTTCCCCGAGGCCTGCTTCTACGGGCCGCTCCTGGAGGCCGAGGCCTTCACCTCCATGGCCGCGATCTTTCGGCTCATGGGGATCACCGACCCCCAGTTCCGGGATTACTGGCGGGACACGCTGCTCAAGGATTTCCACTTCCGGCCCCCGGCCCGGTTTGCCCCGTACCTTCCCGGCCAACTGTTCCAACTGGGGGAGGTCATCCTGGAGATTTTGCCGGCCCCGGGACATACCCCGGGTCACAGTTGTTTCCACTTTCCCCGCCAGCAACTTTTGTTTCTGGCGGACGTGGACCTGACGCCCTTCGGGCCGTGGTATGGCGACGCCGCCTCGGACCTGGAGGCGTTTGCGGCGACCTTGAACGACCTGCAACCGTTTAAAGCGCGGACCTATGTTACCGCGCATGAGCAGGGGATTTTTTCGGAGGAGGAGTTTCAGGCGGGGCTGGCTTATTTCCGGCAGGTGATAGTTCGGAGGGATGAACAGATTTTAGCCGCCCTGACGGCGCCCCAGTCTCTGGCCCAACTGGTGGAGCGCCGCCTGATCTACGGCAAGGTGAAGGAACCCCGGTTCGTCTACGACCACATCGAGGGCCAGATGCTCAGCAAACATCTGGAGCGCTTACTGAGGCAGGCCCTAATCAGCCGTACCCCGGCCGGGTTCCGGCGACGCAGTTAAGGTCGCGTCGGGGCGGGGTGCCCCACCCCGACGGGCACAATTGATGATATCGCTTCTTTTGTAGAAAACAGAAAACCGTATTACATATGGTCGATGAGCGCCTGACCGAACTCGGAGCAGGAGACTTCCTTCGCCCCCGGCAGGAGCCGGGCCAAATCGTAGGTGGCGATGCGGTCCTTTAGGGTGCGGGGCAGGCTCTGGTGGATATGCTGGGCCGCGTCATCCCAGCCGAGATATTCCAGCAGCATGGCGCCGGAGAGAATGAGAGAGCTGGGGTTGACCTTATCCAGGCCGGCGTACTTGGGGGCGCTGCCGTGGGTGGCTTCGAAGATGGCGCAATTATCGCCGATATTGGCCCCCGGGGCCATGCCCAGCCCGCCGACCTGGGCCGCCAGGGCGTCCGAGATATAGTCCCCGTTCAAATTGGGGGTGGCGATGACGTGGTATTCGGATGGCCGCAGCAAGACCTGCTGAAACAGGTTATCCGCCAGCCGGTCGTTCAAGACCACCTTGCCGGCGGGACGTTTCCCGTGGTAGGCGGTCATCAGTTCGGCTTCCGAAATCACCCCATCCGACAACTCCGCGGCCACTTCATAACCCCAGGTCTGGAAGGCGCCTTCGGTGTATTTCATGATGTTGCCTTTGTGCATCAGGGTGACCGCCGGCCGCTGCTGCTTGATGGCGTACTTCAGAGCCATGCGGATCAGGCGTTTGCTGCAGCGCTCGGTCATGGGCTTGATGCCGATGGCCGCGGACATCTCTATGGTGCAACCCATTTCGTGATTGAGAAAATTGATCAGGCGCTGGGACTCGGGGCTGTTGGCGGACCACTCGATACCGGCATAGAGGTCTTCGGTGTTCTCCCGGAAGATCACCATGTCGATCTTTTCCGGCTCCTTCATGGGGCTGGGGACCCCGGCATAGTAGCGCACCGGGCGGATGCAGGCATAGAGGTCCAGGACCTGGCGCAGGGTGACGTTCAGCGACCGGAAACCCCCGCCGATGGGGGTGGTGAGCGGCCCCTTGAGCGCTACCCGGTACTCCCGCAGGGCCGCCAAGGTTTCCACCGGCAAATAACTGCGGCTCGTTTTGAAGGCTTTTTCCCCGGCCAGGACTTCCTGCCAGAAGATCTGCTTGGCGCCGCCGTAAGCCTTGGCCACCGCGGCATCCAATACCGGCCGGGTGGCGCGCCAGATATCCGCGCCGGTGCCGTCACCTTCAATGAATAACACGATCGGCCGATCCGGAACCACAAGTTTGCCGGCCGGGCCCGCGGTTACAACCTCACCCTGTCCATGCTCATGATGTGTCATCGTCGTCCTCGTTCACCAGATTAGGTCTTATATTTCAACCTATTTTTCCCGGCCGCGCAAGTACTTCCTGGACGGGGGCGGGGCCGCGGCCGGAAAATCGGCAGAAAAGGAATATTTTATCCGGTCTGGTTTCGGTTTTCTGTTTTCGGTTAAGATAGATTAAGGTATCAATAGGTTATCAGTTTAGCCGGCTGGATTTGCAGGAGAAATGCGCACGCCCCTTCACCAACGCCAAACGCGGCCCGAGGTTGACGCCGCCCAGGAGGCACAATGCAACGGATGGTGATCGCGACCTTCATGATAGCCCTGGCCATCACCGGCCTGTCCCCGGCGATGGCTGCGGGCGCGGAGAGCGCCGCCCCGCCCAGCATCAGCGTGGACGCGGAAGGCAAAGTAACGGCCATCCCGGATATGGCCACCCTGACCCTGGAAGTGGAGACCCAGGCGGCCGCGGCCAAGGCCGCTGCCCAGGCCAACTCCCGCCAGACCGACGGTCTGCTGCAGGCCGTGAAAAAGGCCCTGGGCCCGCCGGATAAGGTCCGCACCCTGGGCTATAGCCTGATGCCGGTATACTCGCCCAAGGACAAGTCCGCCCCGCCGGAAATCAAGGCTTACCGGGCGCTCAACCGGCTGGAAGTCAAAGTTTTGGAGGTCAGCCGGTTGGGCGAGGTGATCGACACGGCCCTGCAAAACGGCGCTACTCGCATCAACGGCCCGTTTTGGGGCCATTCCCGCCTCGAGGAGTTGCAGCGGCAGGCCGCGGTGAATGCCCTGGAAAGGGCCCGGAGCCTGGCGGAGGCCCTGGCCCAGGCCGCGGGGCTCAAGATCAAGGGGGTGGACAAGATTTCTACCGGGATCCGCTTTATCCCCTTCCGGGCGTCAAGGGAACCCTTCCTGATGGCCAAAGCCGCCGCGCCTACTCCCATCGAAGCGGGAGAAGAGGAGATCACGGCCCATCTCCAGGTGGTATTCCAGGTAGGTCCGTAAGGCCGGATTTCCCGGGCGTTGCTTTACAAGGGTGGAATTTGTGGTTATCATTAACTATATTAACTTTTGGAGGACAGCAGTGAGTGATATCAAAAAATCGGTGGAATTAGCCCTGGCCAAAATCCGGCCCATGTTGCAGCGGGACGGGGGCGATATTGAGCTGGTGGAAGTGAACGACGGCGTGGTGAAAGTCCGCCTGACCGGAGCCTGCAAGGGCTGCCCCATGTCTCAGATGACCTTGAAACAAGGGGTTGAAAAGCTGCTCATGAAAGAAGTGCCGGGCCTGAAAGAGGTCCAGGCCGTTTAAGTTTTAATCGGGGCGGCAGCCGGGCGGCGACGTTACCGGCCTGCGGCCGGTTTTAGGCCGCGCCCCGGTGCGCCCAGCGGCGCAAATATGCTTGACATCGGCTCTGAACCGGCCATAATTAAGCCACGTGGGGATGTAGCTCAGCTGGAAGAGCGCCTGCTTCGCATGCAGGAGGTCAGGGGTTCAAGTCCCCTCATCTCCACCAAATATTTCAATTATTTGCGGCTCATGGTCTCCATGGGCCGTTTTTCGTGTGGGACTCCGCGTGCGACTTTTCTTCCGGATTGCTGTGACGTCCAGTAGTTGGGCTCAGGGTAATGTTTATTTTGTAGATAGCATGTTATAGTAAATTTAATAGAGAATTTAATTGTCATTCCTCAAATGCAAGGATGCAGCCAGGAAATCTTCTTAAATTCGCTTTATCAAAACCCTGGTGTGTCCCGATCGATGCCAATAAGCTTTGAGGGGGGTACCCATGGAACCGAGAAAACCTTCAACTGTTAAAACGCCTATTCGCATCATCTTAGCCGACGACCACCAGATTGTGCGGCAAGGACTTCGTATGCTGCTGGAAGCAGAACCCGACATGGTGGTGATCGCCGAAGCCTGTAACGGGCGGGAGGTGTTGAAACAGGCCCAGGAGTTGTTGCCGGATCTCATCATTATGGATGTAACCATGCCCGAGTTAAACGGCATCGAGGCGACGCGCCAGATATTGTCCATAGCTCCCGGGATCAAAGTGATCGCCCTGTCGATGAATTCCGACAGCCGGTTTGTGCTGAACATGTTCAGGTCCGGCGTCTCGGGGTATTTATTAAAAGAATGCAGCCAGGGAGAACTGGTCAAAGCTATCCGTACCGTAATCAAGGAAAAAACCTATTTGGGTCCCGGGATCTCGGACATCGTGATCAAGGATTTCTTGACCGGGTGGCAGACTACGAGTGACTCGGCCTTCTCAACGCTAACCCCCAAAGAACGAGAAGTGCTTCAGCTCCTGGCGGAAGGCAAATCCACCAAGCAAATTGCCGAATCCCTGTATATCAGCATAAAAACCGTCGAAAGCCATCGTAAACAATTGATGGATAAACTGGAAATTCGCAGTGTTGCTGAACTTACCAAGTACGCCATCCGCGAGGGATTAACCTCCGGATAATACTTTTTGAGATGTGGATAACCTCGAGGCCGGGGTCCATGGCGCCAACGCCCGGCGGAGGATGAGTCGTGGCCAAAGATGACTTGGGAGCTAAATCGGCTGATGATCTGCGGACTCGGGCCCTGAGAAGGCCGGCGGTCACAGGGGTTAACCTGGAAGGCATGCCCCTGGAGGATATCCAGTCGCTGGTGTACGAACTGCAGGTTCACCAGGTCGAATTAGAGATGCAGAACGAGGAACTGCGTCTGACCCAGGAGGAAACCCGGAAGGTTGCTCATCTGGCTTCGTTCCCGCAATTATGTCCCAGCCCTATTTTGGAAATTGACGGCACGGGGGCCATCACTTTTTACAACGAGGCCGCGTTAAAGACGGTAAGAAAACTGGGGCTCGAAGATTTGCGGTCATTGTTGCCCGGCGGCCTGGATGAGACCTTACCGGCAATCAGGCAAAAGGGAGACAAAGGTCTTTGCCTCGAAATTGAGAAGCAGAACGTGATTTTTATGGTTCATGCCCATTACACCCCGCAGTGGCAGGCAGTACGTCTCTATTACACCGACATCACCGAAAGGAAACGGGCGAAAAGGGCCCTGCAAGAAAGTGAGCGCCGATTGCGCGCCATCTTCGAACAGGCGGCGGTGGGAGTGGCTCAGGTTGAGACGGCCACTGGACGGTTCATCGAGGTTAACCAAAAATTTTGCGAAATCGTCGGATTGTCTCCGGAGGAGATGACGGCCACGAACTTTATGGCCATCACCCTGCCGGAAGACCTGGAAGTTGACCTGCAATACCTCCAAAAGCTTCTGAATGGCCAAATCCGGACGTTCTCCCGGGAGAAACGTTACCTGCTTCGGGACGGTTCCATAGTGTGGGTCAATTTGACCGTGTCCCCCATGTGGAACGCGGGAGAAGCGCCCAATTACCACATCGCCGTGGTGGAAGACATCACCGAGCGCAAACAGGTCGAGAACAATCTGCGCCTGGAAAAGCTGTTCTCGGATATGGCCATCGAGAGTTTGCCCGGCCTCTTTTACCTGTTTGACGACCAGGGGAGTCTCCTGCGCTGGAACCGCAATTTTGAGGAGGTCTCGGGATACCCGGCCGCAGAACTCGCCGGGATGAAGCCCCAGGATTTTTTCCTGGGCCAGGAAAAACCGCTAATCCAAGCTGCCGTCCAGGAGGTGTTCCTGAAGGGAGAATCTTCTGTAGAAGCCGATTTTATTGCCAAGGACGGAAGCAAAACCCCCTATTTTTTTACCGGCAAGCGAGCCGTGCTGGGGGGAAAGCCATGCCTCTTGGGCATGGGGATCGATATCACCGCGCGCCAGCAGGCCGAAGAGACCTTAAAGTCCCTCATAGCTACTGCCCCCATAGGCATCTATATTATTCAGAAAGGCAAGTTCGTTCTCATTAACCCCGGGTTCGAAGCCATCACCGGCTATCGCAGCTCAGAATTGCTGGGCAAGGATTCTCTCACTCTGGTGACCTCCGAATACCGGGCTTTGGTAAAAAAGCAGGCTCTCCGGGCGCTAAGAAAAGAAGATTCCTCTCCCTATGAATACCAGTTTACCTCGAAGAGCGGCGAGACCGGGTGGGTCATGGAAACCATTATCTCCACCCGATATGAGGGGAAGAGGGCGGTCTTGGGATACTTCATGGACATCACCTCTCACAAGAAACTGGAAAAACAGTTCCTGCAAGCCCAAAGGATGGAGGCCGTGGGCCGGTTAGCCGGAGGGTTGGCCCATGATTTTAGCAATGTCCTGGCGGTGATTATCATTTATGTGGAAACCATGTTGAAGGAGGTCCGGGAAGGAGATCCATTAGGCCTGCATATCAAAGGGGTTAAGGAGGCCGCCCACCGGGCCATCTCCTTGACCCGGGAGCTTATGGCTTTAGGCCGCAGGCAGTTATTGCAGCCCCGGGCAATCAAGGTGAATGCCCTGGTCAGGGACATGGCGGAAATGCTGGGCCGCCTGCTTGACGAAGATGTCGAACTGGTCCTGACGCTTGACCCGGGCGAGATAGTTGCGAAAGTCGATCCCAGCCAATTGGAGCAGGTCCTTCTCAACCTGGTGGTGAACGCCCGGGATGCCATGCCCCAAGGGGGCAGACTAACCATTGCCACCGACGAAATCTTTCTGGGCAAATCCGCGGTCTCTCAGCACGTCGACGTCGCCCCGGGGCGCTATGTGATGCTGGCCGTTAGCGATACCGGTATCGGCATGGACCAGGAGACCCAAGCCCACATTCTCGAACCATTTTATACCACCAAACCTTCCAGCGAGGGCAGCGGTCTGGGGCTCTCCACCGTCTATGGGATTGTCAAACAGAGTGGAGGATTTGTTGAAGTCTGGAGCGAACTCGGTAACGGGGCGACATTTAAGATTTTCCTCCCTGCCATCCAGGAGACCCTGGAGCCGCCGGCCCCAATACCCGAATCTCGCCTGCTGCAAGGCTCAGAGACCATTTTGTTGGTGGAAGATGTAGATGACCTGCGGAAGTTAGTGCAGGATGTCCTGAAGAATTATGGCTATACGGTGTTAACTGCCAGCCACGGCAGTGAAGCCCTGGAGATTGGTGAGCGGCATCGGGGACCGATTCACTTACTGTTGCTGGATGTGGTGCTGCCGCAGATGAGCGGCGCGCAAATCGCTGAACGTCTGAAATCATCGTATCCGGGGACCAGGGTTCTCTATATGTCGGGCTACCCCGAAGATGCCATTATTCACCGTAAGCTGTTGGATGGTACCGCGGCCTTTATCCAGAAGCCATTTGCTCCCACCGCGCTGTTAGCCAAGGTGCGGGAATTGCTGGACTCAGCCAAACGGACAAAAACTCCCTCCCGTACAGAGATCTAAACTCACGCGGCTGGCCGTTCCCCTCTTCAAGAACTTCTTTCACATCATTCATTTTCACCAGGAAGCATGACCAGTCCTGGTGAGGCGGATCTGTGTGCCTGCCCTCATCAGTCTCTTTCCGGGAGGAATGGCGGCTTTAAAGGTCAAAGGAAAAATAAGGGATTTCGAAAATTAAATTCGGGGTTTTTACCGATTGTCCTTATTTAAAATTATTATTATTCTTCCTTAAAATGTCAGGTAAGGAGGTCAATGTTTCATATCATTAGTAAATAACTTAAATATGAAAGAGTATGCCAATCCCCAATAATATATTATCCGATAAAAGAATCGATTTCAATTAAGTAATGTTTTAATAGGCAGTAATTACTTTAATCGTATGCGTAGCTCTTTCGGATATCGGAGGAAGAAATTATGCCGCTCATGAATGAACCTGAGGTCGCCCAGAGCTTATCGCCCCTGACCCCGGACTTTGCCTCCGCGTTCATGCCTGGCCACCCGAAACATGCTTCCAGGCGCAATGGCGAGTCCGGGAGCACGTCTATCTTGGTGGTGGACGATGATGAGGCTCTCGGCAGACTTATCAAAGAATTCCTGAAAATGAAGAAGTTTTCACATTTCGGAGCGAAAAATGCCTTTGAAGCTCTGCACATACTTGGTCAGGAGAAGATCGGGTTAGTCATCAGCGACATTAAAATGCGGGGGATAAATGGCATCGAATTGATGCAGCAGGTTCAGAGTAAATATCCCGATATGCCCTTCATTATTATGACCGGCTATGCCCCGGAATATTCCTATGGAGATATCATCAACGCCGGAGCCACTGACTTTATTACCAAGCCCTTTTCCATGGAGGAATTAAACGCCAAGATTCTCCGGATCGCCAGAGAGAAACATATTCTGGGTCAACTTCAGCAGACTCTGGATCGGGTCAAGGCACTCTTGGAGAACACCATCGGGGCCCTTGGTTCAACCCTCGAGAAAAGAGACCCCTATACCGCTGGACACCAGCGGCGGGTGGGCCGCCTGGCCGCGGCTATAGCTCAAGAAATCGGACTCTCAGCGGATAACATCGAGGTACTGCGCTTAGCCGCCATCGTCCATGATATCGGCAAGATCAGCGTTCCCGCCGTGGTCTTGTCCAAGCCTGGCAAACTGAGTGAAGCTGAAATGGACTTGATCAGGGTTCATTCCCAGAATGGTTACGATATTTTGAAGTGTATTGATTTTCCCTGGCCGATTGCCGAAATGGTTCTCCAACACCATGAAAGACTTAACGGCTCGGGTTATCCCCAAGGTCTGGCCGGCCAGGAAATCCTTTTAGAGGCCCGGATAATCGCGGTGGCCGATGTCGTGGAAGCCATGAGTTCCCATCGGCCCTACCGACCGGCGTTGGATTTGAGCGTGGCCTTGAAAGAAATCTATCAAAACAAAGGTATTCTTTATGAGGCCGAAATTGTCGAGGCCTGCATCAGGTTGTTAACTGAAAAAGATTTTAACATCTCCGCAGGTAATTAATCGGTTATTTGCCATGCGGACGTAACTTCTCCTTATCTGTCCCGGTTAGGCTGATTATTTCCAGATTTCTTCCCTAAGATCTAGTACCATGTAACATTCATAGCTTCGGATAAAGGCGCTTTAGCCTTATCCTGGCATCGGCTGTAGAGAAGCGCCAATCTATTTTTGATTGGCGGTTGTTCCTGTCATTTTCCCAGGCGGCAATGT
>JALNYP010000129.1 GCA_023229795.1 Syntrophobacterales bacterium
GGGCAAAGGACCCGCCACTGCCCAGGCTCCGGCCAGCGGCAAGGGCACCGGGGTGCTCTGGGTGGTTGACGAAAATCAAAAGCCCCGCCAGATCGAGGTCCAGACCGGGGCCAGCGATGGGGCCAATACCGTGGTGGAGGGCGCGGATCTGCGCGAGGGGATGCAGATGATCACCGGGATACGCCCGCCGAACTCCGGCAATGGCAAGAAAGAGGGCGGCAACCCCTTCCTTCCGAGCATGCGCCGCGGCAAAAGCGGCGGCGGACACTAAGTAGAGTAGAGTTATGGACCTCATCACCCTGCACGGCATCGAAAAGACCTACCAGATGGGCGATATATCCGTGCCCGTGCTGAAAGGAATCTCCCTGGCCATCCGGCAGGGGGAGCTGATTGCGCTTACCGGCTCGTCCGGTTCCGGAAAATCGACATTGATGAACATACTGGGCTGCCTGGACCGGCCGACCGCCGGCGAGTATTGGCTGGACGGCCAGGAGACCTCCAAACTCTCCTCCGACGAGCGGGCCCTGCTTCGCAACCGCAAGCTGGGTTTCGTCTTCCAGAGCTTCAATCTGCTGGCCAGAACCAGCGCCATCGAGAACGTGGCCATGCCGCTCGCCTACTCTGCCGAGAGCCTGAGCGAACGCGAGGCTCGAGGGAGGGCCGCCGAGATGCTCGGCCGGGTGGGGCTGGCCGACCGGCTGGGCCATCTCCCCTCCCAGCTTTCCGGCGGCCAGCAGCAGCGGGTGGCCATCGCCCGGGCCCTGATCAATCATCCGCCGGTGCTTTTTGCCGATGAACCCACCGGCAACCTGGATTCCCGGACCAGCGAAGAGGTGCTCCAGATGTTCGAGCAGCTCAACTCTGAGGACGGCATCACCATCATCATGGTGACCCATGATCCCAAGGTGGCGGGACATGCCAAACGGGTGATCCGCATCGAAGATGGGCTGATCCAAGGCGACGGAGCCGTTGCCGACTCAAGCCCTGAAACCCCGGGAGGCGCGGCATGAGTGTCTACGCCACTGCCGGCACCGCCTTTAAGGCCCTGCGGCGCAATCCCATGCGGGCCATGCTCACCACCCTGGGGATCGTCATCGGGGTAGGCGCGGTCATCGCCATGATGGAGATCGGCGCCGGCGCCTCGGCGGCCCTCAAGAAATCCATCGCCAGCATGGGGGCCAACGTCCTGGTGATCCACCCCGGCACCGCCTCCAGCGGCGGGGTCTCCTTCGGGGCGGGCACCACCACCACCCTGACCCCGGAAGACTGCCAGGCCATCCTCCGGGAATGTCCGTCCATCCGCAACGCCACGCCCATGGTCCGCGCCCGGGCCCAGGTGGTCTACGGCAACCGCAACTGGGTGCCCAACGCCATCTACGGCACCACCCCGGCATATCTTGATGTGCAGGACTGGAACATCCTGGCCGAGGGCGAGCCCTTCAGCGAGCGGGACGTCTTGAACGGTAACCGGGTTTGTGTCCTGGGCCAGAGCCTGGTCCGGGAGCTGTTCGAGGGTGCCTCGCCTGTGGGCAAGGAGATCCGGATCAAAAATATCTCCTTCAGGGTGATTGGGGTGCTCCCCCCCAAGGGCGCCAACATGATGGGCTTCGATCAGGACGATGTCATTATCGCGCCCTGGACCACCATTAAATACCGGGTCACCGGCTCAAGCCTCTCCACCACCAACCAGAGTACCTCGGCTGCCGCCACCGATACGGTAAATACCCTGTCCAATCTCTACCCCGCGGCCCAGATCAGCCTTTACCCGGCACGCTCCAGCGTCCAGCAGGCGGACAACCCTATGCCGGTGCGCTTTGCCAATATCGACCAGATCATGGCTGCGGCCGTGAGTTCCGGGGAGATACCCCTGGCCATCGAGCAGGTGACCGCAGTGCTCCGGGAACGTCACCACCTCCGCACCGAGGAACCGGACGATTTCAGCATCCGCGATATGGCCGAGCTCACCAAAACCCTTTCCACCACCACCACGCTGATGACCAACCTGTTGCTGGCCGTGGCCATGATCTCGCTGGTGGTGGGCGGGGTGGGGATCATGAACATCATGCTCGTTTCCGTTACCGAACGCACCCGGGAGATCGGCCTGCGTATGGCGGTGGGGGCTCGGGGTCGGGACATCCTCCGCCAGTTTCTGGTGGAGGCGGTAGTGCTCTGCCTTACCGGCGGGGCCATGGGCATCGTCCTTGGCCATGGCGGTTCCCTGCTGGTGCAGCTTCTGCTCAAGTGGCCGGTGGAGACCACTCCGACGGCCATCGCTGCCGCGGTGCTGGTCTCAGCAGGGGTCGGAATCATCTTCGGATTTTACCCGGCCTGGAAGGCCTCCCGGCTTGACCCCATCGAGGCGCTGCGCTATGAATAAGGCAACCGGGCCGGTCTTTCGCCCCATATTTTCAAGGAGTAACCCCATGATCCCTCTTCCGCATCGCACCGCATACCGGACCAGCCTGACTCTCTGTCTCTGCCTGCCCCTCTTGAGCAGCTGCATGATGGGGCCTGATTTCCAACGCCCGGAGACCAAGGTTTCCTCCCAGTGGCTGGGGCAGGCCCCCATGGCTCGCGAGACCGCATCCCCGGAGGAGCAGAGCTTGGCCCAATGGTGGACGATTTTTAACGATCCCCAGCTTACCTCCCTGATGGAGCGGGCCATGCAGGCCAATCTGGACCTGCGCATGGCTGAAAGCCGGATCCGTCAGTCCCGAGCCGCCTTGGGCATCGCCGGGGCAGACCTCGGCCCGACGGTGGATACCTCCGCTTCGTACAGGCGCAGCCGGACACCGGGGTCCGGGGGCAGCGGTGCTGTAACCACCAATTTCTATATTATGGGCTTTGATGCCGGCTGGGAGATTGATCTGTTCGGCGGGGTGCGGCGCGGGGTCGAGGCGGCAGGCGCGGATCTTGACACGGCCGTGGAAAGCCGCCGTGATCTGCTGGTGAGTCTGAGCGCCGAGGTGGCCAGCAACTATCTGAATCTGCGTTCCCTCCAGCAGCGACTCACCATTGCCCGCAATAACCTGTCGGCCCAGGAACACAGTACCGGACTGACCCGCCAGCGCTTTGGCGCAGGATTTGTCGGCAAACTCGATGTGGTACGGTCGGAGGCGCTCGCCGCCACCATAGCCGGGCAGATCCCGCTGCTTGAGGCGCAGATCCGGCAAACGATCTTCGGCCTGAGCCTGCTGCTGGGCGGAGAGCCGTCCACCCTGCTGGCAGAACTGACTCCAGACGCCGCCCTGCCCATGGCGCTGGCCACGGTGCCCCTGGGCCTGCCTTCAGACCTCCTCCTCCGGAGACCGGATATCCGCAGGGCGGAAGCGAAGATCCATGCCGCCACTGCCCGGATCGGTGTGGCCAAGGCCGATCTCTTTCCCAAATTCACCATCTCCGGCGCCCTCGGTCTTCAAAACAACACGTTTAATTCGCTCTTTAATCAGGCCAGCACTGCCTGGTCTCTTGGCCCTTCGCTGAACTGGCCGCTCTTTGATATGGGCCGCAGCCGTGCCAATCTGGAATTGAAAAAAGCCGTCCAGGAAGAGGAACTCCTGGGCTATGAACAGACCGTGCTGGGCGCCCTGCAGGAGGTGGAAAACGCCCTGGTCGCCGCGACCAAGGAGGAGGAGCATCGTCAGAACCTGGCCCAGGTCGTTACAGCCAACCGCACCGCAGTGGATCTCGCCACCGCCCTCTATACCGCAGGTGAGAGCGATTTTCTCGCCCTGCTGGATGCACAGCGCTCTCTTTATGTCTCCGAGGAGGCCCTGGCCCAGTCCAGTGGCACCGTCTCCATCAATCTGGTCGCTCTGTTCAAGGCCCTCGGTGGCGGCTGGCCTGCGGAAGAAGGTGAGGCCAGTACTGCCTCGGGCTCGTAGCGGGGATTTTATTTTTCATGTTCTTGATATTCTTCTTGTTTCCACATCTCCGGTGTGAACCGGACCACCCTGTTGTTCCTTCATCCGTGGCTCGATAAAGAGCCACGTCGGCAAATTTTATCGCCTCGCAGCTGCTTGTCAAGGAAAGAGAGGGGGCTCTGGGCCTTTTGTTGTCGAAAGGGAAGAATGGAGGACCTTGTCAACGGTTGCAAGGTAATGCTCCTCGGAGTTGGCTTTTTTTATTTTTTTCCAGATTTTTTGTTGCCCGGGAAAAGAGGCGGCAAGATAAAACCATATCTGCTTCATCCTGCCGAGCAGATGGCTGGGCCCGGCGAGGCTTTCTTTGTAGCCCGTATATAGATCCTGGTGGAAGTTAATCAGCATGGTTGCGCGTTGCTCGGCGCTGAACTGTTCACCCTTGATGACCCTGGCCAGAAAGGGGTCGGCCAGGGCTCCCCGGCCGACCATCCAGCGTTGCACCGTGGGAAATTGCCTTTGCAGGCTGCTCCATGTCGCGATGTCGGTTATGTCGCCGTTATAGACCAGTATATGGCGGCTCAGCTCCAGGCAATGGCCGAAGCTCTTCGGGTCGGTAGGGCCCTTGTAGAGTTGTTTGCCCAGCCGGGTATGGATGATGATCTCTTTCAGCGGGTAGTCATTGAGCCGCGGCAGAAGCCCTGCCAGTTCATCCGGGTGGTTGAGGCCCAGCCGGGTCTTGATGGAGAGCTGCATGGGCAGTCGGGGCAGGATGTGATCAAGGAAGGAGGCGATGGCGTCGGGATAGGGCAGCAGGCCGGAGCCCCGTCGTTTACGGGTGACCATCGGGGCCGGACAGCCCAGGTTCCAGTTGAGGTGCTCATATCCGAGATCGTGCAGTCGGTGCGCCAGGGCCAGGAGGCCCTCCGCTTCGGTATGGAGAAACTGCGGCACCACCGGCAGGGCCATGTTCTCTTCGGGCTGCAGATCGCGAAGCTGTCTGGGATCGAAGTTCGAGTGCGGCTGCGGATTGATAAAGGGGGCAACTGCCTGATCAAAGCCGCCAAAATGGTGCTGCAGCAGGTTGCGGAACAGGCAGTCGGTGATGCCGCGAATGGGCGCCAGGTAGAGAAAAGGTCGATTCGTCATTTGATCACTCATGGTCAGGCATTGCCGCCCGGATCCATCCTTCCACCTGGGTCAGGGTCGGCATGATCCCGGCGATCTTGATCTGGCCGTTGATTATCAGGGCCGGGGTGGCGGTGACCCCCAGGCGCCCGATCTCATCCCGGTCATGGATCTGTTCGATGTCGGCGGCGACGCCGGCCCGTTCCATGGCATTGATGACCATGATCTGCAAACCGTTGCAACTGATACAGCCAGTCCCCAGAATGCGGATGGTCAGCCCCTGATTCTGGCCGTCATCAATGCCAAGCAGTCGGCGGTATTCCCGGCCTATGGCTTCCCTGTATTTATCAACCATGCCGGAGGGGATATAGTTTCGTTCCTTGACCGCCAGGAAGATGAAGTCAACCGCCTGGGGCACGGCCATCTCTGCGGCCAAGGCCTGGTTGAAGGCAATGTCGAGTCCGATCAGGCCAATAGAGGTCTTGCCGATCCTGATCATTCGTTGGGTGGGACTATCCATATCTGTTCTGATGTGGTAATTGTGAAAGATAATTGTCGGATTGAAGACCCTTTTTCAGCCCGATTTCAGTTTGACAAATGGTCTTATTTTTCTTTGCATCATACGATAAACCAAGCCGTTGTTAATAAAGAGCATGGTCACCTGAGTGAATAAAACGGCATAAGGAGCCGTAACGAAATGGTCATAAAGAGTCAAGTTATTTCGTAACGGCTCCTGAGGCGCTGGCAGATGAAAGAAGAAAGAAACGACATCCTCCCTGATCCGGCATT
>JALNYP010000037.1 GCA_023229795.1 Syntrophobacterales bacterium
CTATCACCGCCATCATTGCAGCCCTGCATGCCAGCCCTGATTCCTTAATCAAATTAGCAGCATGAAAGATAAATCTTTGTCAAAAAACAAGAAATTCAAATTCAGTAGCACAGGCGTCCCGCCTGTGCTGTTCCGCCTCGCTTCCAAGCTGAGCTTGGGAGTATCATGATTTACGCTAAGCTGAGCTTGGCAATCAATGGCGTGCTTAAGTACAACTTGAGCCCGAGGTTTTTAGCTTTGGGCCCGAGGATTTAAAACCGCCCACACGCCGCCATCCTCTTCTCCAACACCTCCTGCAGGGTGGGTTCGCCGTAATCGGCATATTCATAGCGGACCCGGAGGGTGGGCTTATTGCAATTAAGCAGGCGGCAGAGGTGGATGGGGGTGGAAAAGAGCACCAGGTCGGCGGGGGTGCGATTGATGGTGGCGGCTAGGTCGGCAATCTGGGCCTCGCTATAGCCCATGGCCGGCAGGACCTGGCCGATGTGGGGATACTGCGCAAAGACTTCTTTTAACGTGCCCACCGCGAAGGGCCGGGGATCAACGATTTGGGCGGCGCCGAATTGTTCCGCGGCCAGGAAACCGGCCCCAGAAGCCATGCCGCCATGGGTCAGGGTGGGGCCGTCTTCGACCACCAGCACGGTTTTCCCCTGAATCCGCTCCGGTTCGTTCACCATTACCGGCATGTTGGCCAGCAGGATATCCGCCCGGGGCGCGAATTGTTGAAT
Source organism: Syntrophobacterales bacterium (assembly GCA_023229795.1). Lineage (GTDB taxonomy): Bacteria > Desulfobacterota > Desulfobaccia > Desulfobaccales > 0-14-0-80-60-11 > 0-14-0-80-60-11. The sequence goes on from JALNYP010000037.1 coordinate 729, forward strand.
ATTCCGGCGCACCAGGTCGATATTGCCCGGGGTGGCGGAATCCACCTTGTTGATGATGGCGAGGTCGGCCATCAGCAGGTTGGTCTCCCCGGCGAAATAGAGTAACTCGTGACCCGGTCTCAAGGGGTCGAAGAGCACCACGTGGATATCGGGCTGAAAGAACGGGGTGTCGTTGTTGCCGCCGTCCCAGACGATAACCTCGGCCTCCTCCTCGGCCCGGGACAGTATCTGCCGGTAATCGACGCCGGCATAGACGATGATGCCCTGGTCCACCAGGGGCTCATATTCCTCCCGTTCTTCAATGGTCAACCGGTACCGGCTGAAATCTTCGACGGTGGCGAAGCGTTGCACCACCTGATGCCTGAGGTCGCCGTAGGGCATGGGATGGCGCACCACCACGGTTTTTTTGCCCAGGCCGCGCAAGATCTCGCAGATCTTCCGGGTGGCGGGGGATTTGCCGCAGCCGGTGCGGACCGCGCACACCGCGATCACCGGCCTTGTGGAGTGGAGCATGGTCCGGGCCGCGCCGGGGATAAGAAAATCGGCCCCCCTAGCCATCACCCGCGAGGCCTTGTGCATCACTTCGACATGCGGGACGTCACTGTAGGAAAACACCACCAGGTCAACCCGCTGGTCCCGGATCAGCTTTTCCAGGTCCTCCTCCGGGTAAAAGGGGATGCCTTCGGGGTAAAGGGCACCGGCCAGCTCCGGGGGATAGATGCGGTCGTGCACCAGGGGAATTTGGGCCGCGGTAAAGGCCGTCACCCGGTAGTCGGGATTATCCTTGAAGTATAGATTAAAATTGTGAAAATCGCGGCCTGCCGCGCCCATGATGATGACGTTCTTTGGCATAACCTTCCTGACCTCCGTAAGCAATTGCAAACCGCGTTTCCGGTATTACCTTATGTCGGCAAGCTCCGGCATGCCCTCATAAGTTAAGCATTTTCAGAAGAGACGGCATCGGCCTGGCCGATTATAATCGTCCCTCATTGAGAAAGGAAACCAAAATGGTCAAAGGTTGTTTCATCAATAATACCTGGGTCGAAACCGGGGAGAAACTGGCGGTGCGTTCCCCGTGGTCCGGGGAGCCGGTAGGGGAGGCCTTCCTGGCCGGGGCCGGCGACTGGGAAGCGGCCATCGCTGCGGCCCAAAAGGCCGCCGGCGTCTTTAAGGCCCTCTCCAGCCAGGAACGCCAGGAAATACTGGAAAAGCTGGCGGCCGGGGTCAAAGCCCGGCAGGAAGAACTGGCCCAGACCATTGTGGCGGAGGGAGGCAAGCCCGTCTCCTACGCCCGGGGCGAGATGGCCCGGGGAGTGCTTACCCTGAGCCTGGCCGCGCAGGAGGCCATTAGAATCGGCGGGGAGGTTATGCCGCTGGATCTGGCCCCGCCCAGCCGGGGGCGCTGGGGCATAACCCGGCGTTTTCCTCTGGGGCCGGTTTTGGGCATCAGCCCCTTCAATTTCCCCTTCAACCTGGTGGCCCACAAGGTAGGGCCGGCCCTGGCCGCAGGCAACCCCGTTATTATCAAGCCGCCCTCGGCTACGCCCCTGACGGCCCTTAAATTGGCGGAAATCTATGAGCAGGCCGGCCTGCCGCCCGGGGGCCTGCAGGTTTTGCCCAGCTCCTCCCAGCTAACGGAAAAGTATGTGGCTGACGAGCGTCTCAAAGCGGTTTCTTTTACCGGCAGCGCCGCGGTGGGCTGGCGCCTCAAGAGCCTGGCGGGGAAGAAGAAGGTCATCCTGGAGTTGGGAGGTAACGCCGCCTGCATCGTGGATAGAGACGCGGACCTGGAGTCGGCCGCAGCCCGGATAGCCATCGGGGCCTTTGCCCACGCGGGCCAGGTCTGTATCTCAGTACAGCGCCTCCTGGTGCACCAGGATATTTATGAGACCTTTAAAGAAATTTTCCTCAAAGCTATAAACTCGCGGGTGGCGGTGGGCGATCCCAGCCGGGAGGCCACCGTAGTGGGCCCGTTTATTGACGCCGGGGCCGCGGCCCGGGTCAGGCGGTGGGTGGATGAAGCCTTGAAAGGAGGGGCGCACCTTTTAGCCGGCGGCCCGGGGGAGGCCAACCTGATGCCGCCCACGGTGTTGGAGAATGTGTCCCGGGACATGAAGGTCTGGAAGGACGAGGTTTTCGGGCCGGTGGCGGTGATGGCTCCCTTCGCCGATTTCACCCAGGCCCTGGCCCTGGCCAACGACTCGGTTTACGGGCTGCAGGCCGGCGTCTTCACCCGGAATCTGGCCCATACCTGGCAGGCCTTCGAGGCGCTTGAAGTAGGGGGGGTCATCATCAACGACGTGCCTTCCTTCCGGGTGGACAGTATGCCCTATGGCGGGGTCAAGGCCTCGGGCTTCGGCCGGGAAGGGCTGCGTTATGCCATAGAGGAACTGACAGAATTGCGCCTGCTGGCCTTGCGGGTGTGAGAGTTTTCCGGATAGCGGGCGGTTCCCACCCAACGCCGTATTGCCGTTAGTATCCGGCAAGCTTATTGCTAAGAGGGCAGGGTGAGGGGGTGTAAGCCGACGAAGCCACCCCTCACCCCCGCCCTCTCCCCTCTCAGGCTTATCATTACCCACAAGTCCGGGGGGAGGTTCGGCTGTTTAGGTTAACATATTATAATCACTTGATAAAATAATTCTAGACATCTATTTGATTTTGTTGTAAGATTTTATGTTAAAAATACTTGCAATATTAAATAGTTATCTAATTGAACCTGGATTGCGGCCAAGATTGGGCCCAACGCGAGTTGGGTGGAGCCTCTTTGGGAGACCGGCGTTTATCCCAGCGCTTGGTGATTCTTGCCTCCCAATTGGCCGCCCATCCTTCAGCCTCTATCCCCCAAGCCTGCGGGCTTTGGGGGCAAAGCAAAGCCGCCTACCGCTTCTTCGATAACGATAAAGTAAACGAAAATGACCTCCTGGCGCCACACTACCAAAATACCAAAGAGAGATTAAAGGATCACCCCGTGGTTCTGGCCGTGCAAGACACCACCCAGATCGATTTCACCTCCCACCCCGGGACCACCGGCCTGGGCATTCTGAGTGACCCGGAACATCGGGGTCTGTTTTATCATCCGACGCTGTTGGTCTCGCCGGAGAAAACGCCACTGGGCCTCGCCCACCATTTGGTCTGGGAACGACCCCAAAAAGATTTTGGCAAACGCCATACCCGCCGCAGCCGGCCCATCGCCGCCAAGGAAAGCCAAAAATGGTTGACCGGCCTGGAGGCCATGGCGCAGCTCCAGGTGAAACTTCCTCAGGTACGCCTGGTCAGTGTGGCCGACCGCGAGGCCGACGTCTTCGATTTCTTCACCAAGGCTCAAGAACTGAACTTGCATCTATTAGTCCGGGCGGCCTGGAACCGTAGCGTGACACACCCGGAAAAATATCTGTGGGACCAATTGGAGAACGTGGACCCCGCAGAACATTTGACCATCGAGGTGCCCAGGCGGCCGGGTAAGGCGGCGCGCCAGGCCACGTTGGCAGTGCGTTTCAGCCCGGTATCTTTGCTGCCTCCCAAATATCGCCGTGGTGATCCCACCTTGCCTGCCGTATCCATGTGGGCGGTCTATGCCAAAGAAGAAGACCCACCCCCGGGAGAGGCCGCCATTTCTTGGTTCCTGCTGACCAGCATCCCTGTCACCTCCGTGGCCGAGGCCCTGGAAAAGCTCCACTGGTACACCTGCCGCTGGCAAATTGAATTGTTTTTCAAAATTCTCAAAAGCGGCTGTCGCATTGAGCAACTCCAATTGGAGACCGCGGCCCGCCTGCGGCGTTGTCTGGCGTTGTATGCCGTGGTGGCTTGGCGCATTTTGTACCTGACCATGGAGTCCCGGCGGGTGCCCCATCTGTCCTGCGAGGCGCTGCTGGCCCCGGAGGAATGGCAAGCGCTGTGCTGCTTTACCCGGCGCACCTCCAAACCCCCGGGAAAGCCTCCGACGCTCCAGGAAGCCACCAAAATGATTGGGCAACTGGGCGGTTTCCTGGGGCGTACCCGGGATGGTTTCCCCGGCCCTGCCACCCTTTGGCAGGGGATGCAACGTCTGGCAGATATCGTCATCGCTTGGCGCCTCGGTCATTCACCTTGAACTCCTCAACACTTGTGGGTAATGATAAGGCTTCGGGGGGGAGAGGGTTGGGGTGAGGGGGGCGCTTTTTTGAACTTACCTATATATAAAATCTTGGCCTGGAGCTTAAATTGCCCCTCCCCGCTCTAACATTTTGCCACTCTCCATGGTCTTATAGGAAACAGCGCAATCCCCCTTCAGGAGGATAATCCATGGAGCGAGGCGGAATAATGATCAAGAAACTCATCCTGATAGTGTGCGTAGTGGGCCTCCTGGCCCTACTGCTGGCCCCTCAGGACTATGCCCAACAGCAAGTGCCCCCGGCGGCCCCGGAGAAAGCGGCCCGGCTTTACAACCCCCAGGCCGTGGAAACCCTGGTGGGCACCGTGTCGGCCGTAAATCGCGTCACCCCCAAAAGGCCCGGCCGGCCCGCGCGGGTCATGATGCTCCTGAACACCGGCCAGGGCACCGTTAAAGTCCATCTGGGTCCCGCTGACTATCTCGACCGCCAGGCCCTCAAGCTGGCTGCCGGCGACCGGGTGGAGGTCAGGGGCGTGCGGCTGACCCGCCCCCGGGTGACTCTGTTCATGGCCGGCTCGGTGACCAAGGACGGCCAGGTCTTGCAGCTCAGAGATGAGGCCACCGGCCGGCCCCTGTGGGCCGCGGCCAGGCCGGGTTACCGCGCCATGTAGCCATTTGCTCGACACCCTTAGAAGACCGGGGCAGGCCGGGGCCTGCCCCGTCTGTCGTCCGCGGCGAGAGGAACCTGGCCCGGGAGATCTATGAAAACCTATAGTTTATTGCGCTCGAGCTCAATTTTTATCTATTGCCTGCTGGTATTTTTGGTGCTCTTCGGCGGCGTTATGCTTTATCAGGGCTACGCCAGGGCCGGGATGCCCCCCGCCGTGGCCCTCCTGGTTTTCGCGGTCCTGGTTTGGATCGCCTATTTTTATCTGAAAATCCCGACCTCTATTACCTTGAGGGATGACCGAGTCCTGGAGTTTAAGAGCCCCATCAATACCACCCCGGTCCCGGTGGCTGACCTCATCTCTATCAAGGCGGTCCCCCTGAAATGGGGTTTCATCAAGATTACCTATACGGGCGGGGCCGTCCGGCTGCTTTGCCAGATAACCGGCCTCTACGAACTCCTCAGCACCATCAAGGCCGAAAACCCCCGAGTAGAAATCACCGGCTGCTGAATTGGGGCAGCAGCTGTCAGCAGAGCCTAGCCCTCCTCATATTTCCGTTTCCAGTAAGGCCTCCCGCAGGTGGTTGAAAGCCGGTCAGGCTTGAAGTTGTTTTCTAAGCGCCACGCCACTTTTCCGGACTGGTCTGCCCGCCCGCAGGACAATTTTAGTGACTAGATAAAAATTGACCAACTTTGGGAGATATGCGAAACTCAAAGGGTTTCGGGGTCCCGGCGGGCCGTGGCGCCCTGACCGCTTCTTGCGAGGTTGACCCTGAAGATGAGTATTTCCGTTTTGGCGAAATCCACGTACATGAAAGGTGAAGCATGAGCGTTCTGGTCAATAACGACACGCGAGTAGTAGTACAGGGCATTACCGGCAAGGAAGGCTCCTTCCATGCCCGGGCCTGCGCGGAATACGGCACCAAGGTGGTGGCCGGGGTGACCCCGGGCAAAGGCGGCCAAAAGGTGGACGAAGTCCCGGTGTTCAACACCGTGGCCCAGGCGGTGAAAGACACCGGCGCCAACACCTCCTTGATCTTTGTGCCCCCGGCCTTTGCCGCGGACGCCATCCTGGAGTCCGCCGCGGCGGGCGTCAAGGTGGTGGTGTGCATCACCGAGGGCATCCCCACCCTGGACATGGTGCGGGTCATGGCGACCCTGAAAGACCTGGACTGCCGTCTCATCGGCCCCAACTGTCCGGGCATCATCTCCCCGGGCCAGGCCAAGGTGGGCATCATGCCCGGGCACATCCATAAATCAGGGCCCATGGGCCTGGTCTCCCGCAGCGGCACCCTGACCTACGAAGCGGTGCACCAGCTCACCCTGCTGGGCATCGGTCAGAGCACCTGCGTGGGCATCGGCGGCGATCCCATCATCGGCACCAACTTCATCGATATGTTGCAATTATTTGAAGGGGACCCCCAGACCGAAGGCATCGTGCTCATCGGCGAAATCGGCGGCACTGCCGAAGAAGAGGCCGCAGCCTTCATCTCCCGGCACGTGAGCAAGCCCGTGGTCAGCTTCATCGCCGGCCAGACTGCGCCTCCGGGCAAACGCATGGGCCACGCCGGCGCCATCATCTCCGGCGGCAGCGGCAAGGCCTCCGACAAAATCGCCGCCCTGACCAACGCCGGGGTCACCGTGATGGCCAATATCGGCGATCTGGGCCAGACGGTTAAACGGGTTATGGGGTATCGTACCTGACCGATGAAGATTCTGCTCCACATCTGCTGTGCCCCCTGCGCCGTCTATCCGGCGGGCGCCCTGGCCGCCCTGGGGCACCGGGTGCGGGGCTTTTTCTTCAACCCCAATATTCATCCGTACCAGGAGTTTTCCCGCCGCATCGCTACCCTGGAGAGCTTTGCGGCGCAGACCGGGCTGCCCGTTATCTGGGACCGGAGCTATCAACTGGAAGAGTTTCTCCGCAACATCGCCTTCCGCGAACAGGAACGCTGCCGTTTCTGTTATTACCTCCGCCTCAAGGCCACGGCCCGGGTGGCCCGGGGCGGGAAGTTCGACGCCTTCACCTCCACCCTCCTCTTTAGCAAATTTCAGAACCATGAATTGATCCGGGAATTGGCCCAGCAGGTGGTGCAAGAGGTGGGGGTGCCGTTCTATTACGTCGACTTCCGCCAGGGGTGGGCCGAAGGCAGGGCCAAATCCCAAAAGATGGGCCTCTACAAGCAGCAGTACTGCGGCTGCATCTTCAGTGAACGGGATCGTTTCTTCCCCAAGTCCGGCCGGGTTGAGGGGCCGGTCAAAGACTGAAGCCGCGTAGGGAGGAACAGCTCCGGGAATCCTGAGGCCCGCCACGCCATTCCGGCCTGGCGCCTGGACCGGAAAGGGGGAGGCCGGGAAAATCCTTAAGGATTCTTCCGGCTTGATTCGATAAAGCAATTATGATGAATGCTCGTCTGATCCTGAGCAACCGCCAGGAAAATCTGAAGCTGTTAATGGACTATGTCCGCAAGTGGGCCGGGGATCGGAGCTTGCCTTTCAACCGCCGGCGGAGCCTGGAGAAGGCCGCCGAGGAAATCTTTCTCCACGTGGTGACCCATGCCTATCGGCCCGGACAGCCCGGCTCCATCGCCCTGACGCTGGAGGAAAAGGGGCCCCGATTGCGTCTGACCTTCGAAGACGACGCCTCCCCGCCTAATCCCGCCAGTTTCAACAACCCGGCGGCGAACCCGGGAACTGGCGGCTCCCTCTACAACAAACTCCAACAACTGGCTGAGAGTCTCGTCTATTACCGCACCGCGGACCGCAAAAACCGCCTGGTGGTTTTTCTGGCTTAGGGCCGAACTACCTCTTCTCATTCATTGCCACAACTTCTCGATAGACCATCGAGTTAGGGAGGGCCGCACGGGCCAAGGTGCGTACGGGTCCGTACACGGCGGTTCGGTGGGTTGATGTCCTTGGGTAGCAGGCCGACGAAGCAGGGGCGACCCGACGGGTCGCCCCTCCTTTTATCCAGGCGAAGCTTAAAATACGGGAGATAACAGCCCTTGCAGAAAATTCCCGCGGCCGTCTCGATAAGTCAGCTATTTTTCCAATAAGCGCGGCAGGAGATCGGCTCCCTGTTCCAACCGCAGCCCCGTGGCCTGGGCCGCGGCCTCGGTGTAAGGCCGGGGCGTATCTTTCGGGGTGCGGGAGTCATAGAGAATGAACGGCACCGGTTCATCCGTGTGGGTGCGCAGCGCCAACGGAGTCAGGTGGTCGCAGAGCACCAGGAGACGGTAGTCCCCCTGCTTCGCAAGGCCCTCCACCATGGGTCCCACCACCTTGGCGTCGAAGTCTTCGATGGCCTGGAGCTTGAGTTGCAGCTCGCCGCTGTGGCCCGCTTCATCCGGGGCCTCTACATGGACAAAGACCAGGTCCAGGTCCCGCAAGGCCTCTAAGGCCGCGGCCACTTTGCCGGCGTAATTGGTATCCAGAAAGCCCGTGGCCCCCGGGACCAGGATGGACGCTAACCCGGCGTATTTGCCGATGCCCCGGATCAGGTCCACCGCCGAGATCACCGCGCCGGCCAGACCGAAGCGCTCGCCCAGGGTGGGCATCTGGGGAGAGCGGCCCTGGCCCCAGAGCCAGATGGAGGTAGCCGGCCGGTTGCCGGCCGCCAGCCGGCGGCGGTTAACTTCAAGGCCGGCCAGCACCGGCCAGGAAGCCCGGACCAGGTCCCACAGGGGCTTGGCCGCCGGGGTCATAAGGTGGCCCACTTCCTTGCCGGTCCAGTCATGGGGCGGGTAGGTACGCCAGGCCGCGTCCCCCTGGGCCCACACCAGGAGATGGCGGTAGCTCACCCCCGGGTAAAAGTGGCGGCCGTCCCGGCCCAGGGCGGCTTCCAGCGCGGTGATGACTTCTTTGGCTTCCTCGCTGGTGATGTGCCCCGCGGCGTAGTCCTCCATAAGCAGATCGGACCCCTGGTGTCCCAGGGTTACCAGGTTGCAGCGAAAAGCCACCTCGACCGGACCCAGGTCCACCCCCAGGGCCGCGGCCTCCAGCGGCGCCCGGCCGGTGTGATAGCGCACCGGATCGTAGCCCATGATGGCCAGATTGGCGATGTCGCTGCCCGGCTCTTTTCCCGGGGGGATGGTGCGGGCGCAGCCCAGTTCCCCCCGCCGGGCCAGTTCGTCCAGATGCGGGGTGTGGGCCGCTTGCAGCGGGGTTTTGCCGCCCAACTCGGGCACAGGGTAATCCCCCATGCCGTCGCCGACCAGAATGACGTATTTCATGAACCGGCCTGACTCCTGCTCAGCAAAGTAGACCTGAGAAATTTCCTCATGCCGGCGCGCTTATCGGCCCAGCCGCCAAGCGCGCTTCTTTCATCATAACTGTTAAGCCCCGGGTCAGGCAAGATGGCAAGAGCCGGGCCGGTTCAATTTTGCGGGGCGGGGATCAACCGCCGCCCTGGGAATCCACCCACATCTGGATAGCCTCGGGGTCCCAGCGCTCCTCCGAGACCTTGTGCTGGTCTTCGGAAATGCTGTTCTGGATGGCCAATTGCTGATACCGCTCATAAGCCGCCTGGTCTCCCACAAAGCACGTCTTGGCCTCGGGGTCGGTGCACACCATATACACGGGCTTTTCCTGGTACTTATTCAGCACCACCTTCTTGGCCGGCAGGGTCTTAATATAGGCCACATGGGCGTCTTGGTCCGAGTGCAGTTTAAATCCGGACTGCCTGAGCAGGCCGGATTGGGATGTGGCCGTCGAGCCGTTGGTCGGCCCCGTGGCGCAGCCCGCCAGCAAGAAGCCGATAGCCGCGGTCAGGACTACCAAGAATAGCCAAGTCGCTCGATTCCGCATGTTCTTGTTCTCCTTATCGTTTTAGTAAAGCCCTGGTGGCTTGTATTCCTAGTCTGGGTCTTTAGAGGGGTCTGCCGTCCACCGTTTTCTCCGGGTTGGCCGGCCGGTCTCAGGCCTCGGGCCGCCGCTCGATGCTATGCTTGATCTCCGTCAGGGTTTCGTTGATGCGAAAGAAGACGATCAAAATTTCGCAGTAAATCCGGACCGCCAGCGGCCCCAGCAGGAAGAGGAGCACCCCTTGCCACAGGTAGCGGCCCTGGCCCAACTGGTAATAATTGGCGCCATAGATAATCATGATGGCGCCGCCGATGAGGCAGAGGATGACGCCGATCCAGAACACGATCTGGATGATCACCGGCGTGACCATAGTCCGAAACGACCAGAAATCGCTCATGCTGATCTCCCCCCTGAAGGTGAAGCTTGGGGTCCAGGGCAATAATGAACCTAGGCCTGGCGGCCTTTTCCTAAGCCGCCTCCGGCCGGGTTGGTTGGGGCGCCGGGCGCTCGATGGCGTGCTTGATCTCCGTCAAGGTCTCGTTGATGCGAAAGAAGATGATCAGGATCTCGCAGTAGACCCGGACCGCCAGCGGCCCCAGCAGGAAGAGCAGCACCCCTTGCCACAGGTAGCGGCCCTGGCCCAACTGGTACTGGGTGGCGCCATAGATAATCATGATGGTGCCGCCGATGAGGCAGAGGACGACGCCGATCCAGAACACGATCTGGATGATTACCGGCGTGACCATGGTGCGAAATGAGCTGAAATCGCTCATGGGAATCTCCTTTTCCCGCTTTGGTTTCTGACCCGATCTCCCCTCTGTTAATGAGCTTCCCTTCTATCTCGACCAATAACACAATTTTCTTAAATCCAAAAGTTTAAAGTTATTTTCAGGCCTGAAAGGTGCGGGTGTGCGGCTCTATTCCCTGGGGCTGCTCTTCAAAAAGCTTCGCCGCCCCTTAGATCTGGGCGGCGTGCAGGTGCGGGTCTTCGATGCGGTAGAATACGGTGGGGGGGGAGACGATGGGCAACCGGTCGATCTCGGCCATGGCGGCGCGGGCGTCGGCCTCCCGGGCTTCATGGGTGATCATGACGATGGGCACCGTTCCCGCGGCTTCCCGGCCCTTCTGGATCACCGCGGCGATGCTGATGTTGTGTTTCCCGAGGATGCCCGAGACCTGAGACAGGACCCCGGGCCGGTCCAGGGCCGAAAACCGCAGGTAGTAGTTGGTCACCAGGTCGTTGATGGGCTTGATAAGGCGATGGGTGTTCAGGGCCGATTCCCACCCCAGGGCCGGCACCCGGCCGGGGACCGCACAGATGAGATTGCGGGCCAGGTCCATGAGGTCGCTGACCACGGCGCTGGCCGTGGGCATCATGCCGGCTCCCTGGCCATAGAGGAGGATGGGCCCCACCGCGTTGCCGGTGAGGTACACCGCGTTCATAGCGCCGCTGACATTGGCCAGCATGTGGTCCCGGGGCACCAGGGTGGGGTGGACCCGGGCCTCCACCCGATGGCCGTCATCCCGGGTAATGGCCAGGAGTTTCATGCAGTAGCCGAATTCCCCGGCAAACTGCAAGTCCAGGGGGTCCAGCCGGCTGATCCCTTCCACCGCGATGGAGTCCAGGTCCAGGCGGGCGCCGTAAGACAGACTCATGAGGATGGCCAGCTTGTGGGCGGTGTCGATGCCCTCCACGTCCAGGGTGGGATCGGCCTCGGCATAGCCGTGGGCCTGGGCCTCGGCCAGGGCCTGGCCATAAGAAGCGCCGCTTTGGGTCATCTGGGTAAGGATATAATTGGCGGTGCCGTTTAAGATGCCGAACAACTCCTGAATCCGGTTGGCCGCCAACCCCTGGCGCAGGGCCAGGATAATGGGGATGCCCCCGCACACCGAGGCCTCGAACGCGATCTCCACCCCTTTAGCCGCGGCCGCGGCCAGCAGGTCGTTGCCGTGGTGAGCCAGCAGGGCCTTGTTGGCGGTGACCACGTGCTTGCCCCGGTCGATGGCGCTCAAGACGTAATCTTTAGCCGCGCCGCAGCCGCCGATGAGCTCCACCACGATATCGATCTCCGGGTCATCCAGGATGTCCTCGGCCCGGGAAGTAACCTGATCCGGTGCCAGCGCCGCGGCGGCAAGCCGCGCCGGGTCCAGGTCCGCCGCCTTCTTCAGGACCAGGTGGGTTCCCAGGCGCCGAGCCAGCAGCTCTTTCTCTGCCGTGAGGAGGCGCACCACGCCGGTGCCTACCGTGCCCAAGCCGATGAGACCGATGTTAATGGCTTTCATTTACGGCCCTCAATCTCCATCTCCCAACCCCATACAGTCATACACGGTGCGCATTGTGCCCCTAAATTGGTACTATGGACTAGTTCGATTATCATCCCATTTCTTATAACGTTCAATCAAATCATTTAGTGAGGCGCTGACCAACTCAAGAGTATTCCTCAGAAAGCTCTCCTCAATAATTACGAAGCCATCTATCAAAGAAATGCCAACTTTCTGCTTTTCCCAGCTTATTATTTTTCGTTTTATCTCTGGTTTGAGCATTTCAATACGCCCATTCGCATGAGCAATAGCATTTCTAAGCACTGAAAGCATAGCAATTCTTTGCCAGACTATTTTAACAGGGCAAAGCTCAAAATATAGGATGTTTTTAAAATATTTTTTTGCTCTATCGAGAAAATCATTCCTTAGATCATTAATGGAAATTGTAATCGATTTTTGCTTTTGTATAAGTGATGCTATTTCAGTTACAGCTGATTCATAAATAGCATATAAAGATACCAAAAAAGGAGCACGGAATAACCTAGGTAGCAAAAATTCTTCTAGGTAATAAAACTCATGGTGTAAATACTGCCATTCCGGATTGTCGGGTGTTATTCTGCGGTCATCAATCTTTTTTTGTAATAACAGACGTTCAAAAGCTGCTTTATTTTTTATATGCTCTTCTAAAAGCTTAAGATGATAATCTAAAGCGGATAATTCTAATTCAATATCAAGTAATCGGAAATCAAGAGTATTGATATCCCATTTTTTCCCCTTGTTCCCTAACCCCTACACAGAAATGTCAATTTTCTGCTAAGCTTCTTTTTGCCGTGAAAAAATATCACTTTGAATTTATTTGGATTTCATAACATGACCTTGGGAACGAGATAACCACTCTACCCTAACCTTCTTACAGGGGGCTGGGAGGGGAGATTGAGGGGAGGGCGGGGGATGCGTCATCCCCCGGCCCTCCCTTCAAGTTAATCTCACTTCTCCGGGGCCGAGGCCACCCCTAATTCCTCCGGGCTCTTGCGCAGCACCTGGCGGAAACCTCGGATGGCCTGGTTGGTGCGGTGTTCGTTTTCCACCAGGGCGAAGCGCACGTATTCGTCACCGAACTCGCCGAAGCCCAGGCCCGGGGCCACCGCCACCTTGGCCTCCCGGATCATCATCATAGAGAACTCCACCGATCCCAGGTGCCGGAATTTTTTGGGGATGCGGGCCCAGACGAACATGGTGCCCTTGGGGGGCTCCACCCGCCAGCCGATGTTATGCAGGCCCCGGCACAGGACGTCCCGGCGCTTCTTATAGACCGCCACGGTCTGCTCCACGCAGTCGTAGGGGCCGTTCAAGGCGATGATGGAGGCGATCTGGATGGGCTGGAAGACGCCGTAGTCCAGGTAGCTTTTGATCCGGGTCAGGGCGTGCACCAGGCGCTGATTGCCGCAGACGAACCCCATGCGCCAGCCGGGCATATTATAGCTCTTGGACAGCGAGAACAGCTCGACCCCCACCTCTTTGGCGCCGGGCACCTGGAGAAAGCTGGGGGCCTTATAGTCATCGAAGACCAGGTCGGCGTAGGCGAAATCATGGATGATATACACATGGTACTTGTGGGCATACTCCACGATGCGCTTGAAAAAGTCCACGTCCACGCACCGGGTGGTGGGGTTGTGGGGGAACGAAATAATCAGCATCGTGGGCCGGGGCCGGATGAGTTCGGTGATGTTGTGCAGATCATCGAAAAAGTCCCGGTCGTGGGCCAGGGGGATGCTCACCAGTTGCCCGCCGGAAATAACCACGGAGGCGGAGTGGATGGGGTAGGTGGGGTTGGGCACCAGCACCACGTTGCCGGGCTCCACCGTGGCCAGGACCAGGTGGGACAGCCCCTCTTTGGCCCCGATGGTAGCGATGGCCTCGGTTTCCGGATCGATGTCCACGTCATAGCGCCGCTTGTACCAGTCGGAAATGGCCACCCGCAGCCGGGTGATGCCTTTGGAGGCCGAGTAGCGGTGATTGGCCCCCTTGCCCGCGGCCTCGACAAGCTTGTCCACGATATGCTGGGGGGTGGGCAGGTCGGGGTTGCCCATCCCCAAATCGATAATGTCTTCTCCCCGGCGCCGGGCCATCATCTTCAAGGCGTTGACGGTGGCGAAGACATAGGGAGGCAGACGTTTCATCCGGGGGAATTCTTCAATGGCCATGCGCATCTCCTTAGGGCTAACAGAGCGATATTTCCAAGAAATTATTATCCCAAAGCCCCCCGGCAAAGTCAAATGGGGATTGACCGGTTTTTGCGGGAAGTTTGGACCGGGGAGTCCGGTTTAAGGAATTACCAGGAGGCAATGGCTTGAAAGGCCGCCGGGATCGGCGGCCCTGAGAGATTTGGTCAAGTCGACCCGGAGCAGAAAAGTAATTCCGTTCACCCCCACCCCAGCCCTCCCCCATCGAGGGAAGGGAGGAAAAGGCAGGAACTGCTTTCATCTCTGGTTAAGAGCTTACTCCTCGAAATCCGAGGGTATGTGGCCCTTGATTAAGAGTGGACTGCCGGGAAAGGTCAGCATGGTTTTGACCGGCGGCTGCCAGTCCGTGGAGGTCCGGATCTTGAAGCGGTAATCCGAGAGCTCGCCGGCCAAGCCGGGGTCGATGCCTTTTAAAGCAAATAATTGCCGGGAAGCCGCCTGGTAGTCCCCCTGGGTGTAGTTAAGCAAGGCCAGGTTGTAGCGCGCCTGGGCCGCGTTCGGGTTTTGGCGCAGCACTTCCCGGAAGGTTTCCGCCGCCTGGTCCAGATGGTTCTCCCGGACGTAGAGGCACCCCAAATTATTACGGAGGGCCTCGGTCTCGGCCGGGGCCCCCTTGACCTGAAGACCGGCCTCCAGGGCCTCCCGGGCCGCGTCCAGGTTACCCTGTTCCAATAGCCCCGTCCCCTGCCGGTTGTATTCCGCGGCCAGCAGATTGCGGGCCTCGATAGACTTCGGGTTGAGTTTCACCGCCTGCTTGAGGGTGTCGATAGCCTGTCCGGTCTCCCCGAGTGCGCCCAGGGCCCGCGCCAGGCTATAGAGCGCCTTCCCGTCATTCGGTTTCAGCTTCAGGACCTGGTTGTACTCCGCCACGGCTTGCTTCGTCTTCCCCAGGCTCTCGTACTTCAATCCCAGGTTGTAATGCGCCTGGGGGTCCTGCGGAGTGGCAGTCACCGCCTGTTTCAATTCCCACAGTCTGGGATTCTTCGCCGCCGCGGCCGGGCCCGCCGCCAGGCTCAACACCACAGTTGCCAGGATTACCAGATGGCTAATCATTATAAGCTCCTCTGAAACGGCATCGCGCTGCCGGCTCCGAAATCCTCACCCCTCTCGCTTGCATTTTAGCACAAGCTTATTATTTTTAGGCAACAAGGATTGACTCGTAAAGAAAACCGGGACTCGGACCAAGACCTGATCAGACGGGAGGGACTATGACCAGGATGGAGCGTTTAAAACGGGAAGCCCGGCAGCTCGCCGATCGGCTGGGACATCGCCTGGAAAGATTTCGCCCGTCGGTGATTACCGCCGACCCTCCGGCCCCGGGCCAGAGGCCGGCGGCGGTGGCGGCCTGCACCGTATGCGGCGCCATTGTGGTGGTGGACCCGGCCCCGCAGTCGGGCGGCGAGGCCCTGAGCGGGGAAGGCATAATCCGCCCTTGTGTGGCTATTGAGCAGGAAGGCCACGAGATGGCTTGACCCGCGGGAACCGGCGATTCTGGCCGCTACGCGGCCGTCAAGAACACCAGCCCGCCATCGGGTCAATGCCTTCCGGGGTCACCGCCCTGCCCTTCCCCGGCGCCCGGCCCCCAGGCGGCGCCTCTCCCCCCCGGAGAGTTCGAGGCTCTAATTCATGGATTCAGAACCCGAGAATTAGTCTTTCCCTAATTGTCTTCCGCGCTCCCCAGATTAATAATTCAGATAATCGAAACCCGACCGACCAGCCCAGCAGGCTCAAACCGGAATTACTTCCCCAAGCCTTGGGAATACACTGGAGGGAGAGCATGGACTTCCTGGAATCTCTCCTGGAACTGGCCCAAAAAAACCTCTTGGAAATCATCACCTGGCTCTGGGTCATCTGGTGCGCCGGAGTGGCGTTTGGCATCGTTATCTGTAATGTTTCCGGATTTATGAACCGGCGTACGTTGGCAGCCCTCCGCCGGAGATATGAGCGCCACCGGATGAAGCCGGAGGATGAGACCGCGCCCTTTGAATTCGACCTGGCTCACCTCAAGAATATCCTCATCTGCCGGGATAGAGAGCTGAAAGACGATGGCGAGAGAATGGGGTTGGATTTTGAGCTTCAGGCGGTCCTGGAGCATTTCCGCGCCAGGATTCAGAAAAAACTGGCCGACCTACCGGCCACGCATCAAGAGTTCATCGAGCGGCTCCGATACCTTTATCAGGCCTTGGAGGAACTTAAAGATTTGTTCGAGCCGGAGCAGTTTTTTCTGGCCCGCATGGCCCTGAAGCGGGGCGAAACCGGGAAGGCCAGGGCTTTGTTGAAGCAGGCCCAGGCCCTGGCTCATCAACAGGTCGCGGCAGCTTCGGGAACCCAGTCGGCTGTGGCTCGAGGCAAAAGACTGGCCGCCCAAGCCGCGTTTCTCCTCGGGGGCATCGAGGAGACCAATTTTAACTTTTTCACCGCCACGCAATATTATCTTAAAGCCGCCGAACTGCAGCCTGCCAACCTCACCTATTTAAATGCCGCGGCGGAATTCTCGTATGCCTTCGGGGAGTTCCACGAAACCGAATATTTGCTCAAACAGGTCCTCAAAATCCAGGAAAAATTGCAGGGGCCCGAACATCCGGCTCTGGCCCAAACCCTGAATAACCTGGGCGTCTTGCGCCATACCCAGGGCCGCCATGCCGAGGCCGAAGCCTTTTACCTGTGGGCCCTGGAAATCTGCGAGGCCCATCTCAATCCTGAAGATCCGGATGTGGTCAGCCTGATGCAAAATTATGCCGGGTTCTTGCAGGAGATCGGCCGCAACATAGAAGCCGATTCCCTCAAAGCCCGGGCCACCGTGCATTAGGCCGCGGCCTGGCAGGGCAGAGCCTGCCCGGCTTGATTAAAGGCTCAGGGTGAATCCGAGGAAACTAGGATGGAGATGGGGGACGAAGAGATAAGCGGCATGCCGCCGGTCACACTGCGGCCGGGCGCCGAAATAGCGATCCTAACTGGCGGGGGGAAGAGTCTGCCTTAAGTTTAAGGCGCCAGGCTTAATATTGCACCAGCCGGGCTTCGGGGTGCCAATGGTTCTTGACACTCAACAGCCTGGCTTCTCGCCAATACTCCTTGATTTCCCCCGCGCTGAGCGGCTGAGCGCCATATCCAACCTGCCTCACCTCGTGCAAAATTTCCGAGGGCACCTGCAATTCACCGGGAGGCAGGTTACCGGCCTCCCGGGTCTCGCCCAGAATCACCACCACGGGCTGGCCGTAATGGTCCCCGGTCTCGGTCCAGGTAATGATGATCGGATAGCTGATACAGCCGTTTCGATTCAGCGGCTCGCAATACGCGTCAAATTCCGAAAAGATCGCCTTAACGTCTTTGGGCATCATTGAGGGGCTCCTCGGTTATCTGCCTTCTCCCCGATAAATTAGGAGTTAAAAACCCTGATGGCCGCATAAATATCATAATGGGGTTTCCAAGAGGTGGCGTTGCCAGGCCTCGCGGTCCTTTTTCCGTAATTATCACCTTCGAACCATCGGTCACTGGCAGTTACGGCTGCGGCGGCCAAAGGAGCATTTTGACTGCGGCCCGTCTTCTTTGACTGCCAGGGGTCGTCCGTCTAAGAGCCGGCCGTTGAACAGGGAAATGGCCTTCTGGCCGTCCTCTTGGGTTTTCATAGCCACAAAGCCAAAACCGCAGGTCTCCCCGTTATGCAGATAGGTGATGGTCTTGGCCGAGGCCACCAGGCCAGCCTCAGAAAAAAGGGTCTGCAACTGTTCTCCGGTCATGTGGCGGGGCAGGTTGCTCACGGATAATCTTTTACTCATCACCTTCTCCTTGCCGGTCTTATCGGGAGGTCCTTCTTTGCGCCTTCTTTTCAGCCGCCCCGGCGTAAAACAGTTCGGTCCGCGTTGAAGACGGCGTCCCTTTCGGGCTCTTCGAGTCCCAGTTCGATCATCAAGGCCGGAAGTTCGGGCTTCCGGCTCAAAGTCCGGCGTCGAAAAGGGCTCCAGAGCAATTTCAAGAGATCGGATTTTTTCATATGCCGGCCGAACATGCGCAGGAGCTTATAGGTGCGGATGGGCCGCCCGAAAATACGGCGGGCAAAGAGCAAGGCGTAACCTTTCATGCGCACCCGGTTCACCGCCGCACCGGACAGGGCGGTGGGGTCGATGTCCGAGCACTTGAACCATTTGTCCCAATCGCGCTCGTCGTCAATGATGCCGCGGTTGACGTACTCCTGCCACAACGGGGTACCCCGGTAGGCGCATAAGCGATTGAAGCCGAAGGTATCCAGCTTTAACCGGGCAGCAAAGCGAAAACTGGCCATAACATCTTTTTCGGTCTCCCCGGGAGAGCTGATGACAAAAAAGCCGTGCACCCGGTCGATGCCGTGGCGCTTCGCTTCACTGACCGCGTGCTCCACCTGTTTCAGGGTCTGCTTTTTATGCAGCCGGTCCAGGACCTTTTGGGTGCCCGCCTCCACCCCGAACGCCAGAAAATTACAGTTGGCCTTCTTCATGAGCGGCAGCTGATCCACCGCCACCGCATCAACCCGGCCTTCACAGCCCCAGTGGAACTTGAGGCGACGCTCAATGATGCCGCGGCAAACTTCGCCGATACGCTTGCGGTTCAGCAGAAAATGATCATCGGTAAGGTAAATCGAGCGATA
Organism: Syntrophobacterales bacterium; assembly: GCA_023229795.1. Lineage (GTDB taxonomy): Bacteria > Desulfobacterota > Desulfobaccia > Desulfobaccales > 0-14-0-80-60-11 > 0-14-0-80-60-11. The sequence continues at coordinate 19,415 of JALNYP010000037.1, forward strand.
GCCCTGATCATTCAGTTGCTGCATTTCTCCCAAGACGTGCTCCGAAGAACGGTAGCGCCATTTGCCCCGGGACAGGGACGGGATATCGCAGTAAATGCAGGAATAGGGGCAGCCCCGGGAAGTCTGCATGGTACAAAATTTATCCAAAGAGAGGACCGCCGGGACGTCCAGGGGCAATGACTCAATATAATCAATGGGCAGGCTGGTCCGGTCGGGATAAGGAAATTGATTCAGATCCCGGATAAGCGGACGGGCTGCGTTTTGAACGATCCGCTGATGGTGACGCCAGACCAAACCTAACACTGAACCGGGGTCGTCAAGGTGGTTCAGGTAGTCCGGGAGAAGCTCTTCGCCCTCCCCCACCGCGACGCAGTCCAGGTCGGGGCAATCCTTGAGGATGTGGTCAGAATTCATGGTAGCGAAAGCGCCGCCCACAATGAGGGGAATTTTCGGGGCCTGCGATTTTAGCCGCCTGGCCAGATTTTTGAGCGCCGGGTAGGTGGTGGTCGAAAGAACGGAAAGGCCGATGACATCGGGGCGCTCTTCATCGGCAGCCTGAGCGAGGTGCTCGGCCTGCATCCCAGGGTGACACGTGTCAAAGAGCCGGACCTGGTGTCCATGTTGGCGCAGGACCGGGGCGAGCGTCTGAATCCCCAAGGGAGGGAAGGCCATCACTTTAAGGCGGCTATCGTCAGAGGATGAGCCAGACAGTTCTTGAGGAAGCACCTGGCAAAAATTATTGTCCCTGACGTAAGCCATGAAGATTCGCATGGAAAAATCCTTCGACCGATCTGAGGTACAGTAGCAGGATGAGGTGAGGTTTGCTACCCAAAAAGGCGGCCTGAAGCCGCCCGTTGATTGCCTGGAAGTCCAAGGGCTTGAAGTCACTGGTGACCGAGGTTGGCCCCTCCGGTTCTAGCGGTAACCGCCGCGGCCGCCCCCAAAGGAGCCTCTTTGTTGCGGCTTGGCCTCGTTGACCGCCAGGGGGCGTCCATCGACACTCCGGCCGTTGAGGATGGAAATGGCCTTCTGCCCTTCCAATTTGGTTTCCATCTCTACAAAAGCGAAGCCCCGGGGTTGACCCGTTTGCCGATCGGTAATGATCTTGGCGGAGGACACATAGCCGGCTTCAGAAAAAAGGGTGTTCAGTTGTTCTTCAGTCATCTGGTGGGGCAGGTTGCCCACGAATAATTTCATACTCATTGATTCTCCTTGTCAGTCTTGACCTGGCCGAGATGAACCCGCCGCTTTTGCCAGCCGTTGCGGTATCGGGCCAAATTCTCCCTCTCTCGGCTCAAGGGGCCGGAACTCCGGGTTCCAGAGACCGCCGGAGTTCCGATCATCAGGTATCTCAGCCTAAAGTTTTACGACGTTTTGGGCTTGGGGGCCCTTGGGACCTTGGGTTACCTCAAATTCCACCTGCTGATTCTCGGCCAGGGAGCGAAAGCCGTCGCCCTGGATGGCGCTGTGATGCACAAACACATCCGGACCGCTTTCCCGAGTGATAAAGCCAAACCCCTTGGAATCATTAAACCATTTTACTGTACCAGTTTCCTTCATGGTGAATCCTCTTTCTTGATACTGCCAAGATATTCCCGCCAAAAAAGCAGGGCGCACAGCAGTCAGGCAAAAAAAAATCGGCTCGGGAATTAGCACCCCCGTCCGATTTATATCCAGGACTTGTGGCCCTGATTTCATTCTGACATGCTAAACTTTTAAAATTTTACCAGAAAATGGCTCAATGTCAAGCCAATTCACCTAAGGCCCACAGACCCTCGCGGTTTATCCGTGAGCCCCCAAACACCCCGAGGTAACTTGGATAAAAGTATATTTATCTCAAGTAATCGTTTAACCAGTCACTAGCATCAATCCCGGCTGGCTGCGGAGGAAGATGGTTCCAGGGGAGCTGGCGCCAATTTGCGCCGGAGCGCCGGGGGAAACGTAAGCTTGCGCGCCTTGATGATGGCCGCGGCCTTTTCCTGCACTATCCTGCTCATGGCGAAAAGGTCCTCTCCTTCGACGCAGGTCACGAAATATTGCCTGAACCGCGTCGGGTTTTGCCGCCACATCCCGAACAACTGGGTCCAGACCTGACGCCGGTACGACGGCCGCACGCCTTGCCACCAGAGGATTTTGAATAACGCCTTGATATCGATCCATATCTGGCGCCAGGTTATTTTCTGCTCGGGGATGCGGTCCTGGGGCACAGTGGCCGCCTGGGGCCGGTGAGCCGGCCGCATAGCCAGGTAATAGCGGTAGGCCCTCGCCAGATAGCGAGAGGGTTCGTACAGATGGTTCCAGGCGTCGACGTATTCCTGCATGATGTCGGTTTCCGGCCGATCCGGTTCGTAGTTCAAGGCCGAGAAGGTCCCCATGTCATCCCCCATATCCTGGCGCAGCCGCCCTTCTTTCTCCAGTCGATGCCACAGGCTGGTATGCGGCGCGGCCTGCAGGACCCCGAGCATGGTCACGGGTAGGTCAGTCTGTTCTATGAAGGCGCAGATGCGCTCGCCGGCCCCTTTGGTTTCCCCGTCCAGGCCGATGATAAAACTGCCAATAACCTCCATGCCATTGCGCTTGAGGGTGTAGAGCGATTCCAGGAGCGGGTTCTTGATATTGTGATATTTGTGGCTGGTTTGCAGCACATTCTCATCCGGAGACTCGATCCCGATAAAAACTTCCCTCAGGTTGGCCGCGGTCATGAGATCGATCATTTCCGGGTCCTGCCCCAGGTTCACCGAGGCCTGCGTCAAGAAGTTGAAGGGTTCACCCCGACTCCTCAACCAGGGGGTGAGCTCAGCGAGGAGATCCCGGGCATGCTTTTTACTGCCGATGAAATTGTCATCGCAGATGAACACGGAACCCCGGGCTCCGAGCCGGTAGATGGCTTCCAGTTCGGCGATCACCTGCTTCGAGCTCTTGTATCGGGGTATGCGCCCGAACAGGTTCACCACGTCGCAAAATTCGCAGTCAAACGGGCATCCCCGGGAAGTTTGGATCGTCACGGTGGCGTAATCGTCCAGTTCCAGCAGATCATACCGCGGGACCGGCGAGGTCGCCAGGTCCGGCTTGGCGTCGTTTTCGATGATCCCGGTCCGGCCCTGCTCCATCGCTTCCAGGAGCAAAGGAATCGTATTCTCACCCTCGCCCCGCACCACAAAATCACAACCGGCCTCCAGGACCGCGGCCGGGAGTGAAGTGGGGTGGGGTCCCCCGGCGACGACGGTTTTGCCGCGGCGCTTGGCTTCCTTCACCAGGGCCAACAAGCCCTCCCTCTGAATATACATGGCCGATATCAAAACCAGATCGGCCCATTGCCAATCTTCTTCCGTCAGGCTTCTGGTATTGAGGTCGGCCAGACGCAGCTCCCATTCCGGGGGCAGCAAGGCTGCCACCGTCAGCAGACCCAAAGGCGGATTAACCGTTTTATGACCCCGGAGCCGGCAACCTTTCGGGAAACTCCAAAAGGACAGGGGAAATTCAGGACATACCAACAAAGCCCGCATACGCTAAAACTCCTCACTAACCGATCATCGGCGGCAACCTGACTCCGGCGGCCGTAACTCGGTGAAATAAACTATATCTCACGCAATCATCTTTGCGAAGTAACTTTGCTCCGGAACATGATAACATAAAATCTTCTCTATTACCTCCCCCTCGGGGCAAGTGAAAGGGAACTTCTGGGGCCCAGGTGGACTCCACGGCCAGGTTTTGGGAGAGAATAGCGGCAAAATTAGGAGCAGATTAAAGAAAAAAGGGTTACGGCCTGAACCATAACCCCTGGATATATCTGGTAGGCACGAGGGGATTTGAACCCCTGACCCCTACCGCGTCAAGGTAGTGCTCTCCCCCTGAGCTACGTGCCTGTAGGGTGATAGTTTCATATAACCCGTGGCGTGCACGCCGTCAAGATGCCATAGCCTTAAAGGCAGAAAAAAAGCCGGGCGGCCGCGCCACTTTCCCGGGAAATTGCCAACTGGCGCGGGAAAGATCGCGCTTTTCAAACGCCGGGGCCAAGTACCATGGTCTTAAAACCTGCCAGGAACCGTTTCCGGACCCCCGGTTTAAAACCGGAGGGCCAAGCTCGCGACACCTTGACAAGAGCGGGCCTAACCGGTTAAATTATGCAGATATTTTTTCCTTAAAGGAGAGGCGGGATGACTTTTCAGGAACTGTTGATGACCCTGCAGCGCTTTTGGGCCGAACGGGGCTGCGTCATCCAACAACCTTACGATATCGAGGTGGGGGCCGGCACCTTCAACCCCGCCACCCTGCTCCGGGTCCTGGGGCCGGAGCCCTGGAATGTGGCCTATGTGGAGCCGAGCCGCAGGCCCACCGACGGGCGCTACGGCGAGAATCCCAACCGCCTGCAGCATTACTATCAATACCAGGTGATCCTCAAGCCCTCTCCCAAGGATATCCAGCAGCAGTATCTAGATAGTCTCAAGGCCCTGGGGCTCGATCCCCTGGACCATGATATCCGCTTTGTGGAAGACGACTGGGAGTCCCCCACTCTGGGGGCCTGGGGCCTGGGCTGGGAGGTGTGGCTGGACGGCATGGAGATCACCCAGTTCACCTATTTCCAGCAGGCCGGCTCCATCGACCTCCACCCGGTGAGCGTCGAGCTGACCTACGGTCCCGAACGCATCGCCATGTACATCCAGAAGGTGAAAAGCGTCTACGACCTGGAATGGTCCAAGGGGATCAAATACGGCGACGTGCATCACCGGGGCGAAGTGGAGCACTCCATCTATAACTTCGAGCAGGCCGACGTGGACATGCTCTTTAAGCTGTTCGACATGTATGAGGCGGAAAGCATCCGCATCATCGGCCTGGGCCTGGTGCTGCCGGCCTACGATTACTGCCTGAAATGCTCCCATACCTTCAACCTCCTGAACGCCCGGGGGGCCATCAGCGTAGCGGAGCGCAGCAGCCTGATCGGCCGGGTCCGGAACCTGGCCCGCCTGTGCGCCGAAGGCTACCTGAAACAGCGGGAAGAGATGGGCTTTCCTTTACTGAAAAAATAGCTTTCAGCCGTCAGCTATCAGCTTAAGAAAACTGACTCGTTGAGATCGAAAGCCCAAATTTAGCAACAGACTAAAAAGGTCCAGGCGAAAGGCCGGAAACGTCCTTTTCAAGATACGGAATAGAAAAGCAAAAGCTGACCGCTGACAGCTGACCGCTGACAGCTAAAGAGGACCGCCATGGCACGCGAGTTGTTATTGGAGATTGGCACTGAAGAGATTCCGGCCCGTTTTCTGCCGCCGGTATTGGAGGAGATGGCCGCCTCCTTCCGCAAGATGTTGGAGGCCGAGCGCGTCGCGGTGGGGGAGATCCTCACCTGGGGCACCCCCCGGCGGCTGGCGCTGGTGGCCCGGGAGGCAGCCGAGGTCCAGGCTGAGGTGGAAACCGAGGAAATCGGCCCCCCCAAGGCCGTGGCCTTTGACGCGGCCGGCCAGCCCACGCCCGCGGCCCTGGGTTTTGCCAAGAAGCAAGGCGTGGCGGTCAGCGATCTCATCGAGTTGGACACCCCCCGGGGCGTTTATCTGGCGGTGAAGAAGAGCACCACCGGGCGGCCCACCGCGTCGCTGCTGCCGGAGCTGTTGCCGGCCTTTATCCTGGGGCTGAGCTTTCCCAAGTCCATGCACTGGGGGTCCGAGACCATCACCTTTGCCCGGCCCATCCACTGGATCCTGGCCCGCTACGGCGGGGAGGTGGTGTCCTTTCCCCTGGGGGACGTGGTCAGCGGCGGCGTGACTTTCGGGCACCGGTTCCTGGCGCCCGGGGCCGTGGAGGTCAAGGACGCCGCGGCCTATGTGGCGGCCCTGAAGGCGGCCAAAGTCATGGTGGACCCGGCGGCGCGCCGGGTGTTGCTGGAACAGGAGTTAGCCGAGGCTGCGGCCGCGGTGCACGGCGAAGTGGTTCCCAATCCGGGACTGCTGGAAGAGAACACCTTCCTGGTGGAATATCCCTCGGTGGTGGTGGGAAACTTCGAGGACAGATTTCTGGCCCTGCCGGACGAGGTGCTCATTACCTCCATGCGGGAGCATCAGCGCTATTTCTCCCTGCGGGGGCCGGACGGCCGCCTGCTGCCCCATTTCATCGCGGTGAACAACACTATTACCCGGGACCCCAATGTGGTACGCCAGGGGCACGAGCGGGTAATCCGGGCTCGTTTGAGCGACGCCATGTTTTTCTTCCAGGAGGACGCCAAGACGCCGCTGGCCAACCGGGTGGAGGCCTTGAAAGGCGTAATGTTCCACTCGCTGTTGGGTACGTCGTATGAGAAGATGGAGCGCTTCCGGGAGGGGGCCGCAGCCCTGGCCCGGGATCTGGCTCCGGAGTTGGAACTGTCAGTCCGGAGCGCCGCCACCCTGTGCAAGGCCGACATCGTCACGGAGATGGTGGGAGAATTCCCCAGCCTGCAAGGCGTCATGGGCCGCCAGTATGCCAAACTGGACGGCGAGCCCGCGGAAGTGGCGGAGGCCCTGTTCACCCACTACCTGCCCCGCCATGCCGACGATGACCTGCCGCCGGACCGGGTGGGGGCCCTGGTGGGCCTGGCGGACCGCCTGGACACCATCTGCGGCTGCTTCGGGGTGGGCTTAAGCCCGACGGGCACCGCCGATCCCTACGGCTTAAGACGCCACGCCCTGGCGGTCATCCGCATCCTGCGCAGCCAGGAGCTGCACCTCGACCTGCCCCAGACCGTGGCGCAGACCCTGGAGCTTCTCAAGGGCAAAATCAGCCGCGGCGCAGACGAGACTGCGGCGGAGGTCCTGGATTTCTTCCAGGCCCGGTTGCAGAATCTCCTCCTGACCGAGGGTTTTGAGCACGAGACCATCACCGCGGTGCTGGCCACCGGCTGGCGGGACGTGATGGAGGCGGCGGATAAGGTGCGGGCCCTGCACGAGGTCCGCCAGAGCCCGGAATTTCCAGCCCTGGCCGTGGCCTTCAAACGGGTCATCAATATCGCCCAAGGAGCCGAAGGCGGCGAAGTGAATCCCGCGCTCTTCCAGTACGGGGAAGAAAACATCCTCTACCAATGCTCGGCCTTGATGGAGTCCCAGGTGACCCAGGCCCTGGAGCAGCGGAATTATCCTGAGGCCTGTAAGGCTTTGGCCGCTCTCCGCGGTCCGGTGGACGCTTTCTTCGAAAAGGTGCTGGTCATGTCTGAAGACCTCGAGCTGCGCCGCAACCGTTTGGCGCTGTTGGTGCGCATCAGCCGGACTTTCCTCACCATGGCTGATTTCTCCAAAATTACTACGGCCTAAGTATGCGCCGCTGGTTTCGCAAAAAGGACAAAGATCAAGGCGCGGCGGGGGAAGAAGACGCGGCCGCCTTGAGGGAGGAGACTGAGCCGATTCTCCCGGCCGCTTCGGAAGGAGCGGAGACCGCGGAGGTCACCGGCCTCGAAGCGGAGGCGCCTGAAGCTCCCGCCGAAGAACAGACCGCGGCCGCGCCGTCAGCGCGCCGCGGTTTTTTTCGCCGTTGGCGCCGGGGTGCGCCGGAAGAAGACGCAGTCACGGAGGCGGAAGCCGCAGGCGAGGCCGCCGCGGCCCCGGTAGAGGTAATCCCGGAAGTCCCGGCAGAGCCCGCGGCAGCCCCCGAGGCGGAAGCGCCGGAGGTTATGCTTTCAGCCGAGGCCGAGGTGGTGTCGATCCCGGAGGCGGAGGCGCTGGAAATAGCCCCGGAAATCCCGGAGGCCGAAGACCTGGAGGCCGCGGAGGAAGTTCCCGAAGCCGAGCGGCGGGGCATGTTTAGGCGCCTGCGGGAGCGCTTAACCCGGACCCGGGAGGCCCTGAGCGGCGGCATGGACCGGTTGTTTCACGGCCGCAAGGTCGTCGATGCCGAGCTTTTGGATGAACTTGAGGAATTGTTGATAACTGCCGATCTGGGAGTGGAGACCAGCCTCTTTTTGATCCAGGCCCTGCAGGACAAGTTGCGGCGCCGGGAACTGGGAGACGTGGACAAGCTCAAAGCCGCGCTCAAGGCCGAGATGGTGGCCCTGCTCACCGGGCCGCCGGCCCCGGAAAGGAACGCTCGTCCCTGGGTGGTGCTGATGGTGGGGGTCAACGGCGTGGGCAAGACCACCACCCTCGCCAAGCTGGCCCACCGGGACCGTACCCTGGGGCTGACCACCATGCTGGTGGCCGCAGACACCTTCCGGGCGGCGGCCGTGGAGCAGTTGGAGATCTGGGGCGAACGGGTGGGCGCGGCGGTGGTCAAACAGAAGACCGGGGCCGATCCGGCTGCAGTGGTCTTCGACGGCATGGCCGCGGCCCTGGCCCGGGGGGTGGACACAGTGTACGTAGACACCGCGGGCCGCCTCCACACCAAGGTCAACCTGATGGAGGAGCTGAAAAAGATTCACCGCACCGCGGCCAAAAAGATTCCCGACGCCCCCCATGAGGTATTCCTCATTCTGGACGCCACCACCGGGCAGAACGCCCTGAGCCAGGCCCGGTTATTCCATGAAGCCGTAGGACTGACGGGCCTCGTGCTTACCAAGATGGACGGCACCGCCAAGGGCGGGGTAGCCCTGGCGGTGGTGCACCAAACCGGCATCCCGCTGCGTTACATCGGGGTGGGAGAAGGCATGGAAGACCTGCGGCCTTTCGACCCCGAGGCCTTTGTGGAGGCGATCCTGGGGTAGGCGGCCCCTTCAGGCGCCCTTGCCGATAGACCTCGGCGGGGGTCGGGCGTGAGTGCTTTTCTTATGAATTTTCGGGAAAATTTTCAATCTTCCTATTCAATAAATTCTTTTCTTCACTGCCTTAATAAAATCCTGAGAAAGTGAGTCTAATAAATTTAACCATACCCATGACCGGGTGAAGGAACCGAATCGTTGGGCAGCGCACCGCCATTTTGGCGAAAGCCTCTATTGCTGTATTATTGGGCGCCTCCTATTCTCTGGGGCCTGATGGTCCTGGTCATGTCGGGAGATTGGGGTTCGGGGGGAAACACTTACGGCCTGCTCCAATGGCTGCTGTCCGGCTGGAAGGAACTGACCCCGGCCCAAGTGAAGTTGATCAATTTTTACCTGCGGAAAACCGGGCATGTGGTGGCTTACGGCCTGATGTACGTGCTGTGGTTCCGGGCTCTTCGGGTGCAGGCGGGTTATGGGCCCTGGGGCGCGTGCCTCCGTTCCCTGGCGGCTTGCCTGCTCTTTTCCACGTCCGATGAAGGACGCCAATGGCTTTATGCTTCCCGGACCGGCAGTATTTGGGATGTATACCTGGATCTATCCGGGTCAGGTCTGGCGGCGCTGCTGGCCGGCGCGGTTTGGAGGCCCCGGCCCCAAGGCGTATCCTTATCCGGGCCAGGCGAGGGGCTATCACCGGAATAATCTTTCAGGTTCCCTTGAAATGTGGTGAGGGAGAATTTACGTTAAGGTTCTAGTGCGTTAAAGGCATGATACATGGTTCGTTTTAATCCCGAGATTACTTCACCGAAAAAAACCTTATGACTGTTACCTCCAAGTGTTTGAAAGCGGGCGGCATCGACCGTCCCCGGGCGAGGTGGGCCGCCGGGAGACTAAGGATCGGGCTGTTGATCCTCCTCCTGGCCGGGTCGTGGTTATCCCTGTGCGCCATCCCTTTGAGGGCGGCGGATGAGGGGAACCTTTTCAACAACGTAGTAGAGCACAAGTTGGCCAACGGCCTCAAGGTGCTGCTCTTGCGGGAACCCCGGGCCCCCATTGTCACTCTCCAGGTCTGGTACCGGGTGGGCTCCCGGAATGAAGCCCTGGGCAAGACCGGCATCTCCCACCTGTGCGAGCACCTGATGTTCAAGGGGACGGCCAAATATGGGCCCAAGTATTTCTCCCAGGAGGTGCAAAAGGTAGGCGGCACGGATAACGCCTTCACCTCCAGGAATTATACCGCCTACTTTGAAACCGGCCCCAAGGAGCAACTGCGGCACTGGCTGGAGATGGAAGCGGACCGGATGAAAGGCATCAACGTCGATGAAAAGGCCTTCGAGACCGAAAAAAAGGTGGTCATAGAAGAACGGCGGTTGCGCACCGAAGACGACCCGGCGAGCTTTATGCAGGAAGCCACCATGGCCGCCACCTTCGAAGCCCATCCGTACCAGTGGCCGGTGATCGGCTGGCTCCACGACATCGAAAGCATCTCCCTGGATGACTACCGCACGTACTACCATCGTTACTATCTCCCCAACAACTGCACCCTGGTGGTGGTGGGAGATATCGATCCCAAGGAGGCGCTGAGCCAGATCGAAGCGACCTTCGGGTCGCTGCCGGCTGGGCCGGAGCCCCCCAAGGTTACGGCCCAGGAACCGAAGCATCACGGGCCGATCCGGGTGGAGGTCCAGCGGGAGGCGCAGTTTCCGATAGTGGTCATGAATTACCACGTCCCCAACTGGCAGAGCGACGATGCCTATCCCCTGGATCTCATGACCAGGATCCTGTCGGCGGGACGCAGCTCCCGTCTCTATCACGATCTGGTGTACACCCAGAAACTGGCCCTGGACGCCGGCGCGGACTATGATTTTGACACCACCGACCCCTTCATCCTGACGCTATACGGCCAACCCATGCCGGGGAAGACCGTGCCCCAGGTGGAAGCGGCCCTGGAGCAGGAGATCAAGCGACTGCAGACCGAACTGGTGGGGGACAAGGAGTTGCAGAAGGCCAAAAATCAGGTGGCGGCCTCCTTTTACATGGGCATGGATTCCATCTTTTATCGAGCCATGCTGCTGGGGCGGACCGCGACCGTGGCCCGCTGGACCCTGCTGAAGGAATTTATCCCCAAGATCCAGCAGGTCACCAGCGAACAGATCAGGGAAGTGGCCAAAAAGTATCTGATCGCCGACAGCCGGACCACGGGAATCCTGATTCCCATCAAGACCGGCAAGGCCCCTAGCGGCCGGTTCCACCCCGGCGGAGTGATTCGCTAAGCCCCTGGGGCAGCGATCGGTTTGACTCAATCAGGCGCGATCCTTATGGAGAAAAAATTGCTCAAACGCTTTAGCTGGGTGGTTATCGCGATCATGCTGTGGAGCAGTGCGGCCTTCGCGGCTGCTCCGGCCTCCCAAGTGCTGGGAACTCGGGAGAAACTCCCCAATGACCTGGTGTGGCTGTTCTCCCGGCAGGCCGAACTCCCTCTGGTGAACCTGCAACTCCTGATCAAAGCCGGCACCCTGGAAGAACCCCAAGGGAAGGAGGGCTTGGCCAACCTGACCGCCTCCCTCCTGCTGAACGGCACGAAATCCCGGACCTCGGCCAAGATCGCGGCAGAACTGGATTTCATGGGCGCGAAATTATCGGCCTCGGGAGGCGATGATTTCGCTACGGTGAGCCTGACGGTGCTGAAAAAGGACCTGGGCCCGGCCCTGGAGCTGGTCAAGGATATCCTGCTGAATCCGACTTTTCCGGCGGCAGAGGTGCAGCGGAAGGTCAGCCAGTTCAAAGCGGCCTTGATCAGCGAAGAGGATGAGCCCATGACGGTGGCCTCCCGGGCCTTCACCAAGGACCTGTACGGCGCCTTTCCTTACGGCCATCCGGTCCTGGGCACGCAGGCAGGGTTGTCGGCCATTACCAGAGGCGACCTGGTGGAATTTCACCGGAAGTATTACCGCCCCAATAATGCCGTGCTCAGCCTGGTGGGAGACTTGACCCCGGAGGAGGCCCAACAGTGGGTCACCAAGACCTTCGGGGACTGGACCGCCAGCCCCATTGCGGCGGCCAAGCTTCCGGCCATTCCGAAACTGACGCAACGCAAAGTAATAGAGATTAATAAAGATATCACCCAGGCCAACATCATTCTGGGAAACCTGGGGATCACCAGGAAAAATCCGGATTTCTATGCCCTCCAGGTGATGAATTACATCCTGGGAGGCGGGGGCTTCTCTTCCCGGCTCATGGACGATATCCGGGTCAATCGGGGGCTGGCTTACAGCGTGTCCAGTTCCTTTTCCCCAGGGTTGGAGCCCGGGCCCTTCGTCGTGGCCCTGGAGACGAAAAACGCCACGGCCGGCGAGGCCATTACCCAGGTGGTGGAACAACTGCAGCGCATCAGGACCCAGCCGGTGACCACTGACGAGCTCAAAGACGCCAAGTCTTATCTGATCGGCAGTTTTCCCCGGAAGATGGATTCCATGTCGAAACGGGCCTGGCTCCTGGGCTACGTCGAGGTCTACGGCCTGGGGCTGGATTACCCCTGGCGCTACCCGGAACTCATCGAGCATTTGACCCCCGCGGATATCCAGAAAGTGGCCGAAAAATATATCCACCCGGAAAACTATCTCCTGGTGGTCGTAGGAAATAAATCTGCGATGACGTCGCTGCCGGGAGGATCACCCGGTCAGAAAAAAGAGGAGAAGAAGGATGAAAAAAAGCAGCCTCATAATTAGTCTGATTTTAGTTGCCGTCCTCCTGGGCCTGAGCCCGCTGGCGCAGCCCTCGCGGGCCCAGACGCCGGCCAGCACCTCCTTGGCCCCGGATACTTTCGCCAATCTGGCCAAGCAGGTCTCGGGCGCAGTGGTCAATATCAGTACTGAAAAAGTGGTGAAAAATCAGATGCGGGAATTTTTCGGGGAAGGCCAGCCCCAGCAAGGACCGAGACGGGGTCCGGGACCGGAAATGGGACCGAATAATCCCTTCGGTCCGGAAGGGCCTTTCCGGGATTTCCGGGATTTCTTCGATAAATATTTCGGAGAAATGCCCAAGAGCTTCAAGACCCGCAGCCTGGGTTCCGGCTTCATCATCGACCCCAAGGGGTATGTGGTGACCAATAACCATGTGGTGGAAGGCGCGGAGAAGATCAAGGTCATCCTGGTGGGAGGCAAGGAGTATAAGGCCACCATCAAAGGCCGGGACCCCAAAACCGACCTGGCCTTGATTCAGATCGTCGATCCGCCGGCGGATTTGCCGTTTCTCAAGATGGGGGACTCCGAGGCCATTCAGGTGGGAGATTGGGTCCTGGCGGTGGGCAATCCCTTCGGCCTGGGCCACACGGTTACCCAGGGCATTATCAGCGCCAAAGGCCGGGTGATCGGCGCCGGGCCTTATGACAACTTCCTCCAGACCGACGCCTCCATCAATCCCGGGAACAGCGGCGGCCCGCTCCTGAACCTGAAAGGCGAGGTGGTCGGCATCAACACTGCGATTCTGGCCAGCGGGCAGGGCATCGGTTTTGCCACCCCCAGCAATATCGCCAAGTTCGTCATTCCCCAGTTGCAGGAAAAGGGCAAAGTGGTCCGGGGCATGATCGGAGTGCAGGTCCAGAATGTCACCCCGGAATTGGCCAAGAGTTTCGGCATGGCCGAACCGAAAGGCGCTTTGGTGGCCGAAGTCAATCCCGATTCGCCCGCGGCTAAGGCCGGTCTGCATCGGGGTGATATCATCATCGACTTCAATGGCCACCCCATCCACGAGATGAATGAATTGCCGCGCATGGTGGCGGACACCGCGCCGGGGTCCAAGGCCACCCTCAAGGTGTTGCGCGAAGGCAAGGAAAAGACCTTTAACCTGACGATCTCGGAACTGACCGAAGAAAAGCAGGCCCAGGCCAAAGAAGTGGCGGGTGCTGAGAAAACCCCCCTGGGGCTCGAGGTGCAGAATCTGGACCCGAACCTGGCCCGGCAGTTCCGTCTGCGGGACAACAAAGGCGTGGTCGTGGTCCAGGTGGAATCCGGCAGCCCCGCGGCTGAGGCCGGGATGCGCGGCGGCGACATGATCCTGGAAGTCAACGGCGAGGTCGTCAGCACGGTCAAGGATTATCGGACGGCCGTGGCCAAGGTCAAGAAAGGGAGCGTCGTCCGGTTCCTGATCAAACGCGGCGGCCGCACCCTCTACCTGACGCTGGAAGTGCCTAAATAATCCGCTGCCCTTAAGGGCCAAGGCGGGACATGCAGTTGGCGGGCAGGAAAGGGGCGGTTATCCGCCCCTTTCGCTGTTTAGGAATTAAAATAACTGTTTTCGGTTTTCGGTTAACTGATTAATAACCTTAAGCATTCTTCCGGCCCAAGCCAATCAGGCCCAGGTATCCAAAGAGTCGGGAATTTGAGGTGGCCGGCTGAATTTAAAGCCTTATATTGAAACGATGAGGACGCTGGACCAGTGATCAAGCGATCCTTGATGAACTAAGCCCGGAGGAAGTGACATGAAACCGAAAATCGGATTTATGGGTCTGGGGATCATGGGGGCGCCCATGGCCGCCAATATCCTCAAGGCCGGGTACCCTTTAACCGTCTATAACCGCACCGCAGCCAAGGCCGAACCCCTGGCCAAGCTGGGAGCTCAAGTCGCGGCCAGCCCCAAGGCCCTGGCCCAGGATGCCCAGATCATCGTCGCCATGGTCACCGGCCCCGAGGCCCTTTACGAGCTGCTCTTCGGCCCGGAGGGCGCGGCCGAGGCTTTCGGCCCCGAGCAGGTCTTTATCAACATGAGTTCGGTGTCGCCCAGTTTCACCCTGGAACTGGGCAAAGAACTGGCCCCCACGGCCATCAGGTTCGTGGACGCCCCGGTATCGGGAACCAAGAAACCGGCGGAGGACGGCGCTCTCGTGATCCTGGCGGGCGGCAACCGGCAAAGGGTCCAGGAACTGGAACCCCTGTTCCTGACCATGGGCAAGAAGGTGATTTATTGCGGCAAGACCGGCCAGGGCTCCATGATGAAGATGTTCATCAATCTGCTCCTGGGGCTGATGATGGAAGGCTTCGCCGAGGCCCTCAACTTCGGGCGGTTGGGCGGCCTAGACCTGGAGGCCATGTTGGAGACGGTGGCCTCCGGCGCCATGAACGCCCCCATGTTCCAGGTGAAGGCGGCGAACTTTAGGGACCAAAAATTTCAGGCGGCCTTTCCCCTGAAACACCTGGCCAAAGATGCTAAATTCGTGGTGGACACCGCCTACGAGCTAGGGGCGCCGGTGCCCGCCGGCCAGATGCTGCTGCACCTCTACCGGCTGGGAGTGGCGCAGGGCTGGGGCGATGAGGATATCAGCGCCATCGCCAAGGTCATGGAATTCCTCTCACCGCCAAAATAAAAGGCCGAAAGGGAGGCGAAAGACTAACGTTTCACCTCCCCCCCCCCCAATTTTTCCCGGCCATCCCGATTAGGATGGCGATATTTTCTCATGAAAGGCTAAGGGGTCTGCCCTCTATTCAGGGCGCACCCGCAGGTGCGCCTTTAGAGGCCAGGCTTGTCTTATCTCTACAAGCGCGCCTTAGTATCCGAAGGTGAGTGAACCGTGGAGGCCGTTAGGCACCGACGGCTGGGAGTAATAGGGTTGGGGCTGGGGAACCATCATGGGAGCCACGGGTGCGACCAAGGCCACAGGCGGCTGCGCTACGTAAACTTCACGCACATAGCGGGGATGCGGACCGCAGCCGCGCCGGTAATACTTCCGGTGCCGCTCAAACTCATGCGGCCGGGGACCATGCCACCCATAGGCGTTCCCGCGGGGATGTTGGTAATATCGGTCAAAGGGTGGGTCAGCCTGGGCGCCCAGGGGGCTTAGGACCAGGAGAAGGCCCATCGTCAGGATAACGCTCAACCATCTTTTGAGGTTCATCCGCTTACCTCCGAAAGAAGTTTGCTACAAAGGCTTTGTTAATTAGAAGCCGGTGGGCCGGAAAGGTTAGGAGATTTTTTGCAGGTGGGAGAAATTATTTTGGGGGGCAGCAAGCGTTAATCATGATTATTGAACAATCAACCATACTTCCCCGTAATATAATCCTCCGTCCGGGAGTCCTTGGGGCGGGTAAAGATCTGGGCGGTGGTGCCGAACTCGATGAGTTCTCCCAGGTACATGAAGCCGGAGAGGTCCGAGGCCCGGGCGGCCTGCTGCATGTTGTGGGTCACGATGATGATGGTGTAATTCTGCTTGAGCTCCTGCATGAGTTCTTCGATGCGCAGGGTGGCCATGGGGTCCAGGGCCGAACAAGGTTCGTCCATGAGCACGATTTCGGACTCGACCGCCAGCACCCGGGCGATGCACAGGCGCTGCTGCTGCTCTTCGGTCAATTCCAGGGCCGAGAGGCGCAGGCGGTCTTTGACTTCGTCCCACATCTGCACCGCGGTGAGGGAGCGCTCCAGGATCTCCTCCAGTTCGGCTTTGCTGGGCTGACCGTGGAGGCGGGGGCCGTACACCACGTTGTCATAGATGGACAGGGGAAAGGGGTTGGGGCGCTGGAAGACCATGCCGACTTTTTTGCGCAACTGGGTAAGAACGACTTCCGGGCCGAAGATATTCTGGCCGGCGATGAGGACTTCGCCGGTGATGGTGACCCCCTCGATGAGGTCGTTCATGCGGTTGAGGGTGCGGAGCAGGGTGGATTTGCCGCAGCCCGAGGGGCCGATGAGCGCGGTGATGGTCTGGCCGGGAAAGGCCGCGTCGATATCCTTCAGAGCGTGGAAGGAATCGTAAAAGAGGTTGAGGCGCCGGAGCAGGATGAGGTCCGGGGGCGGCGCCGGGGCGGCATTATCCGAAGCGGCCGGAGATATAGTC